>JAOPUT010000077.1 GCA_025963385.1 Mycobacterium sp.
CGACAGAATGATGCGCTCGGTTTGCGCGGCGATGTATCCCAGCAACGTGGTCGGCGACGACGGCACGAAGGGCGGGTTGTGATGCTCGCCCGTGGCGAACACATCCAGGCCGACCTCTTCGGCTTTCCTCGCGATGGTTACGGTCGCACGGATCCGATCAGCTTCCGTCGGTGCAATGCCGGTTGTCGGGTCCGGTGTGACGTCTCCTACGGTGAAGATCCCGAACTGCATGCCTGACATCGGATCTCCTTCCCCCACTTCCCCACTCGACACGGTACCGGTAACGACTACCCGGCACACCGCTTCCGGACGTCGTTCGGCGAGTAGTACCTTCCGGCCATATCCCCGCACTGGCCGACGCTCGACCTGTCCGCATGGAGCGCCACCTGCGACACCCTGCACGCCCACACGCAGATCCTCGGCAAGCTCGCCGTGGCCATGGCGCCGCCGGAGCCGCAACTTCAGCACGCCGCGCTGCGGCTGACCGCACGCGGCGGGGAGACTGCCCCGCTGCCCGCGCCCGACGATTCGGGCACGCTCGTCGTCGCGCTCGACCTGCGCCAGCACGCCGCCGTCGTGGAGCACAACAACGGGCACGCGCACCTATGACGCCGCCGCAGTCACCGACTACCTCATCGCTGCCGCCGCACGCTGGGACAGCTCGCTCGGCGAGTACCTGCTCGATTGGGACGATGCCCGCGTTGCCGACGATCCTCATGCCACCGCGCTCGCCTTCGCCCGATCCGCCTACCGCCATGGCTGCACGGTCTGCGACTGGGACGCCGCGCTGGCAGCCAGCGGCGAGGGACAACCTCCGCCGGTCTCGTAGAGGACATGAGCGCGACGGTTACGTTTATGTGGTTCCTCGGTCGCGTAGTAATGCGGCAACCTGCGCGGGGGGTTAAGTGGGCAGAGCCGGACTTGCCCAGCGCGGATGTGCACACAGTGTGCACGTACTGAGGATGACACCCACCCGCCGAGTTTGAAGAAGCGCACACTGAAGGTATGTGTGGTGACGGTGGCGGGCTCGCCGACGTGGTGGCCGCCGCCAGCCCGCGCCGAGCGGAGGGCCCGGCGGTGGACCCGATCGCCTTGGAACCGGTCGATGAGGTGATCGTCACCACGTTGATGGACAACAGCTACGACGCGCTGATGGGCGACACCGGACCCGCCCGCCGTACGTCGTTCACTGGTCTACCTGACGTTGCGGCCCCGCAGTACGTAGACGGCCGCACCGTACCCGGTTTGGTCGCCGAGCACGGATTCTCGGCGCTGGTCACGACCCGCCGCGGAAACGCCACGCACACAGTCCTGTTCGATACCGGGGTCTCCCCGGACGGGATGGCCACCAACATCGAGCGCCTCGGGCTGGACGTGGCCACGATCGAGGTCCTGGTGCTCAGCCACGGACACTTCGATCACGCTGGCGGCTTTCCTGGCCTGGCTCGGCTGCGCGGACGAAGCGGAATGCCGCTCACGGTTCACCCTCTGGTGTGGACCCGGCGTCGCCTCGTCCTACCCGACCAACACCACTGGAACATACCGACCTTGAGCCGCGCGGCCCTGGAGGCCGAGGGACTCGAGGTGATCGAACGGCGACAACCTTCGCTGCTGCTGGACAAGTCGGTACTGATCACTGGAGAGGTCGACCGCACCACCGACTTCGAGCACGGCATGCCGAATCACGAGGCGTGGCACGACGGACGTTGGGAACCCGACCCGTTGATCCTCGACGAGCAAGGGCTGGTGGTGCACGTCCGCGGACGTGGCCTCGTCGTCATCACCGGATGCGGACACGCCGGCGCGGTGAACATCGCCCGCCACGCGATGCGGTTGACCGGCGTGGATCGACTGCACGCACTGCTCGGCGGCTTCCACCTCACTGGCCCGGCGTTCGAACCCATCATCGAACCCACCGTCGCCGCCTTCACCGACATGGCGCCCGACGTGCTGGTCCCCGCACACTGCACCGGCTGGAAGGCCCAGCACCGCCTTGCCGCAGCGTTGCCCGCCGCGTTCGTGCCGAATGCGGTCGGTACCTCGTTCACGCTGGCGGGACAAGCAGCCTAGGGATCCTCGGGCCGACGCACAGTCGAGGACGAGGTTCTTCGCGGGTCGGATTCGACGCGACGGGATGATGCGCCAACGTCTCCGAATTGTCCCGTCAGCTCAAGCTTTTGGCGGAGGAACCAGCTGAAACGCGGTCCGGAGCAACGCACGGACAAGAAGCCCATGCGGTCGGACGCCGCCTCGGCGCATGGTCGACGTGATTCCTCATGACAAAGTCGGGGGCTCAGAATCGACCTGCCGGGTCGTCTACTGCCGACGAATTAGTGAATACCGTGATGCCATGGCTAATTCCACAGAAAACCAGCAGACCACCGACACGCAAACCACCACTGGAAACCAAGGCAGCACCACCGGAAACCAGTCCACAGACCTACCCGCGGCGCCCGGAGGCAACCCGGATAACCGCGAAACCGTTCAGAACATGGACGCACCCGAACTACGCAATGCCGTGATAGAGCTGTTGACGATCATCGACGATTCCGATGACATGGACGTGGTCGTCACCATCTCAGATGACGGCACTGTCGTCGTCGCGGCTGCCTAGGCCGACGAACACTGGAGAATGAGAGAGGAACTTCGGGGTCAGCCCTTCGGCATCAAGGCTTAGTTCACCCACAACGGCATTCGTTCACGGTTAGGCCGGAAACGGGTGCGACGCGCCGTGCGGTTATCTGGCGAATCAGGACGACCCCTGATCGCCTCACTCCCCGCCCGTGCGCAACTCCCAGGGCTGCATGCCGATGGCATCTGCGAGATTCCGTTGTAGCGCAACGCCAGCCGGCAGCGTGCGGTAAAAGATGCTCACCTCGGCGATCTTGCCCTGCGCGTCGAGCAGGACGAAAAAGATGCCGTTGACCGCGGCGTCCCCGACTTGCAGTCGGAAGTGTGCGGCATGGTGGGTGTCGCCGCTGAGGACCTCCAGGTAGGTGTCGTCGGACGACAATCCGTTGACGGTCTTGATGGTTTCGATGGCGGTCTCGCGGCCGATGATTGGGTCGTCGCCGAACGGGCCGTACAGCACCACGTCCTCGGCGAGCAGACGGGTGAGGGTGTCTGTGTCTGCGCCGCCGTTGATGCAGTCGACGAAGGACTCCACCGTGTCGCGGCGCGGGGCGAACGTGGTCATTCGCCCACCACCGAGAAGTAGTGGCCGTTGTCCAGATCGGCGAACAGGTTGGGCTGAAGGGGTTCCCAGCCCAGGGTTTGGCGGGTGATGAGGCTGGTCGCCGGGTAGGATCCGGTGACCAGATTCGTGAACTGGCCGAAGTATCCCGGCAGCATCAGCACGTCCATCGGAACGCTCACGGCGGGCAGATCCAGACGGCTGCCGATGGCCTCGGCGATGTCGCGGAACGGGATGGCCTCATCCTGAACCGCGTGCCAATACCTACCCGCCGGACCCTTCTCCAACGCCAGACGGAACAGGGAGGCGACATCGCGGATGTGTACGGCGTTCCACACATTCATGCCGTCTCCGGGGTAGCCGGCCAAGCCCTTCTCCTGAGCGAGCGCGATCAGCCCCGGCAGGAAGCCAGCGTTATCCGTCGTGTCGTGCGCGATGAGGGGAAGCCGCACGATCGAAGACCGCACTCCCCTTTCGGCGAGGCCGATTACAGCCCGTTCCACGACGTTGCGAACACGCAGGGTGCCCTTGTCCTCATCGCTGCTGGGCAGGGCCGGGTCGTCCTCGGTGGCCGGCCGGCCCAAGTTTCCAGGCGAGCCGATACTGCCCGCTACGACCAGCGGCTTTCCAGTCCCTTCCAGTGCCTCGCCGTAGGCAAGCATGATCGGCAGCTCCGCGGCGGCCACGGCGTCCATGCCGCCGGAGGGAAGCAGGTCTTGCCTGTGCGCGACGTGGATGACGCCGTCGGCGTTCGCAGCCGCCTCCTTGAGCCCGTCGAGATTTTCGAGGTCGCCGCGACGCACCTTTGCGCCCAGTGCGGACAGGGCCGCCGCGGAAGTGTCCGACCGGGCCAGGCCGGTGACCTCGTGCCCGGCGGCGATCAGTTCGGGGATGATGTACGAACCGGCATGGCCGGTCCCGCCAGTGACGAAAACGCGCATGTGACTGTCCTTTTGAGGGTAATGGGCGCTCAGCTGAGAACGCTGACGCCCAGGGCGAAGTTGGTGTGCTTGATGGAGTGTGTGACGAGGCCGAGTTGCAATAGGGCGGCGTTCTCGATTGCCCGCGCCATGGGCAGCTCCCCGGCGTCAAGTGGGCGCAGTCCAAGGCTCTCGATGAACGCCGAGACATCCGCCTTTGCCTGCTCGTCATCGCCGGCGATGAACACGTCCAACGGACGACCCCCGGCTGATCCGGCCGACAGAACATGCGAGAACAGCGTGTTGAACGCCTTCACGACATGGGCGCCGGCGGGGGCAGCTTTGGCGATCTCCTGTGCGCCGGAGCTGCCCTCGGGGGTGACAAGACCCTTGGCATCGGGGCTGACAGGGTTGGTGATGTCGACGATCACCTTGCCGTCGAGGGCATCCCCGTACTCGCTGACCACCGCCGCAGCGCTGGCATACGGCACTGCGACGATGACGATGTCCCCCACCGGCGCGGTGCCGGCCGTCCCGACGGTGACGCCGCTGAGCGAGGCCGCCAAATCGTTGGCCTTCGCCGAGTCGCGGCCGATGATCTCGACCGTGTTGCCGCCAGCGAGCGCTTTCTGGGCTAGGGCGCCGGCCATGTTCCCCAGGCCGATGATGCTGATGCTGCTCATTTCGTATCCCGTCTCGGTAGGAAAGGTTGACTCCTCAACCATACGCACAATCGGTGATGCGTCAACCAAACGGGGTAGCATGGAGACCGATGGAACCGAACTGGCTGGACGCGCGTGAAGATCGCGCGTGGGGGGCGTTCATCCACGCGCACGAGCAGATCGAAGCTCACCTGAACCGTCGCCTGCAGGAATCGGGCCTGTCCGGAGCCGACTACGCCGTCCTGGCGTCGCTCTCGGCGCCCGAGGGGGACCGAGTGCCCGCCCACGCCCTGTGCAACGCACTGGGCTGGGAGAAGAGCCGTCTCTCCCACCAGTTGCGGCGGATGGAGAAGGACGGGCTGATCGTGCGCGAGCCCAACCCCGACGACGCCCGCAGCACCATGGTTTGCCTGCTGCCGGCCGGCCGCGCAGCGATCGAGAAGGCGGCGCCCGGGCACGTGGCGGACGTGCGCCGGAACTTCGTCGACCTGTTCACCCCGGCTGAGCTCGACACGCTCGCCGCCCTCAACGAACGAATCCTGCAACACCTGGCCACGAACTACGGCTCCCCCACCGCCGATAAGCCTTCATAGCCTTCGCTGGCCCTATCCGGTTGCGCGGCGGGGCTTCTGGAAATCCGCCAGTCCATGCGAACTGGCCGGACACCTACCCGGCCGAGACATCGCACTGACTCAGCTGCAGGCGGACGCGCTCGCCACCGCGGACGAAGAACTGGCCGCCGCCGCACGCGCATTCGTCGAAACCGTCTCCCGGGCCGACATCTTGCGGCCGTAGCTGCACCGCCGATCGACATGCGGTCGAGACGACCGATGACTACCGTCGACCGGGAACGCTTCGCGAGAGGAGCCAACGATGAGCACGAAGACCCGCGCCACCTACCGCACCATGGCCGAGGGCACCGCCGAGGACTACGCCCTCATCGAGGCTGCGGAGGACGCGAACAACGCCGCACTCGTGACACGTGTCCTCGGGCTGGTCGAAGCGCTCGCCGATGGCGAGCAGGCGTATCCCATCAGCCGGCTGGACCACTCCCTGCAGTCGGCAACCCGAGCCTTCGACGACCAACGGCCGGTCGAGTACGTCGTCGCGGCACTCCTGCACGACATCGGCGACACCTACGCGCCACATGCCCACGGCGCATTCGCAGCAGCCGTCATCGCACCCTACGTGTCGGAGCAGATCGCCTGGATCGTCAAGGTCCACCCCGAGTTCCAGCAGTACTACTACGCCCCTCACATGGGGGGCGTGCGGGACGCACGGGAAAGGTATCGGGGCCACCAGTGGTTCGATGACTGTGTGGAGTTCTGCGAGAAGTACGACCAGAACTGTTTCGACATCGACTTCGAACACCGACCGCTCGAATTCTTCAAGCCGATGGTCGAGCACGTCTTCGCCCGCGAGCCGTGGACCGTCACGAACTGAACGGTTTCGTCGGCGAGGAGCGCGGGTGAGTCGAGGCAGGTACGCACTCCTCGCACTCTGCGCGCTGATCGTCATCGCCGGTGGATGGGCGCTGCTGCAGGGTGGGTCGTCGAGTCCGGTGCCGACGACGTCCGCCC
The DNA here is from genome assembly GCA_025963385.1 of Mycobacterium sp. GTDB lineage: Bacteria > Actinomycetota > Actinomycetes > Mycobacteriales > Mycobacteriaceae > Mycobacterium. The sequence goes on from JAOPUT010000077.1 coordinate 6,356, forward strand.
GGGAGCCGACCACGTCCGTCGGCGGGCCGACGTGTCCGCTCGCTACCCTGCCGCCCGAGGCCGCCGACACCGTCCGGCTCATCCACTCGAATGGCCCATTTCCCTTCCCCCGCAGCGACGGTGTGGTGTTCGGCAACCGCGAGGGTCACCTGCCCAGCGAGGCCAAGGGCTACTACCACGAGTACACGGTGATCACCCCTGGCGCCCACAACCGGTCGACGAAGCGGATCATCACCGGCGGAGCACCGACGACCCATCCGCGGCAGTACTACTACACGAACGACCATTACGACTCCTTCTGCCTGGTCACCGATGCGGGAAGACAACCATGACGCCGCAGGTCTTCCGCATCGATGGCCGAAAGATCAAGTCGGTCAAGGACTTCTATCGAGAGATCGGCCGCTCGGTCAATGGCCCCGGCGGCTACTTCGGGCGGAACCTCGACGCGCTGGCCGACTGTCTGCGCGGTGGGTTCGGCACCCCGGACGACCGGCCGTTCGAGTTCGAATGGCAGCACAGTGATTTGTCGCGCCCATACCTGAAGCATGAGCGGGCCGGCTTCTTCGATGCGGTGGTCGACGCCTTCGCCGACGCCGGTGTGACGCTGAACCTCACCTGATCCCCCGGCCGCCGATACCACATTCGGGCCCGTCGGTTGCCCATTGCACGCGAATGAGCTCGATCCACCTGCGGCGACCGCGTCGGAATGCTGACATGGACACTGAACCGTTCCCGCCCGACGCGCATAGGAGCATCGCCATCATGGACTCGTCTGCAGCCATCGTCGTGGTCGCTCGCTGGCAGACCACCGAGGCGTCTCTCGACGATGCCCTCACGTACGTCGCTGCGCTGCGCCGATGCTCGCTGGCCGAGCCGGGATGTCTCGGATACGAGGTCCTCCAGGGCGTGGACGAGCCCACCACGGTGATGCTGATCGAGCGCTACCGCGACGGCGCCGCTCTCGATGCCCACCGGGACTCGCCGCACTACCGTGAACTGGTCGTCGAGAGCATCTTGCCCCTGCTCGTCGACAGGCGGGTGGAGGTCCTCCGACCGCAAGACCCGCCGTAGCCCACGGGCGAGCTGTAGGGCGGCTGTACCGTGGCCTCCGTGAAGTCATCTCGCAACTCCGTCCCCGTCGTTGTCATGGCGTGTGCCGCGCCCCTCGTCATGATGCTCGCTGCGTGCGGTTCAGACGCTCAGGCCGCGCCCGGCTCGCCCGCCGCCGACACGTGCCCCTCGGCCGCGCCGGAGAACGCCGGCACCCCCGAATGGACGTTGCCAGGAACCAGCGGCAGCGTCGCGGTCACTGGATCGACGGACACCGCCGCACCCGTGGTCAAGGTCGACGGACCGTTCAGCGTCACCGAGACCCAGGTTCACACCCTGCAGGCGGGTGACGGACCTGTCGTCGCTCCCACCGCAACGGTCTCGGTCTGCTACATGGGCGTCAACGGACGTGACGGCAGGGTGTTCGACAGCAGCTACCAGCGGGGTGAGCCTGCGGAGTTCCCCCTGACCGGAGTCGTGACGGGCTTCCAGAAGGCCATCGCGGGCCAGCACGTCGGGTCGACGGTCGCCGTGGCGATGGACCCGGCCGACGGGTACCCGAACGGTCAGCCCGCCGCCGGAATTCAGCCGGGTGACTCGCTGATCTTCGCGATCAAGGTCCTCGGCATCACGGGCTGACCGCCTCCATGACGTGAGATGGCCCCGAATCCTGTTGCCACACAAGGATTGGCGTCGCCGGCTCGCGTGAAGTTCGTCCAGTACGAGTGCTGCTGACCTACCTTTCTCCCATGAGCAGCCCGCAAGTGCCCGGTGGCGTGGTTCACGACCTGCCCGCCGACCTGCGCAACGCGCTGATCGCGAACGGGACCGCCCTCGATGCGTGGAAGGACATCACGCCGTTGGCGCGCAACGAGTTCATCTGCTGGGTGGAGGACGCCAAGCAGCAGAAGACCAGGGAGCGCCGCATCCGTCGAACTCAGGAGGAGTTGGAGGAAGGACAGCGGAGGCCGTGCTGCTGGCCGGGATGCAAGCACCGCGAGAGGAACGGCCGAGCGGTCGCGCGGCAATGACCGTTGGTGCCATGGGCTGGTGACGCGCGACGCTGTCGGCGTGCCCGACGTCAGTGGGTTCGCCGAGAACGGCTTCCTCGCCTTCAGGGCGCGGCGTGGCGCAGCCGAGGTGCCGTCAGCCCGGAGGCGCCGGAAGGATCGGTGGCGCTGCTGGATCGGCGGGGGCTGCCGGTGCCGGCGCCTCGTATCCCGGCGGTGGTGGGCCGTTCAACGGGTAGTACCCGGGCGGCAGGGCTGGTCCACCACTGTTGGGAGGGGCCTGCACGGCGGGCGTGTCGGACTCGGGGAAGTTCAGCGAACGGAATCCCGGGGGAAGCGGTGGCGGCGGACCAGCACCTGGTGGTGGCGCGGCGCCCTCCGGCATTCCGTCGGGCGTGTCGCCGACGCCGTACGGGTCCTTGGCCTGGTGCCAGGCGTCGCGCAGGAAGCCGAGCGGACCCGAGCCGGAGCCGTACTGAGGATTGGCGATCTCGGGCACCATCGGGGCCCCGTTGGGCGGCGGCGCTGGCGCGGCCATCGCGGCGTCGCCACCCTCCACAACCTGCTGGCTGGGCGCAGGCGGCGCGTCGGGGGCTCCGGGCACGGGCGTGAACGGCACGTCCGGGTCGGCGCCGGCCTGGCCGGCCATGGCCAGCGCACCTCCGGCGATGATGGCGCCCGCGAACAGGAGCTTCGCGGCGCTGGCGGCAGGTGCGCGCTTTCCTTCGGTCATGAAACCCGATCGTCCTCTCTGCTGGCGCCCGCGGTCGACGTCATCGGGTCGAGCCGCGGCGCACGGTCATCGTCCCATACATCGACTTGGTGTGACCCGACATCACGGGCTCACGCCTGACGCGCTCGCCACTTCTCCAGGGCCCGGCGATCCCGCTTCGTCGGCCGACCGGCACCGCGATCGCGAAACGCCACGGGTATGGACACCGTCGGCGGAGGGGCGGGGGTGTGGTCGAGGAAGCAGGTGACGGCGTCGGCCGCGCCCACCCGCTTCTGAATCACGCGCACCACTTCGACGATCCGTGTCGTGTCCCCCAGCCGGGCGCGCACCTCGTCACCCGGCGCCACCGTCGTCGACGGCTTGGCGGGTCGATCGTTGATGCGCACGTGCCCACCCCGGCATGCGGCGGCTGCGTCGGGCCTGGTCTTCGTCAGCCGAACCGCCCACAGCCACCGATCCACCCGGGTCGACTCCATGCCCTCCATCATGAACCGCCGCGCATGACGAGCCAGTCACGCTGTCGCCGGATGAAGTCCGCGTCCACCACGGCCCCGTGACCGGGTACGTAGACGGCGTCGGGTCCGCCGAGTTCCAGCACCCTGTCGAGGGAACCCGGCCACGCGGCGACGTCGGAGCCATCGTCGATCGCGGGATCGGCCGACTCCTCGACCAGATCGCCGCAGAACACCACGGTGCGCTGCCATGGTTCTCCGGGCGGGACGACGACGATCAGGTCGTGATCGGTGTGCCCCCGTCCCGGATGGCGGACGTGGACGAACCGGTCCCCCAGATCGAGATCGGCGTCCCCGATCGCATGGTCCGGGGCCCGCACGGCGGCGATCGTCCGGTCCAGCTCGTCTGGGTCGGCGCCGTAGCCGATGGCGTGAGCGCGGACCTCGTCGAGCCCGGAGGTCAAGGCCGCGACGACGGCTGGCGGGCCGTAGAGCTCGGCGTCGCCGAAGCCCGCGGATCCGAGGACGTGGTCGAAGTGATGGTGGGTCATCACCAGGTGCGTCACGACCCCTCCGGTGAGGGCAGCGACGTCATCGGCGATCGATGACGCCTCGAGAAGTGTTGTCCCGCAGTCGATCAGAAGATCATCCCGGCTGCCGTGAATCAGGCCCACTGTGACGTCGAGGAACGGCAGGCGGCATCGGTACACACCGTCGGACAACCCCTCCCACGAGTAGTTCATCCACTGAACGTAGTCGGTGGCCACCAGGAGCGCAGTGAGCGGCGGCAGGCCCTGATAGCGTGGCGTACACCGTTCGCGAATACTGGGAGGTCCCCATGGAGCGCGATCACGAGTTCCCCGTCGTCATGCCGGGCGACGGCATATGGTCAGTCAAATTGCTTGAGGGCGTTGAGATTCGGCAGTCAGACGACACTGTGACCGGCCGCTGGCCGGCCTTCGGGTTGGAAGCGGCGGGCGACGGTGAAGACGAGGTCTATCAGACGCTGCTCGGCAGCCTCGTGAAGCAGATCGGCGGTCCAGGCTCACCGGAGCACGAGCCCTTTGAGGCGTATGTGCGTGAGCACGGAACGCGGCTGTCGGACGAGGAGGTCGCGTCGCGCGAATTGGCGCGGTTGCGCGACATGGCGATCCGCTGGCACGTCACCGATGACGAGCAGTACATGATTCGACTGTGGCAGGACGCCGAAGTCCACGACGACCACGGCACGGTTACCGTGCGGGCGTTCGGGCTCGAAGGCAGCGGCGATGGGATCAGCCGGGCCATCCGCCCGCTGATCTCCGCGATCGACGAGGCGTGCGGTGAACACGACGCACCGGGACCGCGCTTCGAGGAGATCACCGGCTGGGTACGAGCGCACGGCGACCGGGTGTCCACCGACGTCCTTGCCAAGGAGGCGACGGACAAGCAGGCGTACCTCCTCGCGCGCGACAAGCTGACCGCGATCACCCCGGATGACATCACAGCCGAAAGTTCTACGGGAGTGCCTCTGCTGGTGGACTTCTGGGCGGATTGGTGCCAGCCGTGCCGCATGGTGACGCCGGTGCTCGCCGATTTGGCTGATCAGTGGGCCGGACGGATCGTCATCCGCAAGGTCGACGTAGACCAGTTCGAGGGCGTCTGGGAACGGTTCGGCTTCCGCGGCATCCCGGCAATGCTGGTGTTCAAGGACGGCAGGGAGATTCATCGCGTGATGGGCTTCGGCGGCAAGGCGCAGTTGATCGCCGAACTCGAACCACACCTCGCATGACGCCGTCGGCGACTCAGGGGTCGGCGTGTTCCGACCGGCCCGTGAAGCAGGCGCGGTACCGACTGGGAGTGGTGCGCAGCGCGCGGACGAAGTGGTGTCGGTAGGTCACCGGAGACTCGAGCCCGACTCGCGTGGCGATCTGCTCGATCGACAGCGAGGACGACTCCAGTAACGCCAGGCTTGCCGCAATGCGTTGGGGCGATGAGCCATTTGATCGGGGTGGTGCCGGTCGCCGCCGTGAAACGTCGGAGGTAGCTGCGACGTGAGAGTGACGACATGGTCGCCACGCGCGCACTCGACCCTTGCCCTCGAAATCGCGACGCGGCAGGCTTTATCGATGACGAGGTTCCTGCACGGTAACCCCCGGTTACTCGTAGTGGCCGCGCCGGTTGCGATCGCAATGGTCCTGCTCAAGTGGGCCTACGACGAGAGTGCTCTCAAACATCTCGATTTCAGCCCGTTGCTCACCGGCGTGATCGCGGCCGAGGTCTTCATCGTGGGCTTCTTGTTGGCAGGCACCGCAGCCGACTTCAAGGAGGCCGAGCGGCTGCCCGGGGAGGTCGCGGCGAGCCTGGAGACGATCGCCGACGAGTGCCTGATCGTCCACTCGGAACTCGAGCTGCCGGAGGCTCGACAGTGCCTCCTTCAGGTGGCAACCGTCGGCGAGGCAGTCCGGACGTGGCTGCTACACGACGACGGACTGGACGACGTCCTCGCCGAGCTGCGGCGGCTCAACCCCTTCTTCGCCGCGTTCACGCCAAAGATCCAGGCGGGTTTCACCAGCCGATTGAAGTCCGAGCAGGCGACCGCCCGCAAACTGATCATCCGCATGGACACGATCCGGCGCACCTCCTATGTGGCGGCGGGCTATCTGATCGTTGAGGTCACCGCTCTGATGATCGTGATCCTGTTGCTGGTCATCAACATCGGGCCACTAGCGCCTACCCTTCTCGTCGTCGGCGTGATCACCTACCTGCTGGCGTACATGCTGATGCTGATCCGAGACATCGACAACCCCTTCGAGTATCGCGGAGGGTACCCCGGGGCTGCCGACGTCGACCTCGTCGTGCTCGAAGCTTGCGTGGTCCGGCTGCGGTCGTTGGCTGCATCGATCGCCTCCGACTGAGCGATACCGCTTCGGCGAATCTGTGGATCGTGCAAGGAAACCGGACGATGCGCCGTAGAGCGCTTCTCCGCGTGGGACTTCCGTCACACGATGGTCGGCAGCTACAAGCGACGAAGGGGTCGAACGATGGCGATCTGATCGAGTGGTACGACTGGTACGCCTACGATCTGAACGTCACAACCGGGCGAAGCAGGCGTTGGCGTCGCTCTGAGGAATCGACGCGTTCTCCGTCGAGAACTTTCCGACGACGCCAGTGGAGGTCACCTCGACGCTGTCGGCGTGGATGCCGAGGGGGTACTGCGCGTTGAGCTTCGCGGTCAGCCCGTCGAGCGCGGTCTGCACGGTGTCCTTCGCCAGCGGGCCGGTGACGTCGACGACCTGTAGCGCGAGGTCCCCCTTGGTCACGACCGGCTTCGCGGTGACGTTGATGCTGCCGGCCTCCAGTTTCAGCGTGCCCGCTGCCGCGTCGGTCGTCACCCCCGTGACGAGATTGCCCACGCCGGGGAGGTTCGCGGCGACGGTGTCCTTGATGCCTGCCGCAGTCCACGTCAACGTGGCGTCGAGGGATCCAATGGTTCCCTTCGAGTCGGACGTGCCCTGTAGTCGGACGTCCGAGACGGACACGTCGGCCTGCATTCCCTCGGCGTCCTGCACCTGGTTGCCGTCGGTGGACACCGAGATGTTCGTGTAGTGGCCGGTGACGTGCTGCCACAGGAACGGCGGATTGACGCCGATGGACACCGTCGCACCGTCCTTGACGACGCATTCGGCGACCTCGACCAGGATGCCGTCGACCCGGTGCCGCGCGTACAACTCGGCTCCCGCGAGCCCACCGACGATGAGCGCCACGACGATGACGGCGACGAGGGCCAGCGACAGCGGGTCACGCCACCACGCGCGGCGACGCTCCTTCGGTGGCTTCTCCCCTGGCGAGGGTTGCGCGTCCGGACCACTGCGCGGCGGCGGACCGACCAGCGGCGGACCGATCTGTGGCGGTGGTCCGGGAGGTCGGGGCGGCAGCTGGATCCGCTCGGTGGGCACCGCGTCACCCGGCGGCCGAAACCGCTCGGTGGGCACCGAGTCGCTCGGGCGCCGCCGCGCGCGGAACTGCTGGGTCGGCGGTTCCGGCCGCGGTGGCAGCGGAATCCGTCGTGTCGGGGCGTCGGGGCGGATCGGTTCGCCGCGCTCGGGCGGTCGTTGCGGACCCTGCGGCGGTGTCGTCACGTCACCGATTGTGCCTCAACGGTGCACCGCGATGGCTCAGGTCAGTCCGGCGACTCGAGGGAGATCACGCTGATGTCCGGGGGTGCGCCGATTCGCACCGGTGGGCCCCAGAATCCCGCTCCCCGTGACACGTACAGCTGCGTCTGGTCGACTGCGGACAATCCGGCGAGCGACGGCTGTACCGCGCGGACCACGTAGTGGAAGGGCCACATCTGGCCGCCGTGCGTGTGCCCGGACAGCTGGAGGTCCACGCCGCGCGCGGCGGCCTCGGTCACCTGCACCGGTTGGTGGGCAAGCAGCACCGTTGGCCGGGACGGGTCCCGCCCTGCCAGCGCACGATCGAAATCCGGTGGATCCGATCTCGAGGCACCCGCGACGTCGTTGACTCCAGCGAGGTCGAACGCAGCGCCGTCCCGGCGAATCACGGTGTTCTCGTTGCGTAGCGGCTGCACGCCGAGCCGGTCGAGCTCGCGTAGCCAGGACGGCGTGTCGTCGACGAAGTACTCGTGGTTACCGGTGACGAAGAACGAGCCCTCTCGAGAGTGCAAGTCCTGCAACGGTTCCGCGGCGGATCCGAGTTCGGTGACCGTTCCGTCGACCAGGTCGCCCACGATCGCCACGAGGTCCGGGTCGGTCTCGTTGATCATCCGGACGATCCGCTCGGTATGTGCACGGCCCGCGAGCGGACCGAGGTGGATGTCCGACACCACGGCGATCCGAAAACCGTTCAGCCGCGGATCGAGTCGACGCAGGCGGACCGGGACGTGCAGCACGTTCGGTGCGCCGAGCGCGTTGGCAGTGCCGACCCCGACCAGGCTCACCGACGCGACTCCTGCCGCCGCCGCACCCACACGGGCCAGGAATACGCGGCGGTCGACGACCTGCGGCGCCACGGGTTCGGCCTCCGGGACCGGTGCGTGCCTCGTCCAGCGCCCCAGTGCCAGTCGGATCGGTTCCAGTACGAGCAGCGTCAGGAACAGGTACACGACCACGGCGAACCAGAGGTAGCCCGGCCAGGCGAACCACGCCGACGCGGCCACCCCGATGATCCTCGGGAGGGCCAACGCCGCGACCAGCAGTGCCGCGAGCACGGTCAGCGCGCAGGAGAGGACCACGCGGGTACGACCGGGTCGGGTGGTGTCCTTGACCAACCTCTTCCAGAGGTAGAGATGCATCAGTCCGAGGACCACGCTCAGGATGACGATGAACATCGTTGCCGCCGTGTAGGCACGTCGTTCAGCGGACCCGGACGCTCAGGCACGTGACGCAGCCCTCGAGCTTCTCGTACTCCGAGACGTCCACGGGCTCCACACGATACCCGCGGTCGGTCAGCAACTCCGCCGTCTGGGGTGCGGCGGAGCTCATCAGCAGGAGGTCGTCGTCGAGGATGACCACGTGCGCGCCCGGCCCCTCGGGTACGGCGAGGAAAGAGGGGAAGAGGCCGGGGTCGTTCACGACGGGCTCGTAGCCGATCACGGTGCCGTCGGGCAGCGCCGTGATCGCGCTCTTCAGGTGCAGCGCCTTGGTCTGTGGCACCGTGGTGACGGTGTAGCCGCGAGGAGCGAGGATCCGGGCGAGCTGCGCGATCGCCGACGCGTTGGTGGTGCCGCTGAGGCCCACGTACACCTGAAACCCGATCTTGAGCACGTCACCGCCATCCAACGTTCCCTCGGTGATCGCCGTCGCCTCCAAGCCCAACTCATCGATCTTCTGTTGCACCGCAACGATTTCCGGATTGCGAGCGGGCTGCCGCGGGTTGGTGATCACCGCAAGGTCGCCGAACATCACCACGGTGTCCTCGACGAACACGCAGTCCGGCATCGCATCGTCACCGTCGATCGCCACGGTGGGCCAGCCGCTGCGGTGCAGCGCATCGACGTAGCCGTCCCACTGCCGCTTGGCCAGTTCGACGTCCAATGGCCGACGCTCGATGAATGTCACGATTCCGTCGGCCAAGGTCTGTGCAGGCCGACGGACCAGCGCGTAGGGACGGTCGGGCATCCCGCCATCGTTCACACCCGGCAACTGCGCGTCAACCACCGAGGTGGGCGGCGAGTTGGTCGGCGGTGACGGTCCAGCCGTGCAGGTGATCCTCGTATCCCTCCGGCGGCAGCAACGAGTGCTCGATGGACATCAGCGTCTGGTCGTCACCGACCGGCTCGAACGCGACGGTGACGACGCTGACCGTCGTGGGGTCCTGCCAGCCGGAGTGGCTCCACGTGAAGCGCAGCAGGTGCGGGCGGTCGATCGCCAGGAAGTGCCCGACGATCAGGACCAGCCGACCGGAATCGTCGACGTCGAACCGCACCGCACCACCGACGCGTGGCTCGACGTCGATGGCGACGCACCGGGCAGGCCGCGGACACATCCAGTCCGCCAACGACTCCGGGTCCAGCCACTCGTCGAACACCACGTCGGGAGCGGCAGGCATGAGGCGCTGGACGCGGGCGGTCGCGGCATCGGTCATCGGTTGGCGCGCTTTCGTCGCAGTCGCGCCGACAGGGCGTCCGCACGCGTCGACCAGAAGTCCGTCTGCTCGCCGAGCCACTGCTGAGCAGGCGTCAGCCCTTCCGGCTGGAGCGAGAACCAGTGCTCCCTGCCGCGTACCTCGCGTCGCACCAGTCCGGCCGCCTCGAGGACACCGATGTGACGAGACACGCCCGCGAAGGTCATCGGCAGCGGGGCGGCCAGGTCGGTCAGCCGGGCGTCACCGTGACGCAGCGCCTCCAACAGCGAGCGACGCGTCGGATCGGCGAGTGCGGAGTACGCCCGATCGAGCACTTGATCTTCAACCACTCTGTTGACTATACCCGGGAAGTCATGGTGTGCTGGCCTTGCCAAACATTCAACCAATAAGTTGAACGATATTGACGAATGACCGGAAAGCCATTGTCGCACAGGTCGAAAGGAGACCGTCGTGAACGCACCCCGCATCGTGTCCGCGCAGGAGTGGGCCGCCGCCTACCAGGAGATGCTCGTGAAGGAGAAGGAGTTCACCCGTACCCGCGACGCATTGGCGGCGGACCGCAGGCGGATGCCGTGGACGGCGGTCGACGACGGCTACGTCTTCGAGGGACCCAACGGTCCGGCGAGCCTGCACGACCTGTTCGAAGGCCGTCGCCAACTGCTCGTCTACCGCGCCTTCCTGGATCCCGGCGTGCACGGCTGGCCCGACCACGGTTGTGTCGGCTGCTCGCTGATGGCCGATCACGTCGGCAACCTGGCCCATCTGAACGCTCGCGACACCACTTTCGTCTATGCCTCCAGGGGGTCGCAGGCGCACATCGCGCGGATCAAGGCCCGGATGGGCTGGGACATCCCGTGGTACACCATGATTCCCGATGCCGGCCGCACCTTCGACGTCGACTTCGGTGTCGATGAATGGCATGGCACCAATGCGTTCATCAGGGACGACGACGGCCGAGTGTTCCGGACCTACTTCATCAACAACCGCGGCGACGAGGTGTTCGTGAATACGTGGAACCTTCTGGACATGACGGCACTCGGGCGCCAGGAGGAGTGGGAGGACTCCCCCGCCGGTTACCCACAGACGGCGCCCTACGAATGGTGGTGCTGGCACGACGAATACGGCAGGCGTGAGCCGTCGCGCTGGTTCGGTGAACCCGACCCCAGCGATCCCAACGACCAACGACCGGCGCGGAAGTCCTGAGAGGAGAACACCATGGGGGACGCTCGCCTACCCGAGGCCGTCGACAGAACCATCTTCCACGCGGAGCTGGAACGCCTGCGGGCCAGGGAGAAGGCGCACACCAGGGAAGCCGATGCCATCGCCGCCGCCCGTCGACGCCTGCCGATGGTCGAGATCGACGCGCACCTCGAGCTGACGGGACCCGACGGACCGCTGACCCTGCTCGACGCGTTCGAGGGCCGAAGTCAGTTGGTCGCCTACTACTTCATGTGGAATCCCGGCCGCCCCGCACCCGAGCAGTGTGAAGGCTGCACGTGGTGCACCACGCACGTCGCGGAGCTCGGCTACCTCCACTCCCGCGACGTCACCTACGCCGTGTTCTGTCAAGGCTCCTACGACGAGAGCAGGCGATACCGGGATTTCATGGGCTGGGACGTGCCGTGGTATTCGGCCGTGCCCTCCGTCGACACGTTGCTCGCCGGCCGGACGGTCGGCCTCATGCACATCGTCTGCTATCTGAGGGATGGGGACCGCGTCTACGAGACCTACTGGACCAACTACCGAGGCGTCGAGGTGATGGACAACAGCTACGCGCTGCTCGATCTGACCGTCTACGGACGCCAGGAACCGTGGGAGGACTCGCCAGCGGGTTGGCCTCAACGGCCGCACCTCGTCGGGTCCGCTCGGATGCGGACCGATGGCCGTCCCACCGCCCAGTGGTCGCGGCTCGCCGCGGGACGCTCGGATGACCTGACGGGCCGCCGCTGACGGGAGAAGATCGGTTGGTGACCGAAGCCCGTCCGACGATCCCCGCCCTCCTCGAACGCAGCGTGCGCGAGTTCGGCCCGCACACCTACGTGGTCACGCCGGCCGATCGACTCACCTACGAGGAGGCGGAGCGCCGGTCGGCGCTCATCGCACGGCGGCTCCTCCGGCGGGGCGTCGGAAAGGGCTGTCGGGTCGGGCTGTACTTCACCAACGGCGTGGACTGGATCGTGTGGTGGCTCGCAGCGTCGCGGATCGGCGCGCTGGTCATCCCGCTGAGCACGTTGTACACCCCCGCCGAGATCGCCAAGGTGCTCAGACTCTCCGACGTCGGACTCCTGGTCGCCCCCCGCCGCGTGCTGGACGTCGACGTCGCCGAGCGGTTCGAGGCGGCGCTGCCCGAGCTCGCCGGCCAGTCCGGGAACCAGCTCGCCCTGCGCGCTGCGCCGTATCTGCGGACCGTCCTGATCGTCGGTGGTTCCGACGCCGGCTGGGCGACGCGCTGGGACGACGACGCCGACGACGGTGTCCCTCGGGACGTCCTGGCGGCCGCGGAGGCCGAGGTCTCCCCCGCCGATGCCGCCATCATGGTGCACACCTCGGGGTCGACCGCGGACCCCAAGGGCGTCGTCCACACCCACGGCACCCTGGTTCGGCAGACGTCGACGTGGCCTGCGGCCATCCGCGCGGTGGCGGGTACCGACGGGCAGGCCCGCGTCCTGTGCGCCATGCCCTTCTTCTGGATCGGCGGCCTACTCGCCACTACGGGCGCGCTGCACGAACCGGTCACGCTGCTCGTCATGCCCCGGCTCGACGCCGGGACGGCGCTCGACCTGGTGGAGCACGAACGAGCGACCGGCATCGTGGGATGGCCGACGTTCACGCAGCGCCTACGCGACCATCCCTCCTTCGCCGACCGTGACCTGACCAGTGCGCCGATGCTGCGGGACGGGCCGCTGGACATCGCGATGACCAACGTTCCGGACGGATTCCCCGTGCACCGCACCATGTCCGAGACCGCGGGCGGCTTCGCCTTCACCGACATCGCGGTCGTGGACGAGGAGGGGAAACCCGTACCGGACGGTGCGACCGGTGAACTGCTCATCCGCGGTGTCGGGGTCATGACGGGCTACAACAAGCGGGAGCGCGCGGACACGTTCGACGACGACGGCTGGTACCACACCGGCGATCAGGTCTACCGCAAGCAGGGCGATCCCCGGCTGTTCTACGTCGGGCGCACCACCGAGCTCATCAAGGCGGCGGGGGCGAACGTCTCACCACTGGAGGTCGAGGCCGTCATCGGCGAGATCGCAGGCGTGGCGCAGTGCGTCGTCGTCGGTCTCGACGAGCCATCCCGGGGCGAGGAGGTGTGCGCCGTCGTGGTGCCGTCGGCGGCCGGCGTCGACCTCGGAACGCTCGAAGAACGCGCTCGCGAGCAACTGTCGGCCTACAAGGTTCCGACGCGGTGGGCGGTCGTCGACCTCGATCGGATTCCGACCCTGCCCAGCGGGAAGTTCAACCGGAAGGCGCTGAGGGCGCTCGTCAGCGAAGGCGCGGTGCCGAGCCGCCCGAGCACCGGCATCGGGCGGCGGTGATCGGCCGGACGCACCGCGAGGGACCGTGGCGGGTTAAGCTGAACCGGGTCGGACGAATCGTTTGGAGCGAAATGATCAACGTGAAGCGCGGGATTCTGGTCTTCGGCTGTGCCGCCGCGTTCGCTGCAGCGCCGCTGGTCGCCGCGTCGCCGGCCGCCGCGAAGGACTGCCCATACGGCACGGTGCCGACCAAGTTCGAGGGTGTCTGCGTGCAGGGCCAGGCGGGTGGTTTCGGGGCTCCCGGCGTCGTCGTGCCGCCGCAGGCGTCTGCGCCCGGCGCGGTCGTCGACCCCAACTTCAACGGCTACGGGTCGGTCAACGGCATCCCGTGCACGCCCGAGAACTACGGCAAGTGCATCGCCCTCCAGCAGAGTCAGGGCTGAGCCACCCTCAGTTCATCGCACCGACCGACTCGCCGACACCGTTGAGCAGATCGTTGTCACCGAAGGCGCCGCGGTAGGCCGCAGCGGGGTGCGAGTCCGGAAGTCGGTCGCCGCGCCCGAGTAGCTTCTGGCGCAGCGTGCCCGACTTGTCGGTCGAGATGAGTCCCCGCTCGCGCAGCGTCGGGAACAGCCGGTCGGCGACCTCACGGAACGAACCGGGCACGGTCGCGTGGTAGACGTTGATGCCGTCGACGCCGGCCTCCCGCCACTCCTCGAGGCGATCCGCGATCTCCTTGGCCGTGCCGACGACTCGGTTCGCCCCCTCCATCACCCACGCCATGTCGCGGATGGTCGGGTCGTCATTGCCGGACACCTCGGACGCCCAGCGGATGAAGCTCTTGACCCCGGTGAATTCGCCGAGCTGGCTGATCGGCGTGTCCAGCGGCAGGCTTCCGGCATCGATCCCGGCATCCCCGAGGGCATGTAGCGCGATGCCCTCCAGGTCGAGGTATCTCTTGAGTTCGTCGTTGCGCCGGACCGCGTCGGCGTGGGTGTCGCCGATGACGAATGACAGGCCCTGAGCGAAGGTGATGTCCTCGGGGTCTCGACCGTTCTCCGCCGCGAGTGCCCGCGTCTCGGTGGTCAGCTTGTACGCATCCGCCGGACTGGGGCTGCTGATGTACACGCCCTCGGCATTGCGGGCCGAGAAGAGTTGGCCCGCAGGAGAGGAACCCGCCTGGAACAGCACGGGTGAGCGCTGCGGCGACGGCGCGACGAAGTGCGGGCCCTCGACCGAGTAGCGATCTCCGGAGTGGTTGATCTTGTGGATCTTCGACGGGTCGGCGTGGATACCGCGTTCCTTGTCCTGCACTAGTCCGTCGTCGTCCCAAGAGCCCTCCCATAACTTGTAGGCAACGTCGACGTACTCGTACGCCCACCGGTAGCGCTCGTCGTGGTTGAGTGTGCCTTCGTGACCGAAGCTCCGAAACACGTTCTCGTTGAAGCTCGTCACGATGTTCCAGCCGAGCCGGCCGTCGGTGTAGTGGTCCAGCGAGGACATCCGGCGGGCGAAGTTGAACGGGTGGTCTTGCACGATCGAACTGGTGAAGACGATACCGAGGTTCTCTGTCGCGGCCGCGAGCGCCGACGCCAACACGGACGGGTCGTTGACCGGAATCTGGATTCCGCCCTCGACGGCCTTGCGCCAGTTGCCGTTCCACGGTGCCCGCAGACCGAAGACGTCGGCGAAGAAGATGAGGTCGTACCCCGCCCTGTCGACCTCTGCGGCGACCGACGTCCAGTGCCGCAACGAGTTGAACCTGTGGTTCTGCGCATCCGGGGCTCGCCAAAGGCCATGCAGCACATGAGAAGCCGTGTTCATGACGAATGCGCTGTAGTACAGCGGCTTCTTGCTCAAGAGATCGGCCCCAGGGTGTTGCGGATCAGCTCGTTGTCGGTGGTCTGCAGGAACTCGGCGATCTTGGGATCCTTGAAGGTCGCGATCAGCTTCTGGACGCTGGGATCGTCGAGGTGCTTGTCGCTGACGACCAGTCCGCCCTCACTGCCCTTGGGTGCCGGCTCGCGGGCGATGATCTGGTTCTCCCTCAAGCCCGCGGCGTACACGTCGGAGATGTGCACGACGATGACGTCGACGTCGGCGAGGCTGCGAGCCAGCTGACCGATCGGCACCTGGACGAACTGGTAGTTCTTCGGGTTGGCCTGGATGTCCGACAGCTGCGGCAGCCCTGCGATGGTGTCCTTGCCCGGCTTCAGGGTGATCTGCTTGTCGTGGGCCAGGTCCAGCAGCGCGATCGCCTGTCCGGCCGGGTCGTCGCGCAAGGCGACCTTGGCGCCGTTGGGCACCTGGTCCCAGCTCTTGTACTTGTCCGAGTACGACGCCTGATCCCAAGTGAACGTCGGCGCCGCGAGGGTCAGCTTGAAACCGTTGGCGGCGATGGCATCGTTGAGGAACGGCTGGTGCTCGAAGAAGTTGCCCGCCACGGTGCCCGCGTCGACGGCACGGTTGATCTCGATGAGGTTGTCGATCTTCGTCGGCTCGATCGTGATGCCGTGCGCGGGAGCGACGTCGTCGGTGATGAACTTCAGCAGGTTCTCGGCGGCGATGTCGGTGCTCCACGTCGCGACCTTGAGGTTGGTGCCGAAGGGCTTGTCCTCGTTGGACAGTTTGGCGTAGGCGATGCCGCCGACGATGGCGACGACGAGAACCACGGCCCCGGCGATCCACGGCCAGCGGTTCTTCTTCTTGAGCTCGATGTCGGTGTCGCTGGGCGGGCTGATCTGTTCGGTCACGGTCTTCCTTGCTCGGATGGTGGGTGGAGTTGGTTGCTGAGTAGTCAGCGGGTGAGGGCCTTGACGAGGCGGTCGCCTGCGAACTGGACGACCTGGACGGTGATGATCAGGGTGATGACCGTGGCGATCATGCTGTTGTGGTCGAAACGGTTGTAGCCGTACGTGATTGCCAGGTTGCCGACGCCGCCCGCGCCGATCGAGCCCGCGATGGCCGAATACTCGATCATCGCGATGACGTTGACCGTGAGAGCGCCCCCGAGCGCGGGCAGCGCCTCGGACAGCTGCACCGTCCGGATCAGCTGAACGTGGGTGCCGCCGGAGACCTGACCCATGTCCGTGACGTCGGATCGCACGTCCCGCAAGGCATTCTGGACGAGCCGGGCGAAGAACGGCACGCCCGCCACCGTCATCGGCACGATCGCCGCCGCAATGCCGATCGTGGTGCCGACGATGAACCGCGTCACGGGGATGATCGCCGTCATCAGGATCAGGAACGGCAGGGAGCGGCCGACGTTGACGATCGTGTTGAGAACCCTGAACACCCTGGGGTCGGGGAAGAGTCCGAAGTCCGACGTGTTGTGCAGGGTGATACCGACGGGCGTGCCGATGAGCAGCACCAGCACCATGGTGATGCCGACCATCGTCCAGGTCTGCCCGTAGGCCGGAAGCAGGAGTTCGGGGACCTTGGACCACGGCGTGCTGAAGTCCTCACCTGCGGCCAGGATCATGCCGCCGTCTCCGCGGACTTGGCAGGCGCGCCTGCGTCGACACGGGTGACGTGGAGCCCGCGATCGCGAAGGTGACGTTCGAAAGCGGTTGGCGCCGAGGGTGAGATCGCGAGCACGGCACGCCCGACCGCCACCCCGCGGATGGCCTCGACGCTGGCACTGAGCACACTCACCTGCGCGCCGGAGATGCCGGGCACGGTGTGGATGGACGTGAGCCAGTCGAGCGGAACCTCGCGGGAGGCGTACGAGACCTCCCACACCTCACCGGCTCCGTGGAACGGAACCCTGGGCCGGTCGGGCAGCAGTTCTCTCGCCAACGACGACGCGGGATCGAGGATGACGTCGGCCACCCGCCCGCTCTCGATGATGCGGCCGCCGTCGATGCGGGCCACCGAGTCGGCGACCTCCCTGACGACCTCCATCTCGTGGGTGATCAGGATGACGGCGAGGCCGAACTCGTCGCGAAGGTGGCTGAGCAGTCCGAGGATGGCCTTGGTCGTGCTCGGATCGAGTCCCGAGGTCGCCTCGTCGGACAGCAGATATGAGGGCCCCAATGCCAGCGCGCGGGCGATCCCCACGCGCTGCTTCTGACCACCGGAGAGCTTGGCGGGCAGATCATCTCGTCGATCGGCGAGACCGACGCGGTCCAGCAGCTGCGACACGCGCTTGTCGATGGACGCGTCGGTGGCTCCGAGGTACTCCAACGGAAGGGCGACGTTCTGCGCAACGGTCCTGCGGCGCAGCAGCGGTGCGGTCTGGAAGATGACTCCGACGCTGCGACGCGCGGCCAGCAGCTCCTGACCCTCCAGCCTGGTGAAGTCCTTCCCATCGACGCGGACGGCGCCGCTGGTCGGACGCTCCAGGAAGCTGACGCATCTGGACAAGGTCGTCTTGCCAGCACCACTGGGGCCGACGACCGCCAGGATCTCGCCGTTGGCGACCGACAGCGAGATGTCGTCGAGGACGGTGCGATCTCCGAACCTCTTGGTCAAGTTCTCGATCTCGATCATGTGGGCTCACTTCGTCGATTCGGCGTGTGCTCGGACGTCTGCGGGCGCTCGAATCCGCGCAGCAACCGTTCATCGGACAGGGGCGGGGGTGGCGCGCCCGGGGTGGTCGCAGCGTTGCGCGGGGTCAGTCGACCCGGACTCGGTCAACTTACGGATCTGGGGACGAGCCGCCCAGATTACGAATCGGACTGATCGGAAGTGCGCTTCGTCGCGGGCCGGAAAGGCGGCCTCTCACCCGGTGTTACCTGCACGGAGTCGGTGAGTGGTCACGTCGAGACGACGGACGCGGTCACCCGGCCGGGAATGAATAGCTAACGCTGAGGCTTGTCACAGCTGGTACTTAACATTGCTAACGAATATGATTGGCATGTCATCGACCGGTTCGGTCAGACCCGGCCGGTGGCGGTATCTCCGACGACAGGCGGCCTGTCGTCCGATACGAGGAAGGACGAGATCGATATGAAGGCTTCGAAGATCATCGCAGGCATGGCGATCGCAGGCGGCCTCGCCGCAGGCGCACTCGGTGTGAGCACCGGGGTGGCCAGTGCCGATCCCGGCCACGGCGCACCCGTCCCCGCGCGTTGGGGTCCCCCACCACCTCCCGGACCAGGCTGGGGCGGACCCGGCTGGGGCGGACCCGGCCCGGTCGGCTGGGGTCCCCCGCCCCCGCCGTACTACGGCGGCGGCCCGATCCCCGGTGGCTGGAACGGCGGATGGGAGCCCCAGGGCGGGATCTGCCTGGGCCCGTTCTGCGTCTAGCGCGACACCGTCGAGGGCGGTGGTCCGGATTCCGGACCACCGCCCTTGGCGTCTCTGGCGCCTCGAAGCCGCCTCGAAGCCCCTCGCACCGCCTTTGAATCGCACTGACGTAAAGCAGTGACTTCTCGCCGCGCCGCCGCCAGACTTCCGCCAGTGACCCGAACGATCCGCTTCAACGCGTTTGACATGAACTGCGTCGCCCACCAGTCCCCCGGCCTCTGGCGCCATCCACAGGATCGTTCCTCGCAGTACAAGGACCTCGAATACTGGACCGAGCTCGCAAAGATCCTGGAGCGCGGCAGGTTCGACGGACTGTTCATCGCCGACGTGCTCGGCACGTACGACATCTATGGGGCCAGCGATGAGGCCGCAATCAGGCAGGCCGCCCAGATCCCGGTGAACGACCCGCTTCTCCTGGTGTCCGCGATGGCGCTGGTGACCGAACACCTGGGGTTCGGCATCACTACCGGAACCGGTTTCGAGCACCCGTACCCGTTCGCGCGCCGCGTCTCCACCCTCGATCACCTCACGAAGGGCCGCGTGGGATGGAACGTGGTCACGGGTTACCTCCCTGCGGCAGCCCGCAACATGGGCCAGACCGACCAGCCCGCGCACGACGCCAGGTACGACCACGCCGACGAGTACCTCGAGGTGCTCTACAAGCTGTGGGAGGGGTCCTGGGAGGACGACGCCGTGATCCGCGACAAGGAGCGCGGCGTCTTCACCGACCCGGACAAGGTGCACCACATCGGCCACGAGGGAACGCATTTCAGCGTCCCCGGCATCCACCTGTCCGAACCCTCGCCGCAGCGCACGCCGGTCATCTTCCAGGCGGGCGCCTCGCCACGCGGCGTGAGGTTCGCCGCCGAGAACGCCGAGGCGATCTTCACCGCGGCACCGACCAAGGCGATCCTCCGCGAGACGGTCGACACCATTCGGCGCGAGCTCGAGCTGGCCGGACGAGATCCCTACGCGGCGAAGATCTTCAACCTGACCACCGTCATCACGGCCGACACCGACGACGCGGCCCGCGCCAAGCACGCCGAGTTGCTGTCCTACGGCGATCCGGAGGGCGCGCTGGTCTTCATGTCCGGCTGGATGGGCGTCGACCTCGCCAGGTACGGGCTGGACGAACCGATCGGCAACGTCGACTCCAACGCCATTCTGTCCGCGGTGAAGGCCTTCCAGTCCGCCGATCCCGACGGCGGCGAGTGGGCCGTCGACGACATTGCGACGTGGGGCAAGATCGGCGGCATCGGCCCGCTGATCGTGGGCTCGGGCACCCACGTCGCCGACGTGCTCCAGGAATGGGTGACCGAGACCGACGTCGACGGCTTCAACCTCGCGTACGCGATCAGCCCCGGCACCTTCGTCGACTTCGTCGATCACGTGGTGCCCGTACTCACCGAGCGTGGCGCCTACCAAGCCGAGTATGCTCCAGGTTCGTTGCGCAACAAGCTGTTCGGTCGCGGTGATCGCCTTCCCGACGAACATCGTGGTGCGAGCTACCGGATCGGCGGATCCCGGTCCACCGTGATCGACCGCCCGTCCACCGTGCCGTCCTCCTCATCGTCTGCCGCATCGCAGCCGACCTCCGGCCGATAGGATTTGATCTCGTGCCCGTCAAATTGCACTGGTTCCTGCCCACCTACGGCGACAGCCGTCTGATCGTCGGTGGCGGCCACGGCACGCCCGCAGGCGCCGCGCACAGCGACCGCGACGCGTCCATCGACTACCTCGCGTCGATCGTCCGCGCCGCGGAGACCTTTGGGTTCACCGGCGCCCTGATCCCCACCGGCGCGTGGTGCGAGGACGCCTTCGTCACCGCGGCACTGCTGGCACGTGAGACCACCTCACTGGCCTTCCTCGTGGCGTTCCGGCCCGGCCTCGTCAGCCCCACGCTGTCGGCCCAGATGGCCGCCACCTTCGCCAGGCACGCCCCAGGGCGCATCCTCCTCAACGTCGTCGTCGGCGGTGAGGCGCACGAGCAGAGGGCGTTCGGTGATCACCTCGACAAGGACGCCCGCTATGAGCGGTGCGACGAGTTCCTCGACGTGGTCCGCAGACTGTGGGCCGGTGAGACTGTCACCGCGAACGGCACACACATCCAGGTCGAGGAGGCGTCGCTCGCGACGCTGCCGAATCCCCTGCCGCCGTTGTACTTCGGAGGAAGCTCGAAGGCCGCGGGCCCCGTGGCCGCGCGCCATGCCGACGTCTACCTGACGTGGGGTGAGCCGCCTGCCGCGGTGCGGAAGAAGGTCGAGTGGATTCGCGCGGAGGCCGCCGAGCAGGGCCGCACCGTACGGTTCGGCATTCGCCTGCACACCATCTCGCGGGACACCGCCGACGAGGCGTGGTCGCAGGCCGACAAGCTGATCGACGCGCTCGACGAGGAGACCGTCCGGTCCGCGCAGGCAGGACTGTCCCGCAGTCAGTCCGAGGGCCAGAAGCGCATGTTGGCGTTGCACGAGGCCAACCGCGCCAACGGTTCCTGGCACGACGCGCGCAGTCTCGAGATCGCCCCGAACCTGTGGGCGGGGGTCGGCCTGGTCCGCGGCGGGGCGGGCACCGCCCTCGTCGGCAGCCACACCGACGTGGCCGATCGGATCGCTGAATACGCCGAAATCGGAATCGACGAATTCATCTTCTCCGGCTACCCACACCTCGAGGAACTCTTCTGGTTCGGCGAGGGCGTGGTTCCCGTGCTCCGCGAGCGCGGCCTCTTCGATGCCGGGCGGGTGGACGTCGCGCCAGCGTCGATTCCCTTCGTCGGCGCCGCGCGGTGAGTGCACCCGCCACGACGATCGTCTCAGCCGAGACCGCACTGCACGTAGCCGCCCGGCTGTCCGCTCAGATCGGCGCAGAGGCCGGCGCCCGCGACGCGCAACGCGACCTGCCGCACTCGCAGATCCGGGCGTTGCAGGACTCCGGGCTGTTGGCGTTGTCGATACCCGTCGAGTACGGCGGCGTCGAGGCTCCGGCCACGGTGCTCGCGGAGGTCTTCCGGCTGCTGGCTCACCACGATCCCTCGGTGGCCCAGATCCCCCAGTCCCACTACACGTTCCTGGAAGCCTTGCGGCTCAACGGAACCCACGATCAGAAGTCGTACTTCTACGACCTCGTCCGGGCCGGCGCACTGTTCGCCAACGCGCAGACCGAGCGGGGTCCGCATCCGGTGAACGTGGACACCACCACGCTCACCGCGACCGACTCGGGCGACTACGTGCTGTCGGGACGCAAGTTCTACTCCACCGGAGCGCTCTTCGCGGACTGGCTGATCGTGCGCGCGTCGCTTTCGGACGGTGCTGTCGCCGAGCCCACCCCGGACACTCCCAAGGCGTTGGCCTTCGTTCCGCGTGACGCGGAGGGGTTGGCGGTCGTCGACGACTGGGACGGCATGGGCCAGCGGACCACCGCGTCGGGCACCGTCACCTTGACCGGGGTGGCCGTGCCCGCAGCCCACGTCGTGCCCTTCTCATCGCTCTTCTCTCAGCCCACCGTCTACGGCGCACACGCCCAGTTGCTGCACGCCGCCATCGACGTCGGCATCGCCACGGGCGCACTCGCCGAAGGCGTCCGACAGGCGGCCAAGGCCCGCCCCCACTTCGAAGCCGGGGTCGAGACCGCCGATCAGGATCCCACGCTCGTCCAGGTGGCCGGTGAGCTGTTCGTCACCGTGCGCGGGGCCCAGGCCCTGCTCGGCGAGGCGGCCCGGCAGGTCGACGCCGCCCGCGCGGACCTGAGCGAGGACTCGGCCGCCGAGGCCTCGATCGCGGTCGCGGTCGCCAAGGTCGCCGCGGTCCGCGCTTCTCTCGAGGCGTCATCGGTGCTCTTCGAGCTCGGCGGCACCCGCAGTGCCTCCGCGAGCGGGAACCTGTCGCGGTTCTGGCGTGATGCGCGTACCCACACGTTGCACGACGCCATCCGCTGGAAGGTGCAGCACATCGGCCGGTACGCGCTCTCCGGTACCAAGCCGCCGCGCCACGGGTTGATCTAGAGGCCGCGCCGACTTCCCCGTGAGACTCGGCTAATCCCAAGCGCCGTCCAGATATTGGGCCCGGCAGGCGCGGCGGGCCAGCTTGCCACTCGTGGTACGAGGGAGCGCCCCGGCGGGCAGGACCTTGACGTCGTGAACCGACAGTCCGTGCCGTTCGGCGACTGCAGCCCTGACCGCTTCGAGTGCCACCGCCGGATCGGCGCGACCCGTGCGCGCCGCACGCTCGGCGATGATCACCAGCCGCTCTCCCCCGTCGGTATCGGAATCCTGGCCGGGCACCGAGAAGGCCGCCACGTATCCCCGCCGCACCGAGGGTGACGCGTCGGCCGCCGTGGCCTCGATGTCCTGCGGATAGAAGTTGCGGCCGTCGATGACGAGGTGGTCGGCGATCCGGCCGGTGATGTACAGCTCGCCGTCGAGATACACGCCGAGGTCACCGGTGCGCAACCAGTCTCCTCCCGTCGGCGCGCCTGCCGCGTGGCTGTCCTCGGCGAGACGGGTCACGAGCTTGGCACCGAACGTCCGGCGGGTGTCTTCGGGCATGCCCCAGTAACCACGGCCAATGTTGTTGCCGCGCAACCACATTTCGCCTACCCGACCGTCGGGGAGTTCGACGCCGGTCCCGGGTTCCACCACCACCGCCCACTCACTGCGGGCCACCTGACCGGACGACACCTGCGCCACCGCGCGAGGATCGTCCGGCGCCACCCGCACCGCGTGACCGGCAGCGAGCCGGTCGCGGTCGAAGTACACCACCGTGGCCTCGGCCGTGGGGGCGGTCGTGGCCACGAACAGAGTGGCCTCGGCGATTCCGTACGAGGGCTTGATCGCGGTGGCGGGTAGTCCGTATGGCGCGAACGCCTCGTTGAACGCGGTGATCGCGTCGATGCTCACGGGTTCGGAACCGATGATCATCACGACGTTGGCCAGGTCGACGTCGTCACCGGGCGCCGGCAACCCACGTTGCGCGGTCCACTCGTAGGCGAAGTTGGGTGCGGCGGTGACGACGCGGCCCTCGCTCGACCCATCGGACAGCGCCTTGATCCAGCGCTGCGGCCTGCGGATGAACGCGGTCGGCGACATGAGCGTGGAGTGCCCGCCGTAGACCGCGGGAAAGCCGATCATCGACAGTCCCATGTCGTGGTAGAGCGGTAACCAGCTGACGCCGTGGGTGTTTCGGTCGAGCAGGTCGATCGACAGGATCATCTGGATCAGGTTGGTGCCGACCGCGCGGTGGGTGATCTCGACGCCGACGGGAGGACGCGTCGACCCCGACGTGTATTGCAGATGCGAGACGTCGTCCACGTCGATGTCGGCGGCGACGAAGTCGGCGCCCGCGGAATCCGGTATGCGGTCGATGACGGCGACCGTAGGCCGGATGGCGGTCGGCAGCGTGTCGAGGAACGTCTCCACGGCGTCGGTCGTCGCCTCCGTCGTCAGCACGACGGCCGGCCGTGAATCACGAAGTGCCGTATCGAGACGCTCCGCATGACCCGGCAACTCGGGCGCGAACAGCGGCACCGCGATGTAACCCGCCTTTATCGCGGCGAAGAATCCGGCGACGTAATCGACTCCCTGCGGCGCAAGGATCGCGACCCTGTCCCCGCGGGAGGCGACACGTTGGAGATGCGCACCGATGGCACGTATCCGGACTCCGAGTCCGGCCCAGGTCAACTCGACGACCTCGCCCGCATCGGAGCGGGTGTAGTCGAGGTACCGGTACGCCACGGCGTCCCCGACGAAGGTGATGTTGCGATCGATCAACGACGACAACGTCACGCCGGGGGGCAATGCCACACCGCCCCGAGAATCCAGGCAGTCCTCGATTCGCAGCAGCCCCTCGGGGACGGCGAAGTCCTGCCGGGAACCACGGGCCATAACGGCATTCTATGCGGCGCAAGGGATTGCGACGCCGCCGTCCCGCCACCGGCGACGTGACCATCGCCACGCCACTGGGCGGGTCAGGCCGGTGTCGGCTCGCCGACCTTGACCAGCATCTTGCCGATGTTGGCGCCGGTGAACAGTCCGTTGAGTGCGGCGACGCACGACTCGATGCCCTCGTAGATGGTCTCGCGGTGGACCAGCAGGCCGCGTTGTTCCCAACCGCGCAACGCGGCGAACGCCTCGTCGAACCGACCCCACTCGTCGAGCGCATTGAACCCCTGCATCGAGGCGGTCTTGGCCAGGATGTTGACGTAGTTGGCCGGCCCTGGATGCTCGCCGGTGAGATAGCTCGAGATCACACCGCACAACACCACCCTGGCCTTGTGGGCCAGACGGCCGAGGACGGCATCGAGGATCGGTCCGCCGACGTTGTCGAAGTAGACGTCAACCCCGCGCGGGCAGTGCTGTTTGAGTGCCGCGGCCAGACCGCCCTCGCGGTAGTCGATGCAGGCGTCGAAGCCGAAGTCGTCGACGACCGCCCGGCACTTCTCCGGGCCGCCGGCTATTCCGACGACGCGGGCGCCCGCGATCTTGGCGATCTGTCCGGCGACCGAGCCGGTGGCTCCCGCCGCCGCCGAGACCACCACCGTGTCACCCGCCTGTGGCCGACCGATGTCGTTCATGCCGAAGTAGGCGGTGGCGCCGGTCGGCCCGTAGATCGACATCACCGCGGGCTGGTCGACGTCGTCCATTCCGGTGACGGGCGTGCAGAACACGTCGTCGCGAACGATGACGTACTCCTGAAACCCCGAGAGCGTCGTGACCACGTCACCGACCGCGTAGGCGTCGCAGCGCGACTCCACGACCTCCCCGATGCCCGCCGCCCGGATGACCTCGCCCAGCTGAACCGGAGGCAGATAGCCCGGCTGATCGTTGAGCCAGGTTCGCGCGGCGGCGTCGATGCCCACGTACGTCGTGCGGACCAGGGCTTCACCGTCGGCGGGCGAGGGGGCCTTCGAGACGATCAGCTCCGTGTCGGTCGGATCGACCAGACCCTTCGGGCGGTGACGCAACACGATCTGGCGGTTCGTCAGGTCAGACACGATGGTGAAACTACCGAACGCGTGCACACGTACGGGTGAGAAGCGGGATGCCCGCCGCCAAGTCGGGTGTAGCAGTTTGCAACGAGGTGTAGCATTTTGTAACAGGAGGTTGTCGTCATGTCTGAAGTCGCTGATCGCGTCACCCGTTTCGCTGCCGACCTCGTCGACAGCGCCGAGGCCGAGGGCGTGCGCCAGAGCCGGTCGGCCAAACAGCAGCTCGATCACTGGGTCCGGGTCGGTCGCGCCGTATCGAGCCAGCAGACGGCGTCGCGCCGCCGGGTCGAGGCAGCGATGGCGGGCCGGTTGCCGCTCAAGGAACTGACCGTGGAGGAAGGCGTGGTCTTCAACGCCGAGATCTCCGCGGGGATCGAAGAGAGCCTCGCCCGCACCGACTACGGACGAGTCCTCGCCGCCCGCGGGGTGACGACGGTCGCGCTCAACGAGGACGGCGACATCGTCGAACACCGTCCCGACGGATCATCGGTCGTGCTGACCAGCACCCCGTGACCGCGGGGTGAATCGCCTCGACCTGGTCGTCGGCCCCAACGGCGCGGGCAAGTCGACGTTCGTCGAGCTGACGCTGGCGCCACTGCTGCCAGGCAGCGTCTTCGTCAACGCCGACGAGATCGCCAGGCAGCGCTGGCCCGACGACCCGGCGTCGCACGCCTACGAGGCGGCCAGGATCGCCGCCGACACCAGGGCGACGCTCATCGAGCGCGAGTTGTCGTTCATCGCCGAGACGGTGTTCTCGCACCCTTCGAAACTCGAACTCGTCGATGCCGCCAAGGCTGCCGGTTACACCGTCGTGCTGCACGTGCTGATGATCCCCGAGGATCTCGCCGTCGAGCGGGTCCTGCACCGCGTCCAGGCGGGTGGGCATGCCGTGCCACCGGAGAAGATCCGGGAACGGCACCGCCGACTGTGGGCCCTCGTCGCCGACGCCGTCCCCCGCTGTGACGGCGTCACCGTCTACGACGGCAGCGACCTCCGCGGCCCCCGCATCGTCGCCCAGATCAGCGGTGGCTACCTGATCGGCTCACCATCGTGGCCCGGGTGGGCACCTCGCGAACTGACGTCGCGGTGGTCCGACTGACCAAGGTCAGGCGATGATGCGGCCGAGGTACGGCGTCATGTTGCTGGTGCGCACCGGCGACACCCGCACGCCGGTGTCGCTGGCCTCCAGCATCTGGTTGTTCCCCAGGAACAGCGCCACGCTCTGCGTGCCGTCGGGACCGAAGAAGATCAGGTCACCGGGCAGCGCCTGGCTCGGCGCCACCTTCTGCGCGACCTGGTACTGCTGACCCGAGGACCGGGGCAGCTTGATGCCTGCTCCCGCGAAGGCGTAGACGACGATGCCCGACGCGTCGAAGCCGACGACGCTTGGAGCCGGGGTCGGGTCGGGGATCGTCGCACTCGACAGGCCGCCGAAGATGCTCGTGGCCGGATCGGTGGCCGGCGTGTTGGCCCGCTGTTCGGTCGCCAGCGCGGCGTCGCCTCTGGAGCCGCTGCCGAGGGTCGGACCGTTGGCGTCGCCCCCGCCATAGGAGAACGGGACGCCTTGTTGGGAGAGCGCGCGCTTGATCACGAAGTCGACGGCCTGCTGGTTGCGGACCGGCCGCGTGTAGGGGTCAGCAGTCGCGAGACCCGGGGTCACCATCAGGAGGGCCAGGCTGATCACGAAGGCGTAAATGCGTCTCATCCGAATTCCATCTCTCTGCGACGTCAGGGGCAACTCGAACTCGTCATCCCATCGGCCGTCACCACTTCATCAGTTCACTTCTACTACCCGAAACGTCGATAACCCAATTGCTGAGTGCCCCAAGGCCAATGAGCCGCCATACCGTGACCGAACGGTGACGACCGGACCCTTCTGGGGCAGACGCCGAGGACTACGACCGCTACCGTCCGCACTACCTCGTGACGCTCGTCACCGAGCTCGGAGCACGGCTCGAAAGGCCAATCGGGACAGCGGGAATCGACGCGCGCAGGGAGTACCTCGACACCATCGTCAGGGAGATGTCCGAAGACGGCTAGCTCGTTGGGATTTCGTGCCCGGGTAGGTTGAGGGGCGATGAGTACGCAACCACGGTCGTGGACCTCTCGGCTCTGGGCCGACATCGATGCGACGTTCGCGGCGATCCTCGACCATCCCTTCGTGACCGGGTTGACCGACGGCACCCTGGACACCGACGTGTTCGCGCACTACGTCGCTCAGGACGTCCACTATCTGCGCGACTATGCCCGCGCGCTGGCCATCGTCGGCGCCAAGGCGCCTACCTTGGCGGACACCGCGATGTTCGCCAGGCACGCCGCCGACGTGCTCGACGTGGAACTCAGCCTGCACGGCACGCTGCTGCCCGCGCTCGGCCTCGATCCCGAGACCGTCGGTGGGGCGAGCGTCATGCCGACGACGCAGGCGTACACCAGCTACCTGCTCGCCACCACGTACGGCGGAGGCTTCGCCGACGGGCTGGCGGCGATCCTGCCGTGCTACTGGATCTACGCGCGGGTGGGGACGGCGCTGATCGAGCGCGGCTCCCCCGACCCGCGCTTCCAGAGCTGGATCGACAGCTACGGCGGCGAGGAGTTCGCCGCCACCGTCGCCCAGGTGCTGGCCCTCACCGATCGGATCGGCGCGGTGCTCAACCCGGCCGAGGAGGCCGCGGCCCGCGCGCACTTCGTCACGACGGCACGCTATGAGTGGATGTTCTTCGACGCCGCCTATCGCCGCGAGACCTGGCCCGTCTGAGCACGCGGTGAGAATCTTCGAGTTCGCCTGTCACCGGCCGTGGCCCGGGGGACGATGAAGGGGACTTGAGGAGGTCGACTGAATGACGAGGACACGACTTGGCTCGCTGGGCGAGGGTGGGTTGAACTGGGACAGTCTGCCGTTGAAGCTCTTCGCGGGCGGCAACGCCAAGTTTTGGGATCCGGCCGACATCGACTTCACCCAGGACCGCGAGGACTGGCAGTCGCTCTCGGACCTCGAACGCGACTGGGCCACCCGCCTGTGTGCCGAGTTCATCGCCGGCGAGGAAGCGGTGACCGAGGACATCCAGCCATTCATGTCGGCGATGCGAGCGGAGGGACGTCTCGGCGACGAGATGTACCTGACCCAGTTCGCCTTCGAGGAGGCCAAACACACGCAGGTCTTCCGGCTCTGGCTCGACGCCGTGGGAATCACCGAGGATCTGCACCACTACCTCGACGACCTCCCCGCCTACCGACAGATCTTCTACGAGGAACTCCCGCAGTCGCTCGACACGCTGACCACGGACCCGTCCCCCGCCGCTCAGGTGCGCGCCTCCGCGACGTACAACCACGTCATCGAGGGCATGATGGCGCTGACGGGATACTATGCGTGGCACAAGATTTGCGTGAGCCGCAACATCCTGCCCGGCATGCAGGAACTGGTCAGGCGCATCGGCGACGACGAGCGACGCCACATGGCGTGGGGCACCTTCACCTGTCGGCGCCACGTCGCCGCCGACGACGCCAACTGGGCGGTCTTCGAGACCAGGATGAACGAGCTCATCCCCCTCGCACTGGCCAACACCCAGGAAGCGTTCGCCCTCTACGACGAGATCCCGTTCAACCTCGAGATGGACGAGTTCATGGAGTACGCCACCGACAAGGGCATGCGCCGCTTCGGGACCATCGGCAGTGCCAGGGGGCGTCCGGTCGCCGAGATCGACGTGGACTACTCCCCGTTGCAGCTCGAGGAGACGTTCGCCGACGAGGACCAGAAGTCCCTCGCCGGCGCCTCGGCCTGAGCTGGTTAGCTCAGCGCCGCGAGGGCCGCGTCGTAGTTAGGCTCCTGGCTGACCTCCGGAACCAACTCGGTGTACGTGACGTTGCCGTCCGCACCGACGACCACGACGGCGCGGCCGAGCAGTCCCGCGAAGGGGCCGTCCGCGACCGTGATGCCGTAGTCCGCGCCGAAGCTGTCACGGAACCCCGATGCCGTCTTGACGTTCTCGATGTCCTCGGCGCCACAGAAGCGGCTCTGCGCGAACGGCAGGTCGTTGGACACGCACAGCACCGCGATGCCACTCTCGGCCGCGCGCTCGTTGAAGGTCCGCACGCTCGCCGCACACACCGGGGTGTCCACCGAGGGAAAGATGTTGAGCAAGAAGGCCTTACCGCGGTAGTCGGCACTGGTGACCGCGGCAAGGTCGGTGCCCGTCAGGGTGAAGTCCGGCGCCGCCGTTCCGACGGCGGGAAGCTCGCCGACCGTATTGAAGGGATTTCCGCGCATCGTTATCTGTGCCATGGGGACAGTCTGCCAAGTCCGCCGTGCACCCGCGGGGTCGGGGTGGCGGACCGAGCTGGCGATCGGTCAGTACGCCAGCTGGTTGACTGCCGCGGCGAAGACCCGTGGCAGCGCGGACGCCGCGGGCACGATGCGGGTCCGGACCGGGGCGTGCGCACCGGCGCGGACGAGGGCGGCCGTCAGCACCCGGTAGCGCCTCGTCGCCCGCCGCCACTGCCGGTCGTAGTCGCCGGGGCGGTCGGCTCGGACACAGTCCACCAACTGCTTGGCTGCACCGAACGCCAGCCCCATCCCCTCACCGGTCAACGCGTCGATGTAGCCGGCGGCGTCGCCCACCAGCATCACCCGTCCGGCCGTCCGACTGCGGGCCTTCTGCCGCAGTGGACCCGCGGCGCGGTCGGGTCCGTGCTCTTGGCCTGCGACGCGTTCCTGCAATGCGGGGAATTCGGCGAAGTGACTGTCGAACCCACCGCGGGTCGAGCTGAGGATGGCGATGCCGACGCAGTCGTCGGCGACCGGCGTGACGTACGCCTCGGCGCCAGGAGCCCAGTGCACCTCGACGGAATCCGTCCACGGGGCGATCTGGACGTGACGGCGGATACCCCACCGCCGTGGGCCCGGGCTCGGCTGCTCGAGGCCGAGTGACCGCCGGATGGGCGAGTGCAGTCCGTCGGCTGCGGCAAGGTATCTGGCACGCAGCTTGCCCGCCTGCACCGACGTCGCGTCCTGGGACACCTCACCGACGTCCTCGTAGACGAACTGCACACCGGCGTCGTCCGCGGCGTCGCGCAGCGCCGCATGCAGCGCCGTGCGCCGCACGCCGAGCCCGGTGCCCGACCGGAACGAAGCATCGACCCTGGTGGTCCCGTCGAGGTAGCTGATCCCGTGGAGCGGCCGGCCCTTGGGAGCGATGCCGAGGTGCGCCAGGTGCGACAGGGTGTGCGGCATCATGCCCTCACCACAGGCCTTGTCCAGTACCCCGCGGCGGCGTTCCACGATGACCACCTCGAGGCCGGCCCGTGCGCCGTAGAGAGCGGTGGCCAGGCCCGCGGGACCCCCGCCTCCGACGATCAGGTCGATCACGTCAGGCTCGCGAGTGCGGCGTTCTCCACCTTGAGCCGAGTGCGCAGCAGGACGGCGTTGAGGACGGTGAACACCAGCGCAGTGATCCAGGCGGTGTGAACCAGCGGCAGCGCGATGCCCTCCACGACGACGGCGACGTAGTTCGGATGCGGGATCAGGCGGTACGGGCCGCCCGTGACGCGGTCGGCGCCGGGAATGACGATCACGCGCGTATTCCATTGCGGGCCAAGGGTGGTGATGCACCACCACCGCAACACCTGGGCAGCCACGACGATGGCCAGCATCGGCCACCCGAGCGCGGGGATGAACGGCCGGTGCAGAACCAGCGGCTCGACCAGACACCCCACCAGCAGGCCGACGTGCAGCACCACCATCGTGGGGTAGTGCGCGGCACCGAACTCGGTGCCACCCCGCTGCCGGCTCCATGCCCAATTGCGCTTGGAGACGACGAGTTCGGCGAGGCGCTCGACGGCGATGACGACGATCAGCAGGACGTACCAGATCACGGGATCGATCCTTCCGTCAGCGCCAGCGCAGAAGGACGAGTTCGGAGCAGAAGCCTGGGCCCATCGCCATCATCAACCCCGGTGTCCCCGGCTCGGGCCGCTTCGCGATGGTGTCCCGCAACACGTGCAGCACCGACGCCGAGGACAGATTGCCCACCTCCGCCAACGACCGCCACGTCAACTCCAACGCCTCCTCGCCCAACCCCAACGTCGCCGTG
Organism: Mycobacterium sp.; assembly: GCA_025963385.1. Taxonomy (GTDB): domain Bacteria; phylum Actinomycetota; class Actinomycetes; order Mycobacteriales; family Mycobacteriaceae; genus Mycobacterium. The sequence goes on from JAOPUT010000077.1 coordinate 37,985, forward strand.
ATCGCCTCGATCACCTTGGGTCCACCCGGATGACTCACCCAGGTCCCCACATCGCCGATCGTCAAGTCATGGCAGGCAAGGAAATTCGCCACGTCATCGCCCAGATACTTCTCCACCACCTTGGGCACGTCCGGGGACAACACCAACCGGAAACCGGTCGCGTCGATGTCCCACCCCATCGTGCGCTGTGAATCCGGATACAGATGACTGCGCGAATCCAACACGTCCGGACCCGACGCTCCGATCCGCTCCGCGCGCCGGTCCCCGACCGCGACCACCGCCGCCGCCCCATCACCGAACAGGCTGCTACCCACCACCGTCGCCAGCGACGGATCGCTCTTGGGCACCAACGAACACAACTCCACCGCCACCAGCACCGCGACGTCATTGGGGGCACCGCGTAGATAGTCGTGCAACCGGGCCACCCCCGCCGCACCGGCCACACACCCCAGCCCGAACATCGGCACCCGCCGCACGTCGGGCCGCAACCCGATCCTGGCCGCGATCCGCGCCTCCAACGTCGGCACCGCCAACCCGGTCACCGTCGTGGAGAAGATCACGTCCACATCGGCGGGCTCGAGCCCGGCGTCCTCCAACGCGCCCAACACCGCGGTGCATCCCAACTCCACGGCATGCTCGATGAACAGGTCATTGGCTCGACCGAAGTCATTCAGCCCGGCGTAGTCCTCCAGCGGCAGGATCATGTACCTACTGTCGACCTTGGCACTCTCGTGGAACTTGCGGATGGGCTCGGCATACTCCGCATAACCCGGAATCTCCAACAGCGCCTCGGTCACCTCCGCCTGCGAATAGCGGTGCGGTGGGAGTTCTCCCCTTACAGCGGCGATCACACTCATAGCAGCCTCCTCCTTCTAGATACGACGTCCGTGACCGTTCGGTTCACGAGACGGGTCGGAGCGGGCACCGTCGGTCGCTCCGAATGGTCTTGGTGCGAGGCGCGCTGGTCTGGTGCGGTGGCCCGCGTCGAGTCCTGAAATCGCAGGCGCACAACGTCTTCGCCACCGGCACGCCGAAGATGCTCGCGAAGTCGGTCGCCAAGCCCGCGACCCCGGTACGAGAACGAGCGTTCGGCGACGGGCTGCGTCACGACCGACTCCTCCCGCGATGGCTATGTCAGCGACTGCTGACTTGTGACGCTAGGCCAGCCACGCAGGTATGTCAACAGATGATGACTTATGCTCGGGCCCCAGAGTCCGTCGTCGGGCGGACGCGCGCACCCCCAGGGGGTTGGGTGTGCCCCCGAAGACGTGCGAGGGCTCGTCGAAACTCCGAACCCGGGCCGCGCGGTCAGGCCGTCAGGTCGTCAGGTCGGTGAAAGTCGTTGCACGACAAATCCCCCCGCGGCGAAGGGACTTCGCTGCGGGGGGATTGCCGTTACTTCAGTTTTGCCGTTGAGCTACCCGGCGTTGGCGCAGAAGTTCGGGACGCAGAAGGTGGCGCCGCCAGGTCCGGCGTTGGCCGAGCCACCGGGAACATAGGCCCCCGCCCCACCGGGTCCGGCGTTCGCGCCCGCGCCGGGAACCGTGGCACTGGTGCCGCCAGGTCCGGCTTCTGCGCCTGCGCCGGGAACGACGGCACCGGCGCCGTCAGGTCCGGCCTGTGCGCCTGCGCCTGGCACGGTCGCGCCCGCACCGTCAGGACCTGCGGTCGCGCCGGTGCCAGGTGCGCCTGCGCTGGCGCCGTCGGGTCCTGCCGTCGCGCATGCGGGGGTGCCCTCCACGCCGCAGGGCGGCGGGGGGTCGGCTGCGGCGAGAGGCGAAAGGGCAATTGCCGACACGCTGGCGCCGGCGACGATGATCTGAGTGAGTAGGTGCTTTCTCATGGCCGTGGGGTACCACTCGTGAATCTGCTTGAAACATCCGTATCGAGGCCCACAACGGGGAAAACGTATGTCCCACGCCACGTTTGCCGCACGACCAGACTCGGCTGACGTCCGCTGGACGTCACCGAGTCGCGACTACACCGGCGTATCCGTGCGCTGGTGGTCACGGCGCCGATGGACGATGACGCCGGCGCCCACGATGAACACCGCGGAGACCAACGACAGAAAGATCGCCTGTTGCTGGTCGGGATCGAACGCCATCAGCACCAGCACCGCGATGATCGCCACGATGACTGCCACCGTCAGGTACGGAAACAACCACATGCGCACTGGCGCACGCTCCCCCTGCGCCCGCATCGAGCGGCCGAGCACGAACTGGCTCACCGCGATCGCGAGATAGACGAACAGCGCGATGGCACCGCTGGTCGCGAGGAGGTACCCGAAGATCTTCTCGGGCAGCAGATAGTTGCCGATGACGGCCAGGAACCCCACCACCATCGAGGCCAGCACCGCGACCCACGGCACCCCGTTGCCGGTCAGCTTGCGGACAGCCCTCGGCGCGTCCCTGCGGGCGCCGAGTGAGAACAACATCCGAGACGCGGTGTACAGAGCGGAGTTCAGGCAGGACGCCACGGCCGTGAGGATTACCAGGTCCATGATGATCTTGGAGCCGGGGATCCCGATGGCCTCGAGCGTGGACTGATACGAACCGTCGGTCAGCTTGTTGTACGGCATCAGCGCGACGATCACGAAGATCGAACCGAGATAGAACAGCGAGATCCGCCAGATCACCGAGTTGACGGCCTTGCTGATGCCGGTGGTCGGGTCTGGTGACTCGGCCGCTGCGATCGTCACGATCTCGGTGCCCATGAACGAGAACATCGTGACCAGCATGCCTGCGATGACTGCGCCGAAACCGTTGGGCATGAACCCATCTGGCTGCCACAGCGAGCTGATCCCACTGACCTGGGAGTCGGGGATGAGACCGAAGATCGCGGCAAGTCCGATACCGATGAAGACGACGATGGCAACGACCTTGATGAGCGCGAACCAGAACTCGAACTCGCCGTAGTTGCCGACGCTGATGAGGTTGGTGACCGTCAGCAGAAGTGTGACCGCCAGTGCCCACACCCACTGGGGGGCGCCGACCAGGTCTGAGAGGATCGACGCCGCCGCGGTGGCCTCGACCGGTATGACGAGCACCCAGAACCACCAGTACAACCATCCCACCGAGAACCCGGCCCAGCCACCAAGCGCACGGTCGGAGTAGACCGAGAACGACCCTGTGTCGGGGTTGGCCGTGGCCATCTCGCCCAGCATTCTCATCACGAGGACGACCAGCGTGCCGGCCAGGAAGTAGGAGAGCAGGACGGCGGGCCCAGCCTCCTTGATCGCGTTCGCCGACCCCACGAACAGCCCTGCCCCGATGACCCCGGCGATGGAGATCATCGTGATGTGCCGTGGTTTCAGGCTGGTGCCGAGAGATCCGTGCGACGACTCGGGGATCGCGGCCGCGTCGGCAGCACCTCGATTGACCATGGAAACGCCACCCTTCGATTGCACCGGGAGAGCGACGCCGACCCGGAGGTGCCTAGACTGCCCACGCCTCGTTCAGTCGAAACCTGACCGGGGATAACGAGCTGACCAGGACAAATCCGGATCAGGGACGTCTATCGGGAGGTGCTCACCCGACCCGGGTGGTAGACCACCATCTCGCGGGTCAGGATGCGCCGGATCCGGGGTTCGCGACTGCAGGTGACCGCGAAGACGGTGAGCAGCACCCAGCTGGTGATCGCGCTCCCGAGCACCAGAAGGAACGCCGCCCATTCGCCGCCGACCAACTCGGTCGACGCCTTCTGTCGCGACCACAGCCGCCAGAAGATCATCAGGTTCACCGTCAGGCCCACGCCGTAGGACAGGGCGAACGAGAACAGGAACGGCTTCCACGTCCCATCATGAAGTCGGGCCGAAACCGGCTCGTGCCGAATGGGATACAGCACCGACAGCACGTTCCCGACGCCGAGCCAGATGAATACCATCGTGATCAGCTGATCCACCATGGCGATCGGATTGCCCTCGTTGGCGACCGTCAGGAACCCGATGACGGGAAGCGCGGCGACGGTGACCAAGACGGCCATCGCGAGGTTCTTCGCGACCAGGATCTGCCAGAGCCGTTCACCGCGCCCCATCGCATCGCGGACCCGCTGCGCCTCGAAGCACAGGGCGTTGGTGCACACCACGCTGCCGACCACAGCCGAGAACAGGTAGAGCGACAGCCGACTGACGTCGTCATACCTCGTCCAGCCGCTGAAGTGGTAGACGCTGACCAGCGACAGGCTGATGCCCAGGGTGATCACTAGCCGGACGAGAATGGCCCGCGGCTGGTCCGCGACGACGTGGCGGACCTCCTCGACGATGCGCCGCCCGACGCCGGACACCGGGGCGACGCGAAGCACCCCGATGCGCTTGGCCTGACGGCCCGCAACACCGTCGTCCGCGGTGCGCGCCCTCGCGACCGCAAGGATCGCCTCGGCGATGGCGGCCCGCGCGAGGGCCACCGCAACGACGGCGTTCGCGGCTGCCTGCTCTGCAGGAACCGTCAGTTCCCCGGTGGCCGCCACACCTCGCGCATGGTCGGCGGCGCGCTCGCGCCACGGCGCGGACGCCGCCGCCGCGGCGATGTCGTCGGCGATGACATCGCGCGCCGACGCCAACTCTGCCTGGGCATCGTCTAGGACCTCGGCCAACGCACCGTCGTCCCAGTGTGCGGCGGCGGTCGCGGCGTCGACCCGTCGCAGGGAGTCGGCGAGGAACCGCAACTCGTCAACGGCCGCCATGTCGGGAGCCGAGTTCGAGTCGCCTTCCGAGGTCATGCGCCAACTGAACCACTCGGAATCGAGCGAGATGGCACGTCACCGTCGGTGACACGCCGGACACCGCCGAACGGACGATACTCTGGTACCAGAGTGACGGGAGTGATAATTGGGTATATGGTCGAGAACTTTTCGACCACCCCTTCAGGTCAAGGAGCGGCCTTGAACGTCCTTCGGAGTACCACGCGGCACAAACGCCTGGTCACGTCCTTCGCCGCGGGTCTGGTGCTGGCCGTCGCCACACTGGGCGTGGTGCCGATGCCGACCGCGTCGGCAGCCGACTGTCCGGATATCGAGGTGGTGTTCGCCAGGGGGACCGACGAGCCACCCGGTATCGGCGTCGTCGGGCAGGCCCTGGTCGATTCACTGAAACCGCTCGTCAAGGGCAAGTCGATCCGCCCGTACGCGGTCAAGTACCCAGCCTCTTGGGACTTCCTGGCGGCCGCCTCGGGCGCCAACGATGCCAGCGCCCGCATCCAGGCGACCGCGGCCAACTGCCCCAAGACCAAGATCATCCTCGGCGGCTACTCCCAGGGGGCAGCGGTGATGGACATCGTCACGACATCCCCGATCGCAGGCCTGGGATTCACGGCCCCGCTGCCCGCGGCAGTGGCGGACCACATCAAGGCGGTCGCGGTCTTCGGCAATCCCTCCGCGCGCCTCGGTCAGCCGCTGACCACGCTCAGCCCCGCCTTCGGCGCCAAGACCGCCGACATGTGCAACACCAACGACCCGATCTGCTCCCTCGGCAAGGACTTCTCCTCGCACACCAGCTATCCGCAATCCGGGCTGGTGAAGAAGGCCGCCCAGTGGATCGTCGACAACCGCCTGAAGTCGACTTAGCTCACGCGGCGGTCCTGGCCGACCGAAGCAGTTGGCGCCACCAGTCGATCCTGGCCGCGTCGGTCAGTGCGTACTGCCGGAGCAGTTCCGGCTCTGGCATGGCGGGCATCGGCGCGACGGGGAGATGACCGTCCACCGGTCGTAGCGAGCGTCGCCTCGCCACGACGTCACCGGCGAGCATTGCCACCGTGCCGAGCGCGCACGCAAACGGCAGTTCCGGCAGTGCGCCTGCCAACGCGAGACCCGAGGCGAGGCCGATGCTGGTCTCACCCGACGACGACACCACGCACGGCACGCCGAGTCGCTCCGCCACCCGCAGTCCGCGTCGAACTCCGCCCAGCGGTCCACTCCGGAGGACGGCGACGTCCGCGGCCTCGGCCGACGACACCTCTGCGGCGATCCTGACCTCGGCCTGCCTTCGGACGGCGGCCACCTCGTCGACGGTGCGCCCAGGCAGTACGAGGAACTCGAGTTCGCCTGCCGCCTTCTGGAGCGCCGGGACCGCAGTGACGATGGCGTCGATGCTCGGTACTGCATTGGCGCCGAGGCGAATTCGACCGCCGGGACCAAGGGCCTCGCGTACGGCTTCGACACGGGCGACGTCGTCTGCGAGTGAGCCCAGGCCGACCGCGACCTCGGCGGTCAGGCAGCCCGATTCTTCGACGAGGCGTTGCGACTCGGCGGGGCCGACCGCGGGCACGGACACGGCGATCGCGATGCGGCCCCGCAGCGGATCAGGCCACCCGACCGTGCCACCCTCGATCGCGGCGGTCAGCCATCGCGCCGTCTCGCGGGCGTCGCCGTCGGGCGACGGACTGAACTCACCCCACCCCTGCGGGCCCTCGATCAGCATGCCTTCGCGCACGCCGGTCCCATCGAGCAGTGGGATGCCGAAGACCGGCGCGGCGTCGAAGTCGATCAGTGCCTTCACGAGCAACAAGCTAGCGAAGCGTCATGGGCGCGGCTCGAGGTAGGCCTGCACGCTCGGCGCGGCCAGCTCGAATCCGGCTCTGCGGTACACGCGTCCGGCCGGGTTGGCGGCCTCGGTGACGATCACCCATTGCGTGCAGCCGCGCGTCGCCGCCCACGCGCCGGCAACGCCAAGCAGGTGCGACGCGATCCCACGGGCCCGGTGCTCGGCCGCCGTGCCGACGGCCTGGTATCTGGCCGTACCCGCGCAGTCGACGATGCCGAGATCACCGACCAGGCGTCCCTCGCAGAAGGCGCCAACGAACTGGGCAAGGCCGCGCGCGACGAGGTCACGCTGCGCGTCGGCGCGGGCGCGCGCGAATCGCCCGTAGGACGCAGGATCGTGCGCTCCCGTGCGCTCGTTCTCCGCCATCGCGCGCGCGACGAGCTGCGTCCAGTCCTCCCCCGCCAGCGCCCGCACCTCATACCCCTCGGGACGGACCGTCTGCCTCGGCATCGTCAACGTCGCCAGCACCTCGTCGAAGCCGAGCTCCAACCCGAGGCGGGCCCAGGCGGCGACGTCCGAGGGCATCCGCGCGACGCCGACCGTGACCCAGTCGACGCCCGGCACCGCCAGGTGGAAGGTCTCGACCCAACGGTCCGCGTCGTCGACGGCGTCGGGGTCGGTGACGAATATGCAATTGCCCCAATGGAAGTCGGGGTTGCGCGGCGTACGGACGACGAGATGGTCGCCGCGATCCTCGATGGTCGAACCCATGTACCTCAGCACGGCGAGATCCGTGGTCCAGCCGAGCGGAAGCATGGGCGTCAACTCCTCAGGAACGCCAACAGGTCGGCCATCAGCCGAAGAAGCCGTGATGTCCCGACTCCCCCGGTGTCGCACGGCCACGGTCCGTTTGCTTGGGCGGTGGCGGTGGCGTAGCGCTCATGGGCGCGCGCGTCACGTTGGTCTGCGGTTTCTTCGGCTCGTCGGGAGTCTGATAGTTCGGCGTGTACTGGCGCGGGACGACCGGGCTGACCTGCTCGGCCGACGGAGGAGGGGGCGGCGGGCCGGGTGGTGGCGGCGGAGGCGGCAGCGGCGCCTCGGTGGAGAGGGCGGGTGTCGGGGTGGTCGGCACCGACGGTGCGGTGGACTCGCCGGGCGTCGCAGGCGGGGAACCCTCGCCGGCGGCGGGGCTGCGCAGGACGAGCACCACACCGATGATCGCCAGCACTCCCACGATGATCGCCGCGGCTACCGCCACGGCCCTGGACCGGTACCACGCGGTGCCGGACGTGGCCTTGAAATCCCAAGCGCCACTGCTGGACAGCCGCGACTCCCACGACGGCGAGGATGCGCCGACGAAGCCGTTGCGCCGCATCGGCACGACGTCGAGCGTCGCCGCGACGGACTCGACCGCCGGTCGGTCCGCGACGTCGACGGGCTCGACGAGGTTCATGTCGTGGACGAACCAGCGGTCGGTGTCGGTATCGGTGACGTCGTCGGCGACGTCTTCGGGAACGGCCTGACCGTCGTAGCGGACGGGCTCTTCGGCCGGCGGGTTTTGCAGGGGTGGTCGCTCGGCGGGACGCGCAGGGACGACGTCGGCCGGCCGTGCCATGCCGAACCACCCCTCATCGGGGTCGTCGAATGTGTACTCGACGTCTGCATCCCGGACGGTCACCCCTCGATGTTAGCGCGTGTGACGTGCGCGAAGGGCGGTCATCGAGATCCCGCGACGAATGTGCTTGAGCCCTAACCCTCTTCGGCTCCCTCAGGCCGACGGGGTGGTCCGTCGAGATGGCCGAACGAGGTGGCTCGCCTGGGGGGCAGGTGACCGTGCACGCCCTCGGCGTAGGCCGTCTCGGCGTGCTGGGTGAAGTCGACCCCGGTGGTCTCGTCCTCCGCGCTGAGGCGAAAACCCATCAGCCGATCGATGATCTTCGCCAGACCGTATGACATCGCGAACGCGTAGCCCGCAACCACCACCGCGGCCATCAGCTGCTTCCCGAGTTGCCCGAACCCGCCGCCGTAGAACAGCCCCCTCGGGCCGCCCGTCATCACCTCGGTGGCAAGGAGTCCGATCAGCAGCACGCCGACCACGCCGCCGACGAAGTGCACGCCGACGACGTCGAGCGAGTCGTCGTACCCGAACCGGAACTTCAAGCCGATGGCGAACGAGCAGACGATGCCCGCCGCGAGGCCGACGACGACGGCTCCGAGGGTGTTGACGGTGCCGCACGACGGGGTGATCGCCACGAGTCCGGCGACGACGCCGGAGGCCGCGCCGAAGGTTGTCGGCCTGCCGTCGCGGAGCCGCTCGACGGTCAGCCAGCCGAGCATGCCGAGGCAACCGGCAACGAGCGTGTTGAGGAAGATCGCCGCGGCGGTGCCGTTGGCGGCGAGCGCGGAGCCCGCGTTGAATCCGAACCAGCCGAACCAGAGCAGTCCGACACCGAGAAGGACGAACGGCAGGTTGTGCGGACGCATCGCGTCCTTCTTGAATCCGATGCGCGGGCCGAGCACCAGCGCGAGGGCGAGTGCCGACGCGCCGGAGACTATCTCGACCACCAGGCCGCCCGCGTAGTCGAGCGCGCCGAGCTTGAAGAGCCAACCGCCGGGTGACCAGACCCAATGTGCGACAACCGAATACACCAAGATCGCCCAGATGGGCACGAAGACCATCCAGGCCGAGAACCTGGCCCGGTCGGCGATGGCGCCACTGACCAGCGCAGCCGTGATGATGGCGAACGTCAGCTGGAACGTGGCGTAGAGGAGTTCGGGGACCGAGCCGTGGAGGGCGTGAGGGCCGATACCCACCATCCCGACGTGTGAGAGATCGCCGATCAGCCCGGCGTTGCCCTGCCCCGAGAAGGCGAGCGTGTAGCCGAGAAGCAACCACGCGACCGTCACCAGCGGTATGGCGATGAAGCTCATCATGATCATGTTCAGCACACCGGTGGTCCGCACCATGCCGCCATAGAAGATGGCCAGACCGGGCGTCATGAGCAGGACGAGCGCCGTGCTGGCCAGCAGCCACGCGGTCGCGGCCGGATCGATCGTGTTCACGCACCACTCCTTCGGGTTTGCAAGAGGTTAGCGAACCCCGGTGGAACACCTCCGCCGCGCGGCCACGCAACTCCCCCGGCGTGTCCTTCACGAAGTCTTGACTGATTCCAGAAAAGGGCGGCATAGTGTTCCACGTGACATCCTCGCCGGACTACGCGGAGCAGCTGCGGCTGGCAGATCTCCGCGTGACCCGGCCACGAGTCGCGGTTCTGGGGGCGGTGTGCGAGCATCCGCACGCCGATACGGAGACCATCTTCGACTCGGTTCGCACCGGCCTGCCCGAGGTTTCTCGCCAGACCGTCTACGACGTGCTGGCCGCCCTGACCACGGTGGGACTGGTGCGTCGTATTCAGCCTTCGGGTTCCGTCGCCCGCTACGAGTCACGGGTCGGCGACAACCATCACCACGTCGTGTGTCGGTCCTGCGGCGTCATCGCCGACGTCGACTGCGCCGTCGGCGACGCACCCTGCCTGACGCCCTTCGATGGCGACGGTCTTCTCGACGGCTTTTCGATCGACGAGGCCGAGGTCATCTACTGGGGCTACTGCCCTGACTGCGCCTCCGGCGCTGCTACCGCACGAAGTTCCTGATCCGTTTGTTTCACAGCCCGTTTCACCACTCTCGAAAGGAATGTTGTGTCATCTGATACTTCCCACAGTCGTCCGCCCCATCCCGAGGAACCGACCGCGAGCCACAGCGAGAGCGAAAACCCCGTGATCGACTCGCCGACGCCGAAGGCGCACGGTCCGATGCGGAACCAGGACTGGTGGCCGGAGCAGATCGACGTCTCCAAGCTTCACCGCCAATCGTCGAAGGCCAACCCGTTCGGCGAAGACTTCGACTACGCAAGGGAATTCGCCAAGCTCGACGTCGAGGCACTCAAGGCCGACGTCATCTCGCTGATCACTACCTCGCAGGACTGGTGGCCCGCCGACTATGGCAGCTACGCCGGCCTGTTCATTCGGATGAGCTGGCATGCCGCAGGCACCTACCGCATCTTCGACGGCCGCGGCGGTGGCGGCCAGGGCAGCCAGCGTTTCGCCCCGCTCAACAGCTGGCCGGACAATGCGAACCTGGACAAGGCCCGGCGGTTGCTGTGGCCGATCAAGCAGAAGTACGGCAGCAAGATCTCGTGGGCCGACCTGCTGGTGTTCGCAGGCAACTGCGCGCTCGAGTCTGCGGGCTTCGAGACGTTCGGCTTCGGCTTCGGCCGCGAGGACATCTGGGAGCCCGAGGAGATCCTCTTCGGCGAAGAGGACACGTGGCTGGGCACCGACAAGCGGTACTCGGGCGAGCGCGACCTCGCCGAGCCGTACGGCGCCACCACCATGGGCCTGATCTACGTCAATCCCGAAGGCCCAGAAGGCAAGCCGGATCCGTTGGCGGCCGCACACGACATCCGCGAGACGTTCGGCCGGATGGCGATGAATGATGAGGAGACCGCCGCACTGATCGTCGGTGGCCACACCCTCGGCAAGACGCACGGCGCGAGCGCCGACAACGTCGGCCCAGAACCAGAGGGCGCCCCGATCGAGCAGCAGGGTCTCGGCTGGAAGTGCCCCTTCGGGTCGGGCAACGCGGGTGACACCATCACCAGCGGCCTCGAGGTGGTCTGGACCGGAACGCCGACTCAATGGAGCAACGGCTACCTCGAGATCCTGTACGGCAACGAGTGGGAGCTGACCAAGAGCCCCGCCGGCGCCTGGCAGTTCGAGGCCAAGGACGCCGAGGCGACGATCCCCGATCCGTTCGGCGGTCCGCCGCGCAAGCCGACCATGCTCGTCACGGACGTCTCGATGCGCGTGGATCCCATCTACGGCGAGATCACCCGCCGCTGGCTCGATCATCCGGAGGAGATGAACGCGGCATTCGCCAAGGCCTGGTACAAGCTGCTGCACCGCGACCTGGGTCCCGTTTCCCGGTACCTCGGACCGTGGGTGCCCGAGCCGCAGATCTGGCAGGACCCCGTGCCGGCCGTCGATGGCGCGCTGATCGACGAGGACGACGTCGCCACGCTCAAGGGCAAGGTGTTGGACTCCGGGTTGTCCATCCAGCAGCTGGTCAAGACGGCATGGGCGTCGGCTGCCAGCTTCCGCGGCACCGACAAGCGTGGTGGCGCCAACGGTGCCCGGCTGCGCTTGGAGCCGCAGAAGAGCTGGGAGGCCAACGAGCCCTCCGAGCTCGCCAAGGTGCTGCCCGTGCTCGAGAAGATCCAGCAGGACTTCAACGCCTCCGGCAGCAAGAAGGTGTCCCTCGCCGATCTGATCGTGCTGGCGGGTTCGGCCGCGGTCGAGAAGGCGGCCAAGGACGGCGGGCACGAGATCTCGGTGCACTTCGCGCCGGGACGTACCGACGCCACGCAAGAGGAAACCGACGTGGAGTCGTTCGCCGTGCTCGAGCCGAGGGATGACGGCTTCCGCAACTACGTGCGACCTGGCGAGAAGGCGCCGCTGGAGCAGCTGCTGCTCGAGCGTGCCTACTTCCTGGACGTCACCGCCCCGGAACTGACCGCGCTCATCGGAGGTCTTCGTGCCCTCGGCGCCAACCACGGTGGCACCAAGCACGGCGTGTTCACCGACAAGCCGGGCGTGCTGACCAACGACTTCTTCGTCAACCTCCTGGACATCGGGACGGAGTGGAAGTCGGCGGAGACGGGCGAGAACGTCTACGAAGGCCGCGACCGCAAGAGCGGTGCCGTCAAGTGGACTGCCACCGCGAACGATCTGGTGTTCGGATCGCACTCGGTGCTGCGTGCGTTGTCCGAGGTCTACGCCCAGGATGACTCGAAGGAGAAGTTCGTCGAGGACTTCGTCGCGGCCTGGGTCAAGGTCATGAACAACGATCGCTTCGACCTCGAGAAGTTCTAGACAACTCTGCAGCCCCATGGAAGCACCCCGCGAACTCCTCGTTCGCGGGGTGTTTCCCGTTGTGCCTCAACATCGTTGAAAGTGCGTCTGCGATGATGGCATCGATGGGTACCCGCTGGCAGGACTCGAACGCCCCTCGCGGCGACGACTATGACGCGAGGTGGGCGCGGCTCGCCGCGACGGGTGCCGGCGTGCACGGCGAGGCCGATCTCGTCGACACCCTTCTCGGGGAACTGGGCGGCAACAGCGTGCTCGACGCGGGCTGTGGCACCGGGCGAGTGGCCATCGAGCTGGCCCAACGTGGTCGCTCCGTGGTCGGTGTCGACGCGGACCCCGATATGCTCGACGCGGCGCGGGCCAAGGACGCCGACATTCCTTGGCTCCTCGCCGATCTCGCGGAGCTCGACGCGCACGTCGACCGTGTCTTCGACGTCGTGCTCCTGGCCGGCAACGTGATGATCTTCCTCGACCGCGGCAGCGAGGTGCGCGTGCTGGGTCAGCTGGCTGCTCGCCTCGCGCCCGGCGGCGTTCTGGTGGCGGGCTTCTCGATTCGCTCGCACCGGTTGCAGCTCGACGCCTATGACCGGATGGCCGAGGAGGTCGGGTTGCAGCTAAGCGACCGTTGGGCGACCTGGGACCGCGACCCCTTCGACCACGGCGACTACGCCGTGTCGGTGCATCGTGGTGCCTGATCCCCACCTTCGGCGTTTGACACCGACGGACGGCGTGGCACAGCGGGAGTCGCTATGCTGGCGCCTTCCTGCTGGAACGTTCGACTAGCGAGGAGCGACCATGGTTGCTGGAGCAGACGCCGCGCCGTCGCCTGCCGCGTCGAAGTCCGGCGCCGGACACATCCGGCTGACCTCCCACAGCGGCGGTGTCGGAGCACTCGCGATCAACTGGGACGCCCCGACCGCGACCGAGCGCGGACCGGTCATCGGCACCACCACCAAGCGCGCCCACCGCAACGTGATCGGTACCCACAGCGGCTCCTACAGCGTGTACCGCGCCCTTGCCGTCGCTGCGGGCGCACTGTCCCGCGAGCACAAGGCAGACCTGACCAACACCGCACCCACCGACGTCATCGGCCCATACCCGCAGTGGAGTGAACCGGGCAAGATCGTCAGCCTGGACCCGTGGGGCGCCATGGTCGCCGAGGTGTTCGCCGACGAGCTCGCCGCGGGCCACGACATGCGCCCGACGATCGCCGTCACCAAGGCGCACGTCATCCTGCCCGAGATCGTGGAGGCAGTACAGAAGGGAAGGTTGATCCCCGACGGCCGCGTCCTTCTCCCCAGCGGCGCAGCGCTCGTCACGAAGGCGGCGATCGAACCGGTCTGGTACCTGCCTGGTGTCGCTCGGCGCTTCAACTGCAGCGAGACCGACCTGCGCCGGGTGCTGTTCGAGGAGACCGGCGGCATGTACCCGGAGCTCGTCACCCGCTCGGACCTCGAGGTATTCCTCCCGCCGATCGGCGGCCAGACCGTGTACGTCTTCGGCGCCGCAGCCGACCTGGCCGATCCGTCGGTCGAGCTGACCGCGCGGGTCCACGACGAGTGCAACGGTTCCGACGTGTTCGGCTCGGACATCTGCACGTGCAGGCCATATCTGACGCATGCGATCGAGGAGTGCATCCTCGGTGCGCAACGCGGTGGCGTCGGACTGGTCGCGTACTCCCGCAAGGAGGGCCGCGCGCTCGGCGAGGTCACCAAGTTCCTGGTGTACAACGCGCGCAAGCGCCAGGTCGGCGGCGATACCGCAGACCAGTACTTCGCCCGCACGGAATGTGTTGCGGGAGTGCAGGACATGCGCTTCCAGGAGCTCATGCCCGACGTACTGCACTGGCTGGGCGTTCGCAAGATCCACCGCCTGGTGTCCATGAGCAACATGAAGTACGACGCGATCACCGGCTCGGGCATCGAGGTCGGCGAGCGCGTGAACATCCCAGAGGAACTGGTGCCCGCCGACGCCCGCGTCGAGATCGACGCCAAGATGGCCGCGGGCTACTTCACCCCGGGTCCGGTGCCCGGCGAGGAGGAGTTGAGGAAGTCGAAGGGCCGCGGGTTGAGCGGATGAGCCTCGGTACGTCTCCCGATCTGGACACCGAGCAGGCCGACGGCGCGGCAGCGCTGCTGCGCACCACCGCCGCCATCCGCGAACGCGCCGGACACCTGCTGACCCGGGCACGCGCGGGCGACTCGGCGTGGTTCGACGTCGACGACGCGTCCCTACCGCTCGCCGTGGGCGAGGTCGTCGACATCACACGCCACCGCTACCCCGATCTCGACATCCCGTTCCACAGCCGCTGGCGTCACTTCGAAGCGGGCGGGATCGACCGCAAGGCCGAGTTGGACGCCAGGCTGACCGCGCTCGACGCGGCAGCCCGGGGCCGCGCCATGATCGACCTCACCGTGGTCAGCGTGCTGCTCGACGCGGGTGCCGGTCCCGACTGGCGCTACGACGAGGCAGCGACCGGGCAGCGGTTCGACCGGTCGGAGGGACTGGGCGTCGCGACGTGGAACGCGTTCATGGACGGTCTGTTCTCTGGCGATGCGGGCGCCCCCCTCCGGGTCGACGCCGCGGGCCTTCTGGGCGTGACGGCCGACCGCCTTGCCGAGGCGTTCCAGGCCGGCCCGGACAACCCCCTGGTCGGGATCGACGGCCGAGTGGAACTGCTGCACCGGCTCGGCGCGGCGCTGGCCGCCCAACCCGACACGTTCGGCCCGCTGGGTCGACCGGGCGGCCTGTTGGACCGGCTGCTCCCCCAACACGGTCCCGCGACGATCTCCGCGCACGACATCCTGTCCCAGCTACTGGTGTCGTTGTCGGGAATCTGGTTGGCGGACAACATGATCGGTGACCAGCGACTGGGTGACTGCTGGCGCCACGCAGCCGTTCCCGGACCCGGCCTCACCGAGGGCTGGATGCCGTTCCACAAGCTGTCGCAGTGGCTGACGTACTCGCTGCTCGAGCCCTTCGCATGGGCGGGCGTCCGCGTGGTGGGCCTTGACGCCCTCACCGCCTTGCCCGAATACCGCAACGGCGGACTGCTTCTGGACAGCGGCGTGCTGCGCATGCGTGACCCCGGCTGGTTGCGGAGTGCCTGGGCCGTGCACGACGAACTGGTCGTCGAGTGGCGCGCCCTGACGGTCGCCCTGCTCGACGAGATGGCTCCGCAGGTCCGCGCCGGACTCGGCGTCGACGAGGCGACGATGCCGCTGGCGTGCGTGCTGGAGGGTGGCACCTGGGCGGCGGGACGGGCACTGGCACAGCGACTTCGGGGCGGATTGCCTCCGTTCGTCATCGTCAGTGACGGCACCGTCTTCTGATCGACACGGTCTCCTAAGGATGGACATGAGCGGCATACATCTGATCGATCACCCACTGGTGCAGCACAAGCTGACCCTGTTGCGCCGAAAGGAAGCCTCCACCAAGAGTTTTCGGCAGTTGGTCAACGAGATCGCGGCATTGGTCGCCTACGAGGTGCTGCGCGACATCCCGCTGCACGACATCGAGATCGAAACGCCGATGGAGACCATGACCGGCCGGGTGATCGACGGTAAGAAACTGGTCTTCGTCTCGATTCTGCGCGCAGGCACCGGCATCCTGGACGGCATGCTCGACGTGGTGCCGGGCGCCCGTGTCGGTCACATCGGTCTCTATCGCGACCCCAAGACGCTCGTCGCCGTGGAGTACTACTTCAAGATGCCGGGAGACCTGCACGAGCGGGACGTGGTGATCGTCGATCCCATGCTCGCCACCGGTAACTCCGCGGTCGCCGCGGTGGACCGGCTCAAGGAGTGCAGTCCGAAGTCGATCAAGTTCGTGTGTCTCCTGACGTGCCCAGAAGGCGTGGCAGCCATGCAGGAGGCCCACCCCGACGTGCCCATCTATACGGCCGCCGTCGACCGGCAACTCGACGAGCACGGCTACATCCTGCCGGGGCTCGGCGACGCGGGCGACCGCCTCTTCGGGACGAAGTGAGCGGGCCCGTCAGACCCGGCGCTGCAGCTGATCGCCGATGAGGGGCGCGATCTTGTCCGCCATGTAGGCGTGCCCGGCGTCGGTGGGATGCACGCCGTCCTTGCCGATCAGGTCGGGCCTGTCGACGAACCACCCCGCCGCGATGGGGTCGATGAACGTCGCCCCAGCCAGCATGGCCTGGAACGACAGGGTGTCGCGGATCTGGAGCACGGCGGTCGGGACATCGGCCGTGGGCCACGGCGGCCCGATCACCAGCAGTCGCGCGTTGGGCGCGATGCCGTGCGCGAGGCTGAAGGCGTTGAACATCGCGCCGCCGAGCAGGTTCGGATCGACGCCCTGATCGTTGCGCGAGCCGTAGAACACGACGAGGGCGTCGTCCGGCTTGACCGCTCTCGGCGTGAGGTCGCCGAACAGGTTGCCCTGGTCGCCGCGGACACCGTAACCGGCGCGGCCCTCTGCGGCGACGTCGGCCGACACCTGCACACCCCGGCGGGCCAGTGTCTTCCACGCGAGAGTCGGCCACGCGTGCGGTCCCTGGCCGCCGATGGCGGTGCCGTTCGTATAGGAGTCGCCGACGACGGCGATCCGGATGGCAGGCGTGCCCGCGGTCGTGGCGTCGTAGGGCGTCGTCCGAACGGCAGGCACGTTCACCAGGAATCCGGCGAGCAGGGCGATCGAGACGATGAACGTGGCGAGACGACTGATGGTGATGCGCATCATCCGGCTCGCGCTCGGAGCGTCTCGGGCCGACCGCCCCTGGGACCGTGAAGGGGAGCCAGGGCGCCGTTGACCGGTTCGGCCTCGGGACCCGGCTCGGGCGTAGGTGCGGGGACGTGCTCGATCTCGACGGGTGTCCTGCGCTCACCGACCATCCGCCGCATCCACATCCGGGCGGGTTCCTCGACGAAGTGGAACATCAGGACCGCCAGGACCATCGCGACGACGATCAGGCCGACGAACACGAGCTTCGACGAGATGCTCGGCGACATGTCGATCCGGTACTGCGCCATGATCCAGAGCCACGCGGTGTGCACCAGCTCGTGCACCATGTAGAGCCCGAACGACACCTGGCCGCCGTATACCAATAGCCTCGTGGACAGCAGGGCGGGCAGCGTGCCCACACCGACCGCCAGCGTGACGACCAGCGGCATGAACAGCACGTCGACGAGGCCGAAGTCGTCGCGGATGGTGGGAATCGGATGCCCGTCGAACCAGTACAGCGCCCCGACGATCACGGCGATCAACACGATCGAGGCGTAGCCGTAGTTGCGGCGCGTGCGGTCGGTGGGCCTGAGCTTGCGCACGGCGGCACACGCCAACGCACCCGCGGTGAACTGAAGGACGATGCGGGGCAGCCAGCTCCACGGCGTGTAGAACTGTCCGCCCGACCCGACAAGCAGCAGCACCGGTGGCAGTGTCGCCGCGACGGCGAGCAGCAGCAGACCCCTGGCGCGCGTCGCGCGGGAGATCCGGAAGACCACCAGCACCAGCAACCCGAACAGCAGGTATGCCAGCCACTCGGCGCTGATGGACCAGGCAGGCCCGTCCCAGCTCGAGAAGTCGAAGAAGGGCTGGAACCACAGCTGCACCATCACCAGCTGACGCAGGTAGTTGATGGCCGTCAAGGAGGCCGCCTCCGGCGAAGGAAAGTCGCCGACGTTGAGCGTGAAGACGATCCACAGCGCCGCGAGGTGCATGGTGACGAGGTACAGCGGCCACACCCTGGCGAGCCGCAGCCACAGGAAGTGCATCGTGGCCTTCGTCGACCAGGTGTCACCCATCCGGTCCAGGTAGTTCCAGGTCAGGACGAAGCCGCTGAGGATGAAGAACAGGTCGACGCCCTGGGCGCCGCAGTCGAGGATCGGCTTCAGCGAGTCGTAGAGCGGTGGTGACGCCATCTGCAGCAGCGGCCGGAAGTGAAACAGAACCACCCAGAGCGCGGCGACGATGCGCAGGCCGGACAGGGCCCTGATCTCTCCGGTGCGCACAACACTCTTTTCGTGACTCGGGTTCGTCGTCTTCGCGTATCAACCGCGCCGATGCGGCCGCCGCCGGCCGTGCGGTCGGGATCATGCTCTTCGCACAAGCGCTCATCGGCGACCTGCCACCGGCTCCTGGCAGGGTAACAGCGCCCCGGAGGCTCCGGCATGTTCGCAACGCTGTGCGATTGCTGAACGGAGGCCCTTGATCTTGACCCCAGCCTCCTCGACCTCGGTCGATGCTGTTGGCATGCAAGAGAAAGGGATTCACGGCGCGGCTCTCGCGGGTGTCGTCGGGCCGATGTTGCGCATCGGAGCACTTTCCAGTTTCCCGTTCGCTCACCGGTCCGTGGGGCCACAATTCGTTGACGACCGCGCACAGCCCGCACGGTCCCGCAGTCCCACCTCGAAAAGGATTCCCTCGTCATGCTCGAAGAGATTCGTCCGCCGCGCAGAGCGGTCATCGTCACTGCAGGCCTCGGCGCAGTCGCCACCGCGGTGGCGGCGTGCGGCTCGTCCGACAAGGCGCCGGCGGCGAGTTCCGAGGCGAGTTCGGCGCCCGCGCCCGCCAGTACCTCGAACGCGGCCGCCTCCGGCGCGCTGGCCAAGACGGCCGACGTGCCCGTCGGGTCGGGTGTCATCGTCGGAGACGTGGTGGTCACCCAACCCACCGCAGGGGTCTTCAAGGGATTCTCGTCGGTCTGCCCGCACCGCGGCTGCAACGTCAACGCGATCACCGACGGCAAGATCATCTGCCCCTGCCACAACAGCGAGTTCAACTTGGACGGCGGAGTCGTTCAAGGCCCGGCGACGAAGCCATTGGAAGCCAAACCGGTTACCGTGCAGGGTGATTCGGTGATCGCCGGCTGAGGGCGAGCCGCTCGAGCTATCCCGCCGCGTTGGGCCGCAGCGCCGGGCAGTTGCCCTGGGCGTCGACGGCATGCTCGAAGTGCCAGATCTCGTTGGCGTAGATCTGGCACAACCCGAATCGCGGACCGTTGCGGATCATCCACTCGTCCGCGGCGACGGGTCCGACGTCCACGGCCTTACCGACCACGTGCATCGACTGCTCGGGCGACGCCACGAACTGGCTGGCGACGTCTCGGTTGCCGTAGGTGGTGACGGCCTGGTCGAAGAGTCGCTCCTGGAATCCCTTCGACCGCCAACCCGACGTGAGTCTCACGTCAACGCCCTCACCGGCAGCGGCCTGGGTGGCCTCCTGAATCGCCTTGAGCAGCAACGGATCAAGGAATCCAACCACCGGATTCTTGACGTCGAACGGCGAGACCAGCTGCCCGTCGGGGATGGATCCGCCAGTCGTGTCGACGGCACCGGTGCCGAACTGCAGCGCCTCGGCGTCTCCCAAATTCGGTCCGCCCGCGGCCGGGGTCGCCGCGGACCCGATCGCCAACGGCTCCGCGGCTGCGGCATGGCCCGTCGTCGGCACCGGTAGCTGTTCCGCATGGCCGCAGCCCATCAGCATCGCGCTCAGTCCCAGAGCCGTCACGACCGAACCGTTCACCCCCTGCCGCATGGGTCGAGCGTATTCGCGGCAGGCCCCCGACCGTGTGGCAGGCTCGGGAACCGTGGACCTTCCGCAGCCCGATCCGGGTCTCCCCCACCTCGCCGACGTGGTCCCGTCCGTGCTCGCGGCGATGGGCGCCCACGACTTCGAACGACGAATTCCCATGCGCACCGGCATCTCCGGTGCGAGTGTGTTGCTGATCGACGGACTCGGCGCCGACCTGCTCGACACCCATTCCGAGGATGCCCCCGTGCTGGCCGGGCTTCGCGGGCAGACGCTCAGCGTCGGTTTCCCTTCGACGACGGCGGCAGGGTTGGCGGCGGTCGGCACGGGCTACCGCAGCGGCGAACACGGAATGGTCGGCTACACCTTCCGCTTACCGGGCACCGGGGTGGTCAACGCGCTGCAGTGGCGACCGCACCCCTGGGGTGAGGACCTGCGCGACTCGGTGCCACCCGAGCGGGTGCAGCCGCTGCCGACGGCCTTCGAGCGGGCGGCGGCGGCAGGCTTCGCGGTCAGCGTCGTGTCCAAGGCGCAGTTCGCCGACTCCGGACTGACCCGCGCGGTGCTGCGAGGCGCCCGCTACGTCGGCGTGCAGGGTCTCGGCGATCTCGCCGCGGGGGTGCAGGAGGCGATTGCGGGCGGCGGCTTCTGCTACGGCTACCACGGTGATCTCGACCTCATCGGTCATCTCCACGGGCCGGGTTCCCTGGCGTGGCGCATGCAGCTGCGCCAGGTCGACCGGCTGGTGGAGTCGCTCCTCGAGAGCCTGCCGCCGGGCGGTCTGCTCGCCGTCGTCGCCGATCACGGCATGGTGCGCGTCGGCGACGGAGACCCGGTGGACGTCGACGCCAGCGCGGCCCTGCTCGACGGCGTGTGCGCGATCGGCGGGGAGGCCCGAGCCCGGCACGTCTACACCGACGACGGTGCCGCCGACGCGGTGCTCGCGGGGTGGCGGGAGACGCTCGGCGAGCGGGCCTGGGTGGTGTCCCGCGACGAGGCGATCGCCGCAGGCTGGTTCGGGGACCGGGTCGCCGATGGCGTCCGGCAGCGGATCGGGGACGTCGTGGCGGCGGCCCGCGACACGACGGTGCTGGTGCGGCGCACGGTGGAGCCCGTCGAATCCGGGCTCGTCGGACACCACGGCTCGCTCACCGACGCCGAGCAGCGTGTCCCGTTGCTTCTGGCCTACGGCTAATCTCGTCGCCGTGATCGTGCTGCTGCCGCCGTCGGAGACGAAACGCGATGGTGGCGACGGCCCGCCACTGCATCTGGATGCCCTGAGCTCGCCGGAGCTGGGGCCGCTGCGGCACGCACTCGTCGGCGAACTCGTCGCCCTCTCCGACGACCGTCCCGCCGCTCGCCGCGCATTGGGCATCTCCGCCTCGCAGGACGGCGAGATCGATCGCAACGCCGCGATGCTGACCGCGCCGACGATGCCAGCGATCGAGCGATACACCGGCGTGCTCTACGACGCGCTCGACATCGGTTCCCTGCGCGGCGCCGCGGCGGCACGGGCGCGAGCCCGCCTGGCCGTCGGCTCGGCGCTGTTCGGGCTGCTGCGCGCCGAGGACGCCGTGCCCGCCTATCGGCTGTCGGCGGGTTCCAAGTTGCCAGGGGGTGCGACGCTGGCCACCAGATGGCGCCCCGTGCTCGAACCGGTTCTGGCGCGGCTCGCCGCCGACGAGCTGATCGTCGACCTGCGGTCGGGTTCCTATGCCGCGCTCGGGAGGTTGCCGGGTGCGGCCGGTGTGGTGACCGTCGACGTCTTCGCCGAACGTCCGGACGGGCGACGGACCATCGTCAGCCACTTCAACAAGGCGCACAAGGGCAAGCTGGCCCGGGCGCTCGCGTCGAGCAGGTCCGAGCCGACCGATGCCGCCGCGGTGGCCACACTGGCGCGACGCGCGGGCATGCGGGTCGAACGCAAGGGCCACGAGCTGATCGTCGTCGTACCCGCCTGAGCGCTAGGTCGCGATGCCGGGGGCCGGCTGATCCCAACGGTCGAGAAAGACGGCCTCCCTCAACGGCCTTCGGCGCACCGGTCCGTGTGCGCCCTTGGGCCAGCCGATCACGACGTGCCCGGCGAGCATCCAATCCTCCGGTACGCCAACGGCTTCCCGCAGTAGTGCTTCACCGCCGTACGACGCCCAGCTGGTGAGGCACGCACCGAGACCCTGCGCCCTGGCGGCGAGCAGGAAGTTCTGCATCGCGGGGAAGATCGAGCCACCGAGCAGGAGTTCGGAGGCGGTGGGAAAACGCTTCTGCGTGAACAGGATCGAGACGAACTCCGTAGCCCTGTCGTGCAGTTCGTAGGTGGCGCGATTGTTCCTCGCCGAGCGGCTGTCGTCGTCGGCGGCGGGCCGGGTCATCCCGTAGACGGGCTCGATGACCTGGAGTGCGTTGGCCGCCGCCTGCCCGACGACCGCGCGCTGCTCGGGAGACGCGAGCACGATGAACTTCCACGCCTGGGCATTGGCGCCCGACGGCGCCCAGGTCGCCGCCTCGAGGCACCGTCGCAGGGTCATGTCGTCGACGGGGCGCGTCGAGAAGCGGCGGATCGTGCGGGCGGTCGCCATCACCTCCCAGACGTCCTGGCTTGCTTCCGACATGGAGACTCCTTCGGTCGACGTCGCTGAAGAACCTACTTCGGCGCGCCCGCGACGGGGATCAGCACCACCGGGACGTCGTAGACGCCGCCACTGCCCGAGCACGGGGTTCCGTCGCCACGCGGCTCGGTCAGGCTGCGGGTCCCCGTCAATGACCCGTCCGGGTGGGTTTCGAGCCGCCAGCCGACCGACAGCGTCACCTCGCGATCCGGGTCGGCGAGGCACGGCGAAGCGTCGGAGGCAGGCTGGCCGAGCCAGAAGCCGTGCTGGAACGACAGGTCGAACGAGCGTCCGCGCGTCGGTGCCGCCGGCTGGTCGTCATCGACGATCTGGCTGGCGTGCGCCGTGCATCCCGTCTCGGCGCACGACGACCGGATCGAGTACCACCTGGTGGTGTCCCGGCTCGGGTAGGCGTCGCCGTTGAACCGTCCGCGCGAACCGAGCACCTCGGTGCGGTAGACACCGGCGAGCGCGGCGGGAGCGGCACCGCCGGTGGGCGCCGATTCGGCCGAGGCGAGGGCCGCGTCGCCATCACTGCTGATGATGCTTCCGGCGGCGATGAGCGCGGCGGCCACGGCGATCACACGCGCCATCTTCGACGACTCCACGGGGCTCACGGGGCGGGACTAGAGGACGGTCGGCGCCGACAGCACGTCGCCGGGGGTCACAGCGTCCCGAAGAGCTCGATCGAGTTGCCGTCCGGGTCGGCGATGAACATCCACCCCATCCCGGGTACGGGCACGAACTCGGTGGGCGGCTCGACGATCTCATAGCCGGCCGCCTCGACCTGCACGGCAACGTCGCGAAGGTTGCGGACGCCGATGGTGAAGTACCGCAACCCGGCCTGAGCCCGGCCGCCGCCCGGCGCGGGTGGCAGCGGTGGCGGTGTCGAGTAGCTGACGAGTTTCAGCACGCTGCCACCGAGGACGTACCGCCGCTGCGAACCGTCGGCGAACTCGATCTCCCCCTGCGGCTCCAGACCGAGGAAGCCTTCGTAGAACTCGACCATCGCGTCGACGTTCGTCGTCACCAGACCGATTTCGACGCTGGGGCTCAACAGGTCCAGTTTCACGGGGTCCTTACCTCGAATCGCCGTCGGTGCGTGCCGGTCGGAGCGTAACGGCTCGACCCGGATGCGGGATTGCTCCTCACGAATTCGGCCGATCGCGTCGGCGGGCCACCCCGGAAATCCCGCTAGCCCCGATTTCCCGTCGGCGCCGCCGTCTGCCACACTGGTCGGCGAGGGGAGTATTCCTTACGCCGCGGTGTCGTCATCACGTTGCCCATGATTGGGCAGCCGGTGCCGTGGATCGCATCTGATGCGGTGGCAGAGACCTCGGCCGTTTCTCGACGTCCGGAGGCACCCTCAATGCAGGTCACTCAGATCGAATGGATCGTCACGCTCGGCGTGACGATGGCCGTTCTGCTGTTCGACATCATCTTCATCGCCCGCAGACCTCACGAACCCACGTTCAAGGAATGCGCGATCGCGCTGACGTTCTACGTGGGCCTGGCCATCGCATTCGGAATCTGGGTCTGGTTCTTCCACGGCCAGGACTTCGGCATCGAGTTCTTCGCGGGCTGGCTCACCGAGTACAGCCTGTCCGTGGACAACCTGTTCATCTTCCTGATCATCATGGCGAGCTTCAACGTGCCGAGGAAGTACCAGCAGGAGGCGCTGCTGATCGGCATCATCCTGGCGCTGATCTTCCGCGGCATCTTCATCGCACTCGGCGCGGTCGCCATCAACCAGTTCTCCTGGGTCTTCTACGTCTTCGGCGCGTTCCTGGTGTACACCGCGATCAAGCTGGTCCGCGACACCGACCACGACGACGACGCCGAGAACTCCGTGGTGAAGTTCGCTCGCAACCACTTGACGCTGACCGACAAGTGGGAGGGCCTCAAGCTCTGGATCAAGGAGGACGGCAAGCGGCTGATGACGCCGATGTTCCTCGTCATCGTGGCACTCGGCACCACCGATCTGCTGTTCGCCCTTGACTCGATTCCGGCCATCTACGGGCTCACCCAGGAGCCCTACATCGTGTTCACCGCCAACGTCTTCGCTCTCATGGGCCTGCGTCAGCTGTACTTCCTGCTCGGCGATCTGCTCAAGCGCCTGGTCTACCTGTCGCAGGGGCTGGCGTTCATCCTGGCCTTCATCGGCGTGAAGCTGGTACTGCACGCGCTCCACGAGAACGAGCTCCCCTTCATCAACGGTGGCGAGCACGTGCCGGTGCCGGAGATCCCGACGTTGGCGAGCCTCGGCGTCATCGTCGTGACGCTCATCGTCACGACCTTCGCGAGCCTGTACAAGACCCGTGTGGTCGACAAGAAGACAGAGGCTGCGGAGGAGTCCAGTTAGCGCGTCGAGTTGCCGATCGCGCTGCCAGGCTTCAAGATCCGGCAAATGGATTTCCAACAGGCACGCGAGCTGGCTTCCGTCGATGCGCTCGGTCAGGCCGAGCTCGCCGCGTCGGGTGAGGTGACGGCAGTCGAGCTCCTCGACGCCGCGATCGTCCGGCTCGACGCCGCCCGCGACCTCAACGCCGTCATCACCGATCTGTTCGACCGTGGGCGGGAGCAGGCCGCCGCGCTCGACGCGTCGGGCGTACTGCGCACCGGCGACGCGGGTCCGCTCGCGGGTGTCCCGTTCCTGCTGAAGGATCTGGGCGCCTCGCTGGCGGGCGCACCGGAGGCGATGGGGTCGCGCGCCTTGCGCACCCACGTCGCATCCGAGTCGGCATGGATCGTCGAGCGCTATCTGGATGCCGGTCTGGTCGTGTTCGGCAAGACCAACACCCCGGAGTGGGGCAACCACTGCACCACCGAGCCGTTCCTGTTCGGCAAGACGGTCAATCCGTGGGGACCCGACATCACCCCTGGCGGATCGAGCGGCGGGTCCGCAGCGGCGGTGGCGGCGGGTGTCGTGCCTGCTGCGTCCGGTGGCGACGGCACCGGCTCGATCAGGGTTCCGGCCTCCTGCTGCGGGCTGGTTGGCCTGAAACCGCGGCGGGGGCGCAGCTCGTTCGCGCCGGACGGTGGCCAGGGCATGGAGGGGCTCGTCAACGGTCACGCACTGACGCGCACGGTCCGCGACAGCGCTGCCCTCCTCGACGTCGTCAGCGGATCCGCTGCCGGCGATCCGTACACCGTGCCCCTGCCCGACGTCCCGTTCCTTAAGGCGATCAGCCGCCAGCCTGCGAGCGCGCGGATCCTGACCACCACGGAGTCACCGTTCCCGGCTCCGCCGACCGATTCGGAGGTGATCGCCGCCGTGGAAGCGGCGGCCCGCATGCTGGCCGACCTCGGGCACCGCGTCGACGCAGGAGCACCGACGTTCGACCCCGACCAGGTGGCCGACGCGATCGCCGTCCTGCACACCGTCAGCAACGCGCAGCTGCACGCATTCGGCAAGCAGGTCCTCGGGCGTGAACCCGAGGAGGACGACTTCGAACCAAGCAGCTGGGTGATGATGCGTGAGGGTTTCACGACGACCGGTGTCGCCTACGCGGAGGCGATCGGCGCCGTGCACGCCCAGACGCGAAGGTTCGCCGCCGGGATGGCCGAGCACGACGTGCTGCTGGTGCCCACCTTGCTCACTCCCCCGCCGCCGTACGGTCTGCTGAATCAGCCGCGAGGCACCACCCGCGCGTTCTTCGACGTCGAGTTCGCCACGACGGGTTGGACGACGATGGCGAACGTCACTGGCTGGGCGGCGATTTCGCTTCCGCTCGGGGTGACCTCGGCGGGGCTGCCGATCGGTGTGCAGCTGGTGGCCCGCGATGAAACGATCCTGCTGCAACTCGCCGCGCAGCTCGAGGCCGCGACGCCGTGGGCGGGCAGGTTGCCCGCGGCGTGGGTTGGCTAACGTCCATGGTCGTGTGATTCGTTGGGCGCCAACGGAATTCGTGCAGCCAAGGTCGTCCCGACACCCTGAGGACTCGATACGTTGAGGCGTCCCGACACCGCCTCGACCCGGTCCCTGAGGCCGATCAGCCCGGAGCCACCGCCCGTGGGGGTCGCGCCGCCGACGCCGTCGTCGGCGACCTCGATGAGCAGCTCGTCCTCCTGGTGGCCGACCCGGATGTCGACACCGGAGGCCTCGGAGTACTTCGCGGCGTTCGTCAGCGCCTCGGCCACCACGTAGTAGGCGGCGACCTCGACCGACTCGGGGAGTCGACCGTCGACGTCGACGTCGATCCGCACGGGAATCGTGGAGCGTCGTGCGAGCGCCCTCAGCGCAGGCCCGAGACCGCCCTTGGACAGGATCGCGGGATGGATGCCGCGTGACAGCTCCTGCAGGTTCGTGTAGAGCTCGGCCAGCCCGTTGATCACGTTGTCGAGCTGGTTGCGGACGACCTTGTCGTCTTGTGCCACTGACGATTCCACGGTCCGCAGGCCCAGCCCCAGTGCCACGACCCGCTGTTGGGCGCCGTCGTGGAGATCGCGCTCGAAGCGTCTCCTGGCCTGATCGCTGGCGGCCACGATCCGCGCGCGGGACGCCTTCAGCTCGGCGCGCGTCTCGGCGTTCGCGATGGCGGTGGCGACCAGATCCGCGAAATCACAAATGCGTTCCTCGGTGCCACCCGGCAGCGGCTCGGGCCGAATCGAACCGACGATGAGTACGCCCCGCGTCTCGCTGTCGATGGTGACGGGTGCGCCAGCGCCGGAGTGCAGACCGAGGCCGCGCATCCGGGACGCGATGGTTCCCCCGACGTCTGCGTAGTCATCGATCCTCGCCGCCCCTGCGGTGCGCCGGACACGACCCGAGATGC
The DNA here is from genome assembly GCA_025963385.1 of Mycobacterium sp. Classification (GTDB taxonomy): domain Bacteria; phylum Actinomycetota; class Actinomycetes; order Mycobacteriales; family Mycobacteriaceae; genus Mycobacterium. Next base: position 65,262 of record JAOPUT010000077.1, read on the forward strand.
TGTCGCCGTCGATCGGAAGGCGTTCTCCCGCTTGAAGTTTTTCCCGGCCCGGTCGATCGTGCGCAGCGAGTACGGTGCACGTGTCGTCGGTGTCGAACTGGACCAGGGTGACGTGCTCGACGTCGAGCCCGCGAGCCAACTCGGCGACGGTGACCGGATAGACGTCGGCGGGGTCCGCGCCGCGGGCCACCAGGGTGGCGACGTGGCGCAACGCGGTCTGCTGGGTGGCCAGCGCTGCCGCTTCGCGACGGCGCGCCTCCGCCTCGGCGGCGCGCAGCCGGGCTTGGCCCGCAAGGACGTTGGCCAACAGCGCGACGGGAAGGAAGATGAACAACGCGGCCGCCACGCCGTCCAGGTGGAAGTACAGATAGACCAGGGTGCTGACGATCGACGTGGCAATCGCCAGGCCGAAGTTCCAGCCAGCGGACACCACCAGCACACCGAGGAGGAAGATCGCCCCGAACGCGTTCTCCGGCGCCACGCGCATCAGGTAGAGCACGATGAGCGTCTCGGTGACGATGAACGTCACGGCCACCGCGATGCCCCAGCCCAGCGGCCGTGCCGTCGGACGCAGGAACAGCGTGAGGAGCCGAGCACGCAGGGTCTGGAACCAGCCTTGCTTCTCGTCGTCGCCAGTCATCGGTCGCTCGATCATCGCACCGGATGCTAATGGGTTCACACCGAACATTCCGGCTAGCAGCAATGCTCGGAAGTCATTGGGCTGACAAGCTGGACTCGTGACGTTCTCACGAGGTGTCCGATGCGGTGTCTGATCGTCGACGACAGCGCCGACTTCCGTGACGCCGCCACCGACATGCTCGAGCGCGCGGGGATCGACGACTTCACGCTCGTCGACGTCGAACTCAACGGCGAGAGCGGATTCGACGTCGTCGAGCAGCTGCATGCCGAGGACGGCCCCGCACCGTCGACGATCCTGATCTCCACACACTCGGAACAGGACTACGCCGAGATGATCGCCGCCAGTCCGGCGCTGGGCTTCCTGGCGAAGTTCGCGCTGTCACCCGCGGCGATCAGAGGGCTGCTCGGCCATTAGCCGCGCTCACAGCGAGTCGAGATACATGATCACGGCACGTACCCGACGGTGTTCATCGTGGGTCTCCGGCAGGTTCAACTTCGTCAGGATGCTGCGCACGTGCTTCTCGACGGTCCCCTCGGTGATCCAGATCCGGCCTGCGATCCCCGAGTTGGACAGGCCCTCCGCCATCAGCGTGAGGACCTCGCGCTCCCGCGTGCTGAGAGCGTCCAGGGGGTCGTCGCGACGCCGGGCCGACACCAGTTCCTGAACCAGGGCGGGGTCGATGACGGACGCGCCTCCCGCGATGCGGCCCGCGGTCTCGACGAAGTCGTCGACGTTGGTGATGCGGCTCTTCAGCAGATACCCGATCGAGTGGCCGCCCGCCAGCAGTTCCATCGCGTGTTCCACGTCGACGTGCGCCGACAGCACCAGGATGGCGATGTCGGGCCACTGCGCCCTGATCGTCTTCGCCGCGTCGAGTCCTTCGGTGTCGTGTGATGGCGGCATCCGGATGTCGGTCAGCACCAGGGCCGGCTGACGTTCGGCAACCATGTCGAGCAGTTCGACGGCATTGCCCGCCTGCCCCACGACCTCGAAACCCGACCTCTCCAGGAGGCTGGCCAACCCCTCACGGAGCAGGACGTCGTCATCGGCGACCACCACACGCACGGCACTCATCGGGGAGATTCTCGCATCCGGTGCAGATCCGTGCAGCACCTCCGCGGGTCGTCGCGGACGCGTTGGCGTCAAGCCCGGCTTACGCGCGAAACCCGCGTGCGACACTTTCGGGATGGTCATGCCAATCGCCCGTCCCAAGCTGGAAGGCAACGTCGCCGTCGGGGACGACCGTCAGATCGGGTTCGCCGAGTTTGGCGACCCGCAGGGTCGCGCCGTGTTCTGGTTGCACGGCACGCCTGGCGCCCGCAGGCAGATCCCCGTGGAGGCACGCCAGTACGCGGAACGCAGGCACATCCGCCTCATCGGCGTCGACCGCCCCGGCATCGGTTCCTCCACGCCGTTCCAGTACCCCAACGTGCTCGCGTTCGCCGACGACCTCCGCACGATCGCCGATGTCCTCGGCATCGGCCAGATGGCCGTCATCGGACTCTCCGGCGGCGGGCCCTACGCGCTGGCCTGCGCCGCGGCGATGCCGGACCGGGTGGTCGTCGCCGGTGTCCTCGGCGGGGTCGCCCCGACGGTCGGACCCGAAGCCATCAGCGGTGGACTGATGTCGCTGGGCTCCGCCGTGGCACCCTTCATGCCGGTCATCGGCCTGCCGCTCCGGCTGGCCGCCGTTAGCCTGATCCAGCTGATCAAACCCCTCGGTGAGCGCGCGGTGGACATGTACGGCCGGGTGTCACCGGAGGGCGACAGGCGGCTGCTGGCGCGTCCCGAGTTCAAGGCGATGTTCCTCGACGACCTGCTCAACGGCAGTCGCAAGCAGATGGCGGCACCGTTCGCCGACGTCGTGGTCTTCGCGAAGGACTGGGGATTCCGCCTCGACGAGGTCAAGGTGCCGGTGCGGTGGTGGCACGGCGACAAGGACCACATCATCCCGTTCTCGCACGGGGAGCACATGGTGGCCCTCCTGCCCGACGCCGAGATGTACACCCTGCCGGGTGAAAGCCACCTCGCCGGACTCGGATACGCCCAGGAGATCTTGGAGAACCTGATGGCGCAGTGGGACGACCTCGAACCGAAACCCTGACCCCGCGGGCGCGGGCTACTTCTCCGTTGTCGGCGCCTGAGCGCGCCCGAGGATCCGGTCCAGCCAATCGAACGCGTACCCCTCGAAAAGGGTGCTGCCGAGCCCCTCGCAGTGCCCGCCTGCCCCCTCGGCCTCGCTGAACGTCGTCAGGCGCCTCTCGCACTTCAGATTCTCGAACAGCAGCTCGCACTGTGAGGTGGCGTCACCCTCACCCTCCGTGAGCAGCGTCGGGCAGTGGATGTCGCCTGCGATGCCGTCCAGCGAGAAGGTCAGCTGCTTGCGCAGGAAGTCGCCAACGGTGGTCGTGCCCATCGCAGCCATCCGCGATCCGTACCACTCGACGTCCCGCGGACCGGCCAGCAACTTCTGCAGCTCGGCGTCGAGGGCCTGATCCTCTGCGGTCAGCCGCGCCAGGAAGTCCTCTGGGTCGTCGTAGCCGAGCCCCTTCGCGAAAATCCCGATGCGAGAAGCGAAGTCGTACTGTCCGGGGTCGGCCACCAGGGCGGCCACCCGCGACTCGAACGCCGCCGCCCGCGGTCCGAGGTAGCCGCCGAAAGAGCGGCCCATCACGATCACCGCGTGGGGGTGGACGCCGTCCTGACCAAGCAGCCATTGGAAGGCCTCGGCGAAGGGCACCTCGAAGTCGGGGCGGAACGGACGCCGATGCTCGTACAGGGTGCCCCCCTGCCCGGGTCCTTCGAAGACGAAGAAGTTGTATCCGCGCGGCAGTGCCATGTAGCCGGTCGAGACGTACCCCGACTCGGCGGTCGAGTCGAACCCGCAGGGGGCGAGCACCGTCGGCCGCGGGGTGTCGGCGTCGGCGGGTCTGAACAGGTAGCCGGTCATGGTGACGCCGTCGAAGGGGATCTCGGTGGTGACCGCATGGCAATCCAGCAGCGGCAACGCCGCCCGGAAGGTGGTTCGGTGCTGACGCCATGCACGCTGCAGCCGCTCGTCGGCGACGTCGTGGCGGATGAAGAAGAACGACTGCCGCCAGTACTCCGAGGCGCGCAGGTACGCCTTGCGCGCGGTCACGACGTGTCCGCCGCTCAGCGCCTCGTCGGCGAGTGACTGGGCCACCTCGGCCGTCGCGGACCACTCGGCGAACCAGGAGTCGTAGTCGCCGTCGGTCACCCGGGCGGCGGTCGTCAAGACCTCCCCCAGATCGGCGGCCTCTGCCGAGACGGCAATCAGGGTTCGGCCCAGTTGCGCGTCCATGTCCGCGTCGTCGAGCAGTATCTTCACTAGTCGCCTGTCCCTATCGGTCGCCGGAGGGGGTAAGGATCCGCCGGAGCAGATGCATGGCGACGGTGGTGGATCGTTCGCGGATGTCGGACCGGTTGCCCGGCAGCAGCAGCGTCCGGGTGAGTGTGGCGCCCTCGGCCAGCTGGACACTGAAACATACTGTGCCGACCGGTTTTTCGGGACTTCCACCCCCCGGCCCCGCGATGCCGGTGATGGCCACCGCGGTGTCGGCGCCGAAGCGCTTCAATGCTCCGGCGGCCATGGCCTCCGCCACCGGTTCGGATACCGCGCCGTGGTCGGCAAGGAGCCTGGCGTCCACTCCGAGCAGCTCGATCTTGGCGTCGTTCGAGTAGCTGACGACACCTCCCGCGACGTAGGCCGACGACCCGGCCCTGTCGGTGAGCCTCGCCGCGACCATGCCGGCAGTGCAGGACTCGGCCGTCGCGATGGTGCGGCCCTCCAGCAGGCGTGCCACCTGATCGTCGACCAGAGAACCGTCCTCGGAGAAGAGTTGGTCGCCGTGGCGTTGCCGCAACAACTCGACCAGGTTGGCGTAAACCGGGGCGGCATCGGGCTCGTAGCGCGTGACGATCTCCAACTCGCCGCGTCGCAGGCAGGTGGTGATCTCGAGGCGGTCGAAGTCGGCGATACTTCCCTCGCCCTCCCGCAGCGTCTCGGCGAGCCCGGACTCGGGCAGGCCGAACATGCGGACGGTGTCCTGCCGGTATTCGGTGCGGCCTGCGATTGCCTCCTGCACGCTTGCGGTCTGCACGGCCTTGTCCCACATGGGCTGCAGCTCGCGCGGCGGCCCCGGCAGCACCACCACCGTCGGCTTTCCAGGGACGACGACTCCGGGAGCCGTGCCGACCGGACCGAGGACCTCGGCCCCCACAGGCACCATGGCCTGCTTGCGATTCGCCGCCATCACCGCCTCGAAGTCGACGACACCCAATCCCTGACGGCCCATCAGCCTCTTGAGGATGTCGGCGATGGTGGCCTCCAAAGCGGAATCCAGCACCAACTCCCGGCCGCAGAACCGCGCCACGGTCGCAACCGTCATGTCGTCGGCGGTGGGGCCGAGCCCACCGCTGGTGACGATGAGGTCGACGCCCTCACCGGCGAGGAACCGGAGCTGAGCCTCGATGTCGGACGGTCTGTCACCGCAGATCGTGATGTGGGCCAGCTCGACGCCGAGCTCGAGCAGCCGGTCGGCGAGCCATGGACCGTTGCGGTCCTGGACACGGCCGGTCAGTACTTCGGTCCCGGTGACGACGATGCCCGCGCGTGCACTCACGGGGTAAGACATTACGACCCTCCCCGAGCGCCAGGCGCCTGGGCGGGGGCCGGATGTCGAGTGTCGTTCGCCGTCGCGCAATGTCGGCCGACTACGTTCGGCGGCCGTGCCCGCCGTCATGGACCCGATGTACTGGCTAGGGCACGGCGGCCCGTTTGGGGCGGCCGTATTGCCGGGGGTGATGCTGATCGTCTTCATCGAGACGGGACTGCTGTTTCCGTTCCTACCCGGGGACACGCTGCTGTTCACCTCCGGTCTGCTGGCGGCGCAGGACGACTCCCCCGTCGACATCTGGACGCTCGCACCGTGCGCGGCGGTGGCGGCGGTCGTCGGTGGTCAGCTCGGCTACTTCATCGGGTGGCGCGTCGGCCCCGCGCTCTTCAAGGAGAACGCGCGGTTCTTCAAGAAGCACTATCTGACGTCGTCGCACGACTTCTTCTCTCGGCATGGCCGCAAGACGATCGTGATCGGGCACTTCGTGGGCGTGGTGCGGACGTTCATGCCGGTGATCGCGGGCGCGTCGGGAATGCCCTACCGGCTGTTCCTCGCCTATGACGTGCTCGGCGCCACCGCGTGGGGCGCGGGGCTCACCGTCGTGGGGTTCCATCTCGGGAACGTGCCGTTCGTGAACGCACACCTCGAGTCCACGGTGCTGCTGATCGCGGTACTGTCCACGCTCCCGGTGGCTGCGTCGGTGCTCCGCACAGTCCTCGCGCGACGCCGGTCTACCTGCCGAGCCAGCCCTTCACCGTGTCCAGGTCCCGCGAGTAGGTCTCCAGGATGTCCTCCTGGTACCGAGATCCGCCGCTGATCGCGTCGTTGCCGCGCCAGATCACCCGCACCCGCGTCAAACCCCGTAAATAGATGTCCACGCGGTCGTCGATCCTGCGGTCCCAGCCCGCGGCCGCGGTGACCTCCGCGAGTTCCGATCGTGCGTCCGTCATCGTCATCCCCGGCTCCTCTCGGCTGAGCTCATGGTGACATCCTCCCGGTAGCGCTGCGGCCGTGTGCGGCCGCCCCGGCTTTCAGGAACCGTTCAGCCTCGCTCCGTACCTTCGCGGTGATGTCTTCGAAGGCGAACGCATGGGTGCGTATCTATGGACCGGTCGTTCTACTCGTGGCTCTGGTCGCGTACGCAGGCATGTACGTGCGCTGGCCGAGCCTGGCCGGTCAGGTCGACCTCCTGGTCTACCGGTTTGGAGCGGCGCGCGTGGTCGCGGGCCAGGATTTGTACTCGGTCGGTCTGACGGGCAACCCGCGCACGCTGCTGTTCGACTACACGCCCTTCGCCGCGCTGTGCTCGTTGCCGATGACGTTCGTCACACCCTTGACCGCCAAGGTCCTGGGGCTGGCCGTCAACGCCGGCTTGGTCGTGTACGTCGTGCGTCGCTGTCTGGTGAAACTCGGAATGGACTCGTCGGCCGGGCTGTGGGGGCTCGGCGCGCTGCTGACCGGTCTCGTCTGCTGGCTGGAACCCGTGCGACTGTCACTGCAGCTCGGTCAGGTCAACCTCGTCATCCTGGCCGTCGTCGTCGCCGACCTGCTCGGTCCCGAGAAACGCAGGTGGGCCGGTGTCGGGATCGGCATCGTGGCGGGTATCAAGCTCACGCCCGCGCTCTTCATCGTCTACCTGATCCTCATCGGGCGGCGGCGGGCCGCGATCGTGGCATCGCTGACCTTGGCGGCGACGGTCGCCGTCGGCTTCATGCTGCTGCCAAGGGACTCCACGTACTTCTGGCTGCGTGGCGGTTTCGATGACGTCACCCGGATCACCAGCGATCCGGTGGCGAACACCAGCCTCAAGGGCCTCTTCATCCGGCTGCATCTCACCGGGCTCTCCCCCGCCGCGGCGACCGCGGTCCTTGCCGTCGTGGCGTTGGCGGTCGCGGTGCTGGCGTGGCGGCGTGGTCAAGCCGTCCTCGGCCTCGCGATCGTCGGGATGTCCTCTGCCGCCCTGTCGCCGTTCAGCTGGAGCCACCACTGGGTGTGGATCGTGCCCCTGATGGTGCACCTGGGACATCGCGCCTACGTCCTGGGCAGTCGGTCGTCGATGGCGGCACTGTGGGTGTTCACCGCGGTGTTCGCGGGATGGGTCGTGTCGAGCCACGGTGACACTCCCGAGACCGGGCTGTTGGCGTTCCGCCCCGGCGGGGCGTGGGACGTCCTCATCCCCGCGGCGTACCTCACGGGCTTCGCCGCCGTCCTGGTCGGGACCGCGTGGTGGCTGCGCAGGCGTCCGGCCTGCTACGAGACCGGCACCACGACGGGTGCGGAGTTGTACCCGGTGACGCGCACCCAGTCGGCGGAGCCGGAATTGCTCGACGCGCGTGGCACCGAGGCCCGGATGTCGACCGTCTCACCGGGGAACACCGTTACGTAGTTGTCGTCGTATTCGATGGGCAGGATCTCGTCGCCGTCCTCGGTCGAGGTCACCTCGGCCCGTTCGAAGAACGCGACCTGTTTGCTCGGATTGCGCAGCGAGATGGTGATCCCGTCCTTGGCGTCCTGACCGGGGGACGATCGCCGCGCCGTGACCTGGAGCGGCACTTTGGGCATGGAGTTGAGCGGCGTCATGTCGGCGAAACTGTCCTGATGCAGTTCGAAGGCGAAGTCGCCGTCGGGATCTCCGACGTCGTCGTTGCGCTGCGACTGCCAGTACACGTTCTGGTCGACGACCTTGCCCGACGGGTCGAGCACCTCGCAGCGGATGAAGAACACCCGCGAGTCGCGCGCTTCCCGCGGGATCGTCATCGCAGCCGCCGTGCCCCCCGACGCCACGTCGAGGTTCGCGCTCGTCTTGTCGTCGCGCACCCTGCCCTGTAGGTCGTAGACCCTGACCCGCACGCGGAGGTCCCTCACGTCGGAAGGCGTCTGGTTGACCAGGGTGATGTTGGCCTGGCTGTGGTCACCCGTTGCGTAGGAGTCGAAGACCGCGGAGATGGGCCGCAGTCCCGCCTTGGCGCCGTAGTAGGCGCCACCGGGGCGAAGATAGTAGTCGAAGATGTTGCCGAAGAACGACGGCCAGTGACTGTTCAGCATCCAGTAGATGGTCATCTTGTGGCCCGCCCAACCGAGGGCGGCGAACGACTCGAACTGAGCGCGCGTCGATTCGTAGTGTGCGAGTTGAGCTTTGCGTGCGAACTCATAGGCGCTGCCGGACCGGCCGTAGCGACGGTTGATGGCCAATTGGATGCTGGTGAGCGCCGCGTTGCCGGGGTTCGATCCGGCGTGAAATGTCCAGTAGTCGTTGATTGGCCACATCTTGTCGGGAGGGATGAACTCCTGCAGGCTCGCGAACGGCGGGATGTGTTCGTTGTCGCCCTGCTCGGCCGATGCGCCCCTGGCGGCGGCGTACCGCCCGTTGAACCAGTACGACGGCGGCCGCCACGTGTAGGGCCCGGCCATCTGGATGCCATCCCACAGCCGCTCGCCCTGGGCGTTCATGACGTAGGACGACACGGTGTCGACGACGGCGTTCTGCCAGTGCAGGTCTCGCAGGATCTGGTGGTAGTCCTCGCGCACCTTGTCCGGCGGCCTGCCGTCGCTGGCGTTGGCCCAGACGAACGCCGACGGGTGTGACCTCAGCATGGTGATCTGGGAGCGCAGGCTGTCCCTGGCGACGCGGTTGTCCTCCTCGTCCCACTGCGGCCACTTCTCCCACTGGTTGCAACACATCCAGCCGACCATCACCGGGATGCCGAGCTCGTCGGCGGCCTCGACGAAGTGTTCGTCGGGGATCTTCGACTCCAGGCGCAGCATGTTCAGACCGAGGTCGCGGACGTACGAGAGGATCGCGCCCTCGCGGTTCGGGTCGTAGGCATACAGCAGGTCAGGGGTGTAGGTGGCGCCGCGCACCAGGAAGTCGCGTCCGTTGACCTTGAGGTAGAAGTTGCCGCCCTTGCCCAGTTGGGGAAAACGTCCGTCGTCGTCGCGGAACTGGGAGATGGTCCGCACGCCGAAGCGTTGGTGGATCTCGTCGACCGGGCTGCCGAACTGACGGAACTCGACGCGCAGGTCGTACATGTTGGGGTCGCCCATCGTGTAGGGCCACCACAGGTCGGGGTGGTTCACGGTGAGCTGGCTGAAATCCGTTGGTGCGAAGCTCACGTCGCGTTGCTCCCCCGGGCCCAGGCTGACCGCCTGCTCGACCTGGACGTCGGGTTTGCCTGCCCGGCTGATGGTCGCGCGCACGACGCCGCGGATGCGGTCGCTCGAGAAGTTGCGCACGTTCGTGAAGACGGACAGCCGGGCGGAGTCGGTGTTCGGCAGTGGCAGTTCGGTGTTCACGGTGGCTGCGGCGATCGACACCGCTCCCGTCATCCGCAGCGTCACGGGTTTCAGGATCCCGGCGTTGCGGTCCGCGACGAACGAGTTGCCGTAGCCGGGATTCTTACCGGGCCCCTGGTAGCCGAGGTAGTTCCAGTTGATCCAGTCGAACCAGCTGTCGGCGAGTTCGACTCCGTCGATGTCCTGCAGCGACCGTTCAGGGGTCACCTTGACCGCGAGCGTGTTGGTTCCGCCGGGCCGGATCCACGGTGTCACGTCCACGTCGTGGTCGACGTACATGCCGACGATCTGCCTGCCGTCGGCGACCAGATGACCGTTGAGCCAGATCTCGGCGCGGTAGTTGATGCCGGGAAAGTTCAGCTGGTAGCTGCGGTGGCCTGCCTCGGCGTCGAACGTGGTGCGGTACCACCAGTCTTGCTGCCAGAGGTCCTGGGGCACCTTCTCCAGGAGATTCTTGCCGTAGTAGAGGTTCGGGTACGTCCCGTCGTCCTCGAGCGCCTGCAGGACGGTGGTGGGCATGCGGCGGACGTCGTGCCACTTCGGGCTGCGGTAACCCTCGAGCGAGATGGCCGAGCCTGCATCGGTGACGTCGCGAGAAGAGGCCAACTGCCAGCCGTCGGACAGCTGAACGTCTCGCGCTGGCGGTTCGGGCCTGGCGAAGCGGGGCAGATCCCCGGTGCTGAAGAGCAGCACGACGAGCAGGACCACGAAACCCAGGACCGCGGTTCGGCGCATCTCGGGCGCGATGGTGCTACTCCTTACCGGCATGTGGATGCGTCGCGGCGGAACGCTACCGAGGCGAGCAGAAGCGACGGGGAAATACTAGGGGCAGTTCATTGTGCCTGCCGGGGGGCGGGCAGGCGTCACGTGCCTAGCCACCCCCGCCCACACCCCCGCCGAACGTGGATTACCCCCACGCCATTTTCGAAAATTGCGTGGGGGTAATCCACGTTCGCAGCAGAGGCAGAGGGAGAGGGAGACTAGAAGAGGTCCTTGTGCGGGACGTCGGTCACCAGTCCGCCGTCCACCACGAACTCGCTGCCCGTCGCGAACGACGACTCGTCGCTGGCGAGGAACACGACGAACGTGGCCACTTCCTCCACCTCGCCGGGGCGACCGAGTGGTGCGGTGACCATGTCGTCCGGAAAGTGCTTGGTCATCGGCGTCCTGATGAAGCCCGGGTGCAGCGAGTTGATGCGGATCTTGTACTTGCCCAACTCGATCGCGGCGGACTTCGCCAGGCCACGCACCGCCCACTTGGTCGCCACGTAGGGATGCACCATCGGGGCGCCGCGCAGGCCCTCGATCGACGAGACGTTGATGATCGAGCCGCCGCCCGCCGCCTTCATCGCCTCGACGGAGGCCTGCATGCCGAGGAAGGTACCGGTGAGGTTGACGTCGATGACCTTCTGCCACTTGGCCATGTCGAAGCTGCCGATCTTGCCGAGCGCCACGATGCCCGCGTTGTTGACCAGGACGTTGAGCTTGCCGAACTCCGACACGGCGGTCGCCACGGCGGCGTCCCACTCGTCGGCCTCCGTGACGTCGAGGTGGACGTAGCGCGCCGACTCGCCGATCTCGTCGGCGAGCGCCTTACCCTCCTCGTCGAGGATGTCACCGATGACCACTTTTGCGCCCTCGGCAACCAGCATCCGTGCGTGCGCCGCACCCATCCCCCGAGCCCCGCCGCTGATCAGTGCAACTTTTTCGTCCACGCGTCCCATGACGGCTCAGGCTACCGCATGGGTATCGCGAACTAGAACCTGTTCCAATTTGAGGGCCCGGCACGCATACTGCCAGGGCATCCGTCGTGAGGAGGAACATATGGCGATCCGCGTCGCGCTCATTGGTACCGGCAACTGCGGCAGCCTCGCCCTGAGGCAATTGATCACCGACTCGCGCTTCGACCTGACCGGGGTGTGGGTCTCCTCCGATGCCAAGGTCGGCAAGGACGCGGCCGAACTCGCCGGCCTCGAGGTGTCGACGGGCGTGACCGCGACCAACGACCTCGACGCGATCGTGGCCGCCGCGCCGGAGTGTGCCGTCTACTGCGCGATGGGAGACGTGCGCCTCGCCGAGGCCATGGCCGACGTCAGGCAGTTGCTCGCCGCAGGCATCAACGTCGTCGGGTCCGCCCCAGGCGTGCTGCAGTACCCGTGGCAGGTGATCCCCGATAAGTACATCGAACGCGTCGAAGACGCTGCGCGCGAAGGCAATTCGAGCGTCTTCATCACGGGCGTCGATCCCGGGTTCGCCACCGACCTGCTGCCCTTCGCGCTTGCCGGAACCTGCCAGAGCATCCAGCAGATCCGCACCATGGAGATCGCCGACTACGCCACCTACGACGGCGTGACGGTGATGTTCGACGTGATGGGCTTCGGCAACGAGATCGGGGACTTCCCGATGCTCTTCCAGCCGGGCGTCCTCAGCATCGCGTGGGGTACCGCCATCCGGCAGCTGGCGGCAGGACTCGGTGTCGAGGTCGACGCGATCAGGGACTCGGTCGAGCAGGAGCCTGCGCCCGAGGACCTGAACGTCGCGGCGGGGCACATCGCGAAGGGAACCGTTGCGGCGCTTCGCTTTCAGATCGAAGGCCTCGTGAAGGGCCACCCCGTGATCGTCGTCGAGCACGTCACGCGATTGCGCGCGGATCTACGACCAGACTGGGCGCAACCGGCACATCCCGGCGGTTCCTACCGCGTCGAGATCACCGGCGAGCCGTCGTACGTCGTCGACATCGTCCCGACCAGCGACCATGGCGGCGCCCCCTATGCCGCGATCCTCGCCGCGGCGGGCAGGATCGTGAACTCGATTCCCGACGTGGTGGCCACCGCTCCAGGCATCAGGACCACGCTCGATCTGCCACTGGTGACGGGTCGGGGTGTCGTCTCGGTCGGACAGACGGCGCTCTAGCGCGGTCGGACGCCGTCCCAGGCGAGGCGAACGGTGGTGCCGTCGGTCGAGGTCTGGATCGACGCGCGGTCGGCCAGCGCCTTCATCAGTGCGATACCGCGGCCGCGGCTTCGATCGGCGGGGTTCGGCGCCGCGGTTCGCCACAGACCACGGTCGGCGACGGTGACCGAGAGCGCCGATTCGGTCGGCTCGTAGGAGGCCGTGACGTCCATGGTCCCCGTCATGCCCGCCGCGAGGTACGCGAACTCGGCGATGTTGGCCAGCGCTTCGTAGATCGCGAGCACCAGGTCGCTCGTCCGGTGCGGGTCGATGTCGAAGGTGCCGTGGAGCCATCGCGCGAACTCGTCGCGGGTCCGCGCGGCGGTACGCGGGTCGGCCGTCACACCGATGCGCTCGAAGCGTTCGGTGTAGAAGACGTCGGCCTTGGAAAGTGAATCGATCATGGCAAGCACTGTGGTACCCGGTCGACCGACCGAGTATGCCTAACGAGGGGAGAAGGCTGCCAGCGCTTCGTCGAGGGTCGAGTGCAGAGGCACGATGTCGGCGATGCCGACGAGCTTCAGGGGCCGGCTGGTGGCCGGTCCCTCGGCGACGATGTGGATGCCGATCTCTTCAGGCGCGGCGTCATGCGCGGCGACGATGACGCCCATGCCTGCCGACGCCAGGAACTCAACGTCGGTCAGGTCGACCACGATGCCCTCGGGCGACTTGGCAAGCGCAGCCTTGATCGCGTCTTCGAGTTGTGGTGCCGTGATCATGTCGACGACGCCAGAGGTGGCGATGACGGCGATCTTCCCGATCAGTCGTTCGCTGACTTCACAGGTCGATCCTGATGCCGTTGGCGTGCCGTCGGTCGATTCCCGATGTTCGTTCAAAGCCCGTCTTCCATGTCAAACCGCATCATGACGATGCGTGTCGCCGTGACTTCAGTCCGCTCAGGGCTCGGGCTGAACCTCGCGCGAAAAGAACCCGCCGAGGTTGAACCTATCCGATCGCTCCGCCATCGTGCCCATCAGCGGGTGTCTGAGACCCCCGACGACGTCATCGACCGGTAACAACGCAAGGTCGACGAGCACGAAAAGGGAGTGTTGCAATGGATGCGACGGAATCGTGTAGGACGGAGTCCTGTCAGGTGCGCCGTCGCCGCCGTGTGAGCAGGAGCGAAATGAACCCGGATGCGTCCCTGGCGCGCCAGCTCGAGGAGATCGGGTCGGGCCCAGAGGGGAACGACGTTGGCGCCTTCTTCGACCTCGACGGCACGCTGGTCTCGGGTTTCACGGCGACGGCGCATGCGGGGCACCGGATCCACGCCCGTCAGGCCAGCCTCGGCGAGGTGCTGGGAGTGCTCGAGGCGTCGCTGCGCTACCGGCTCGGTCGGATGGAGTTCGAACGCCTGGTCGTGCGGGCGGCCGGCTACCTTCGCGGCGACTCCCTCGCCGAACTCGACGATCTCGGCGAGTACCTGTTCCGCAGGCACATCGAGACACGCGTCTTCGGGCAGATGCACGGTGTCGTCCGTGCCCATCAGGAGCGTGGCCATACGGTGGCACTGAGTTCCTCGGCGCTGACGATCCACGCCGAGCCGGTGGCGCGCTTCCTCGGGATCGACGCCGTGATCTGCAACCACTTCGAGGTCGACGGCGACGGTCTGCTGACCGGCGGGATCGTCGCACCGATCATCTGGGGTGCCAGCAAGGCGCAGGCGGTGGGGCGCTTCGCCGCGGCCAATGCCGTCGACCTGACGCAGAGCTTCTTCTACGCCGATGGCGACGAGGACGCCGCGCTGATGCGGGTGATCGGCCATCCCCGGCCGGTCAATCCGCGGGCTGGTCTGGCGGCCGAGGCACTTCGGAGTGGGTGGCCGGTCCTTCAGGTCGGGGCCGATCCCCGGCGTCGCGGCCGCGGACCGATGCTCCGGCGCTTCGGCGGGCGTCGATGATCGCCCGAACGGTACGGCGGCAGCGGCCGCATTCGGTGCCCGCACCGCACCTGTCGGCGACCTCCTTGGACGTCGAGGCACCGGCGTCCACCGTGTCGGCGACGGTTTGACTGCTGACGCCTGCGCAGAGGCAGACGTACATCAGCCGTCGTCCGATCCGCCCGATGCGTCGATTCGCAGCATTCGCCGGAGCCGCCCGACGAAGACCGGTGGATAGGCGCCCATGCCTGCCCTGCCCATCCACTCGATGGACAGGTCCGAGTCGCGCAGCCAGTGGTGCGCGTGCGCTTCGTCGTCGATCTGCAGCAGCATCATCACCTCGCGTGCGTCGTCGAACGCGTCGAAGATCAGCAGTCTTCGGACGCCCGCGCCGCGAAGGTCTGCGGCCGTCTCCCGGACGTGGGTGATCAGATTGGTCACGTCGTCGACCGTGGTCACCACCGACACCACCACCTCGGGAGCAGACGGCTCGGACTCGGGCACCAGTTCGAGACGCTCGACGAGTTCGCCGGCGAACACCGCCGGGATGTCCTCGACACCGACGGCGTCGAACCATTCGAAGAACACCCGCGACCGCAGGAGTTCGACGACCGTCTCCTTGGTGTGGATCGCGATCATCACCATCACACGGTCGGGCTCGGTGGTCGAGGTGTAGACGAGCGCGTGATGGGCGCCCATGCCTGCGAGTCCGTCCTGGCGTCGCTCGAGCAGCGACCATACGTTTTCAGGGTGGGGTATGCGGTAGTCGGACGCGAGCACGAGTGAGTGATTGAGCCATTGCGTCAAGAGGTGCAGCCCCTTCGGCGGACGATCGCGTTGGCTGACGCGATTCGCGAAAAACGCTAGGGGGATTCGCCTCCGATGTCGAGTACCCGCCCGGCGCGGCCGACCGTCGCCCATTGACCTAGGCCCCGCCGAGCGGGTACTAAACTAGAACACGTTTCAATTTTGCGTCCGGCTCAACCGTTCCATCCAAGGAGCAGACATGCACACCCCCCTCTGCGACCAGCTCGGCATCGAGTTCCCGATCTTCGCCTTCACGCACTGCCGCGACGTCGTCGTTGCCGTCAGCAAGGCGGGCGGTTTCGGAGTGCTCGGCGCGGTGGGCTTTTCACCCGAGCAGCTCGAGATCGAACTGAACTGGATCGACGAGCACATCGGCGACCACACCTACGGCGTCGACATCGTGATCCCCAACAAGTACGAGGGCATGGACTCCAATCTGTCCGCCGACGAACTGGCGAAGATGCTGGCCGACATGGTCCCGCAGGAGCACCTCGACTTCGCCAGGAAGATCCTCACCGACCATGGCGTGCCGCTCACCGCGGAGGACAACGAGAGCACCCTGCAGCTGCTCGGGTGGACCGAGGCCACGGCCACGCCGCAGGTGGAGGTGGCGCTCAAGCACCCGAAGATGACGCTGATCGCCAATGCGCTCGGCACGCCGCCGAGGGACATGATCGAGCACATCCACGCCGAGGGCCGCAAGGTGGCCGCGCTCTGCGGATCACCGAGCCAGGCCCGCAAGCACGCGGACGCGGGCGTCGACATCATCATCGCCCAGGGCGGCGAGGCGGGCGGACACAGCGGCGAGGTGGGTTCGATCGTGCTGTGGCCTCAGGTGGTCAAGGAGGTAGCGCCTGTGCCGGTGCTCGCCGCGGGTGGCATCGGCAGCGGCCAGCAGATCGCCGCGGCGCTGGCGCTCGGTACGCAGGGCGCGTGGACCGGATCGCAGTGGCTGATGGTCGAGGAAGCCGAGAACACCCCGGTCCAGCAGGCGGCCTACATCAAGGCGGGGAGCCGCGACACCGTGCGCAGCCGATCGTTCACCGGCAAGCCGGCGCGGATGCTGCGCAACGACTGGACCGACGCGTGGGAGAACCCTGACAACCCCAAGCCGCTCGGAATGCCGTTGCAGTTCATGGTGTCCGGCCTGGCAGTGGCCGCCACGCACAAGTACCCCGACGAGACCGTCGACGTGGCGTTCAACCCCGTCGGTCAGGTGGTCGGCCAGTTCGAGAAGGTCGAGAAGACCTCGGCCGTCATCGAGCGGTGGGTCCAGGAGTATCTCGAGGCCACCGCCACGCTGAACGACCTCAACGAGGCCGCGGGCGTCTGACCCCGTCGAAACTGCGTTCAGGGCTGCGATTGACGTCGAATCGCAGCCCTGAACGCATTCTCGGAGTTTCGTCTGCCCGGCTCGCGATTTGCACGCGGCCCGACGTTGCGGCTTACATGGTGCCCATGCCCGAAATGGATCGCCGTCGGATGATGTTGATGACCGGACTGGGCCTGCTTGGCGCAGCCGCAACGGTTCCCGCGGCTCAGGCCTTCGCGTCGCGCGAGGACATGCCCCTCGCACCGCCGCCCGCAGCGCCGCCTGCCAACGGCAAGTACCTCTTCGAGGACCACTTCGACGGACCGGCCGGCTCGGCGCCCAACCCGGCGAACTGGGAGGTCGCCCAGGCCCGCGAGACGATGGAGGACCCCACGTTCTGGGAGCTCCCCGAGAACGTCGGCCAGTACCGCGACGACCGCAGGAACGTGTACGTCGACGGCAAGTCGAACCTCGTCTTCCACGCTGCGAAGGACGGGAACACCTTCTACAGCGGCAAGGTCTTCGGCACCTTCCACGGCGGCATCGGCCACAACTGGGAAGCCAGGATCAAGTGCAACTGCCTGACTCCCGGCGCATGGCCCGCGTGGTATCTCGCCAACAACAGCCCGGTCAACGGCGGCGAAGTCGACATCATGGAGTGGTACGGCAACGGCAAGTGGGCGCCGGGCACCGCCGTGCACGCGAAGCTGAACGGCGGCGAACACGTCAGTCAGACCATCTCGGTCGACAGTGCCTGGCATACGTGGCGAGTCCAGTGGGATGACGCCGGGATGCGGTTCTGGATGGACTACGCCGACGGCGCGCAACCGTACTTCAACGTGCCGGCGAACTCGCTGCCGGACTGGCAGTTCAACCAACCCGGCTACACGTTGTTCCCCGTGCTGGATCTCGCGGTCGCGGGCTCCGGCGGCGGCGACCCATCCGGCGGCACCTACCCCGCCGACATGCTCATCGACTACGTGCGGGTCTGGTAGCTCAGCCGAACAGAAGAGCGGTCGCCCGTCGCAGCACGTCTGCGCGACTGCGGCCGTCGTGATCGGCGGCGACGAACTGGTTGCCGATGGCCACCGAGAATGCCAGTAGCGCAAGGGCTTCCACGTCGTCCGCGTCGTCCCTGAACGTCGCTAGCTGCGCGCGCAGATAGTCCATTCTGCCGTTGTCCACCCGCCGTAACCGCTGCGCCACGGCAGCGTCGCGCCGTGACCAGTCCCGGACCGCCAGGTCGACGGGCAGCAGCGCGGCCGAGAACGTCAGCATGCCCGCCTTGCCGACTTTGGCGCGGGCGTCACCACCTTCGCGCTCGACCCGATCGAGGACTTCGTCGGTACTGCGGCGCTCCCATGTATCGAGCAGCTCCTCGAGAAACGCAGGCCTGCTGTCGAATTGGTGGTAGAAACCGCCGCGCGACACCCCGAGGGCCTGCGCGAGGACGTCGACCCGAACGGCGTCGGGACCTCCTTCGGCGAGCGCGTTCAGACCCGCGTCGATCCAGGCCTCCCGCGACGTCCGCGTCGGAGCGGGCATCAGCGGGCGTCGTATCGCGTTGACATGCAATGAGAATAAAGCATACAGTGGTGCATGGTTACTGCGAAGGCGAGATCGGCCCGCTCGGTGTACGCCACGCGACCATGGCGCATCCACGACATCGCGCCGGACTTCGACGTGCTCGACGTCTGGGAGCTGCCGACGCCGGGCGGCCGGGACGACTTCCCCCGACTCCTCGATGTCATGAATTCCCTCGACGTCGAGCGGTCCTCGCCCGTGGTGCATGCGCTGTTCGCGGCACGATGGGCGCTGGGGCGGCTGTTCGACTGGGACGAGCCGGATGACGAAATCCGCTCGCAGGCAAGCAGTTTGCGTAACCCCCCGGCCGACGGGTGGTTCACGCCGCTGTACGTCGCGGACCACGAAGCCGCACTCGAGATCGTCAACCGCACCGTGCACGGGGTGCTCCACCTGGGTTGGGTGCCCACGGGAACCGGCGGCCACCGCGGGGAGATGACGATCCTCGTCAAACCGAACGGCATGCTTGGGCGGGCGTACCTGGCCGCGATCGCACCGTTTCGTCGCTTGATCGTCTATCCGACCATCCTGCGTGCCCTCGGGCGGGCGTGGCGCGACCAAGTCCCGGCCGTGACCGTCTCCCAGGTCGACACACCGCGGGACGTGCGCGACGTCAGCACTCTGCCCAGAGTGGACTACGCCGACACATTCGTCGTCGAGGCCGACGCGGCACCGGACTGGACCGCCGAGGAATGGGCAAGGGCGGTGCTGGAGGGCGCGTCTGCCGAGATGCGCGCCAGACTGTTGTCGGGCTGGACGGCCCTCGGTCTACGGAGCGTGGCCGCGGCCGGGTCGATCCTGGGCTGGGAGATCCGGCACCGCAGTCCGGACACCGTTCTGCTGGGAAGGGACTCGAGGATCGGGATGCCTGGCGAATTGCTGTTCATGCGCCGACCCGAAGGTCTTCTCTTCGCGACCTTCGTTCATCACCGAACTCCGGCGACCCGGCCGGTGTGGGTGGCGGTGAAGCCGATGCACGTGAACACCGTACGGACGCTGTTGCAGCGGGCGAGTGCCGTCAGGGAGTCGGCGCAGGCGGGTTGATCGCGGGAGCGGGCGGCGCGTCCGGGGCAGGCGGCGCGGGCGCGGGTGCCGGATCCGCAGGCGTGATCGGCACGTTCGGCCCGGGAGCCTGAGCCGGGATCGGCATGTCCATGCTTCGCTGCGACAATCCGAGCACCAGGGCCTCCTTGCCGCTGATCTCCTTGTTCTGCACGGCCTGCCACAGGTCCCTCAGGAAGCTCACGTTCGGCGACTCGCCGCCTGCGACTGCGTTGGGGTCCATCGTCGAACCCGGGGGTAGAGCATCGGGGCTGGCCAGGTGCGGCATGCCGTTCGGGGGCAGGATGGCCGGATCGGGGGCCGAGGCCTGCAGGTCGACGGCGGCGGGTCCCGGCGCGGGTCCCGGCGCGGGCGCAGGCAGGACCACCGCGGGGCCGGGAGGCGGGGGTGGTGCGACGTCCGCGGGGTCGGCACCCGCAGGCGACGCGGTCGCCACGAGGGCGAAGAAGAGGCCCGACGTGCAGCCTGCTACGGCAGCCGCGATCTTCCCGGTGTTCGTCATGTTCATCTGTCGACCCTTCCCCCTGTGGCCTCAGGGACTGATGTTGCTAGTGGGTCCATCAAGAATCACTCCATTTTCGTTACACGGCAATCCCAGAGCGGCTGATTAACGAAGGTCTAATGATCCGCGGTAACACGTTCTACTCGTGAGTTTCTGCAACCCGCCTCGGCACCCGCGATCTGTGGTGTAGCAATGCCTTATCCCACTAGATCCCGTCATTGTGAGGAGCTTGCGAGCCATGCCGAACGTCTCGACCAGCCCGAACCTGCCCGCCGGATTCGACTTCACGGATCCCGACATCTACGCCGAGCGCTTGCCGATCGAGGAGCTGGCGGAGATGCGGCGGGTGGCGCCGATCTGGTGGAACGCGCAGCCGGAAGGCATCGGCGGCTTCGGCGACGGCGGCTACTGGGTCGTCACCAAGCACAAGGACGTGAAGGAGGTGTCGCGACGCAGCGACGTCTTCTCCAGCCTCGAGAAGACGGCACTGCCGCGATATGCGGATGGGACGGTCCAGGCGCAGATCGACACCGGCAAGTTCGTCCTGCTCAACATGGACGCACCGCACCACACCCACCTGCGCAAGATCGTCTCCCGAGCCTTCACCCCGCGTGCGGTGGAACAGCTTCGCGCCGATCTCGCCGAGCGCGCACGCCAGATCGTGGCCAAGGCGGTCGCCGAGGGCCGTGGGGACTTCGTCCAGCAGGTGTCGTGCGAGCTGCCACTGCAGGCCATCGCGGGCCTCATGGGCGTACCGCAGGAAGACCGGATGAAGCTCTTCCACTGGTCGAATCAGATGGTCGGCGACATGGACCCCGAGTTCGCGAACAACGACGCGATCAGTGCGTCGGTCGAATTGATCACCTACGGCATGCAGATGGCGGCGGAGCGCTCCGCCAATCCTGGCGACGACCTCGTGACCAAACTGGTCCAGGCCGACGTCGACGGGCACAAGCTCTCCGACGACGAGTTCGGCTTCTTCGTCATCCTGCTCGCGGTGGCGGGTAACGAGACCACCCGGAACTCGATCACCCAGGGAATGATGGCGTTCACCGATCACCCCGATCAATGGGAGCTGTTCAAGAGGGACCGACCCGGCACGGCCGCCGACGAGATCGTCCGCTGGGCCACCCCTGTCACGTCGTTTCAGCGCACGGCGCTGGAGGACACCGAACTCGCAGGTGTGCCGATCAAGAAGGGTCAGCGAGTGGTGATGTTCTACCGCTCCGCCAACTTCGACGAGGACGTGTTCGAGAACCCCTACGACTTCGACATCCTTCGCGATCCCAATCCGCACGTCGGGTTCGGCGGCACCGGTGCTCACTTCTGCATCGGTGCCAACCTGGCCAGGATGACGATCGACCTGATGTTCAACGCGATCGCCGACGCGATGCCGGACATCACCTCGCTCGCCAAGCCCGAGCGGCTGCGGTCGGGTTGGCTCAACGGCATCAAGCACTGGCAGGTCGACTACACGGGCGCGTCGGCGACTACGTGAGCCGAGTCTCCGCCCCGTCGTAGTCGAAGATCGAGCGCCAGTAGTCCTCGGGGATCTCGGCCCCGGACTTCAACACGATGGCCAGACCGGTCGCCATGGCAACGCCCAGCAGACCCAACCACAGCCCTGCCAGCGCAATGACGATCCAAAGTCCGGCCGTGAGGTTCGGCCACGGGGACACCGCCGCGAGGACCGGGGCGAAGAAGAAGCCGAGGCCGATGTACCACGCCGAGCCGGCGCGGTCGGAGGTCATCACGAAGCGCAACCAGCGAGGGATCGGTGGCCGGCTTGGCTGAACGGGGTCGGATCTCATCGTCGACTCCTTCGTGGGTCCGTCACCATTTACTGTCCGCGCAACGGGTAGTCGCGACAATTACCTCTGGGGTAGTGGATTGGGGCGCGACCACGGTTCAGACTCAAGGGCGTGACGACGGCCAAGGTCCAGACTCCGCCATTCGGGACGCTGATGCGCCAATGGCGGCAACGGCGCCGTCTGAGCCAGCTGGACCTCGCGATCGAGGCCGACGTGTCGTCGCGACACGTGAGCTTCATGGAGACCGGTCGATCCGTACCGAGCCGCGCCATGGTGCTGCGGTTGGCCGCGGTGCTCGACGTGCCGCTGCGTGAGCAGAACCGGATGCTGTTGGCCGCGGGCCTCGCCCCCGTCTACGCGGAACGTTCGCTCGACGATCCCGACATGGTGGCCGTGCGCGACGGCCTCGACAGGGTACTCACGGCGTACGAACCGTATCCATGCCTTGCCGTCGACCGCGGCTGGAACATCGTGGCGGTCAACTCCGGCGCCGGGCTGTTGATGCAGGGTGTCGCGCCACAGCTGCTGAATCCCCCCAACGCCCTGCGTATCTCGCTGCACCCGAACGGTCTCGCGCCGCGCATCCGCAACCTTGGTCAGTGGCGTCACCACGTCATCGGCCGGCTGCGCAGGGAGGTCGCCGTCAGCGGCTCGGAGACGTTGGCGGAGCTGCTGGCCGAAATCGATTCCTACCCAGGCGGATTCGAGGAGACTTCCGACTTGGGCGGGGTGGTCGTGCCACTACGGTTGGATGCGCCCGACGGGACGGCCCTGACGTTCCTGAGCATCGTGACGACGTTCGGCACTGCGCTCGACCTGACCGCCGCGGAGCTGAGCATCGAGGCATTCCTGCCCGCCGACGAGGTGACGGCCGCGGCGCTGCGTTGAATGGGGCCTGCCGCAAGCGTTTCGATCTGCGCTGGCGCAAACCTTGCCGAGGACCGCAGCGCGCCGGATGGTCGAGTTATGACCACCACTGCCGACGCCCCTGCGCAGCACGCCTCCCCCCTGACCCCCGATCGCATCTCCCGCCTGGAGGTGCCCGACCTCGACGCGCTGACCCGCCCCGCGGTCAAGGGCTTCTTCGCCCACCAGCAGCGCGATGAAGGACTGACCTCCAACTGGTTTCGCGCGCTCTCCCTCAACGAGGGTGACCTGGAGCGTCTCAACGCCTACCTCCTGCCGCTGCTCGGCACGGACGGCCGCGGCGGCCTGACCGCACGCGAGCGCGAGGTGATCGCCACTGTCGTCTCCGGTGAGAACCGCTGCTCCTACTGCCACACCAACCACGCCAACAAGCTCGGCAAGGTGGCGGGCGACTGGTCCTTCGGTCAACGTGTCGCCATCGACCACCATCAGGTCGCCGAGCTCACCGACCGCGAGCGTGCCCTCGCCGATCTGGCCATCGCGGTGAACAGCAACCCACAGTCGATCCGCGACGCGGACGTCGATGCGCTGCGTGGCCTCGGGTTGACCGACAACGAGATCCTCGAGGGCATCTCCATCGCCGCCTTCATCGGCGCCACCAACAGGATCGGCATCGCCTTGTCGGTGCCGCCTAATCCGGAGTACACCGGAGTGCCCAGCTAGAGAACTGGTATGACCACTTGACCTCTGGCCATCAGCCTGCCATGGTGGGCTGATGGCCCTCCAACCCGTCAACCGCCGGTCGGTACCCGAAGACGTCTTCGAGCAGATCGTCGCCGAAGTGCTCAACGGCGACATGCAACCCGGCGAGGCGCTGCCCAGTGAGCGCCGCCTCGCCGAGGTGCTCGGCGTCTCCCGGCCCGCCGTTCGCGAGGCCATCAAACGCCTCACCGAGACCGGACTGGTGGAAGTGCGCCAGGGTGACGCCACCACCGTGCGCGACTTCCGTCGCCACGCGGGGCTCGACCTTCTCCCCCGCCTGCTGATCCGCTCGGGCGAGGTCGACGTGACCGTCGTGCGCAGCATCCTGGAGACCCGCCTGCACAACGGTCCCAAGATCGCCGAACTCGCGGCACGGCGCAGGCGGCCCGAACTGGCGGCGCTACTCGACTCCTCGGTCGAGGCGCTCGCAGGCGAGGACGATCCTGTCGAGCGCCAGCGGCATGCCTTGACGTTCTGGGACCACGTCGTCGACGGCGCGGACTCGATCGCCTTTCGCTTGATGTACAACACCCTGCGCGCGACGTACGAGCCCGCCCTGCCCGCGCTCGCGGTGATGATGGCCGACGAGGTGGGCAGGCCCGACGCCTACCGCAGCGTCGCGGCCGCGATCCGTGAGGGGGATCCGGCCGCCGCCGAACGCGCCGCCCGCGACCTTCTCGAGCCTGCGACCGTAGGTCTGCTCGCCGCCCTCGACGAGCTGGAGCACCACTCGTGACGACCACGACCCGACCCGAACGCCGGGCCTTCTCCCTTGCGGATGCGCGACGCGAGTTCGCGACCCACCCGTCGCCGTGGCTGCTCGGCGCCTCCCTGGCCATCGCGCTGACCACCCGAATCTACCTCGGGGACTGGCAGTTCACCGATGCGCTGGTCCCGCTGGCGATGCTTGCCGTCTTCCCGTTCTTCGAGTGGCTGGTCCACGTCGTCGTGCTGCACTGGCGCCCGCGACGTCTCGGTTTCCTCACCATCGACCCGCTGCTGGCGCGCAAGCACCGCGAGCACCACGTCGACCCGCGTCAGGTGCCGCTGATCTTCATCCCGTGGCGCGCCCTGCTGTGGATCCTGCCGGTTGCGGTGGCGATCGCGGCGCTTGCCTTTCCACGACCCAGCCTCGGACTGACCTACCTGGTGTTCCTCGGCGTGCTGGGGTTGGCCTACGAATGGTGCCACTACCTGATCCACAGCGACTACAAGCCCAAAACACGGATCTACCGGGCGATTTGGCGAAACCACCGCCAGCATCACTTCAAGAACGAGCACTACTGGTTCACGGTGACGACAGCAGGCACCGCCGATCGCGTGCTGGGCACCTACCCCGACCCGGTCACCGTCGCATCGTCACCGACCGCGAAGCACCTCCATGCGACTACGCCTGGACGATGATCGGGTCCCCGATGCTGACCTGGTCGTAGTACCAGCCAGCGTTGTCGGGGCTCAGATTGATGCAGCCGTGGCTGACGTTCGAATTGCCCTGCGAGGCCACCGACCACGGCGCCGAGTGGACGTACACGCCGCCCCACGTCACCCGGACCGCGTCGTACACGGTCAGCTTGTAGCCCTCGGGGTCGCTCAACGGGATCCCGATGGTGCGGGAGTCCATGATGACCGGTGACTGCTTCTCGAGCGCGGTGAACGAGCCGATCGGCGTGGGGTGCTTGGGCTTACCCATCGACGCAGGCATCTGCCGTGCCACCGAGCCGTCGATGCTGACCGTGAACGTATGCGCGTCCACGTCGGCGACACCCACCACCGAGGCACCTGCCTCGAAGGACGTCTTCGCGCCACCCACCGACAGGGCGATGATGGAGTGTGCCGGCCAGTAGCTGCTCGGATTCCACTGCACGACGTCGTTCTTGAGCCACACGAAGTTGCCCTGCGGTGCATTCGGCGACGAGATGCTGAATGAGCGCTCTGCGGCGGCGCGGTCGGCGACGGGCTGGGCGAACGTCACGGTGACCGGCATCGCCACGCCGACGACCTGACCCTTGGCGGGCGAGATGTTCGCGACGGCAACAGGGCCTGGGGCGGCAGCGAGGCCGGTACCCACCGATCCGCTCAGCAGAAGGGTCGCAATTCCCGCCACCGACAACACATATCGCAGAGCCATACGCAACTGACCAACCTCCGAGTGACGGGCTTTCCTAGATGATAGTTCGGTTCGCGAGGACTAAGCGTTAGCCGAGCGCGGGCGAGCCACTGCCAACAGCAGGTAACCGAGGCCGAGGAACCCGACCGCGAGCAACGAGACGTTCACCGCGACGGCGCCGATTCCGACGCTTCCGGGGTCCAAAAAGTAGTACGGCGCGCGCCGTCCCGACCGATTCAGGACCACCAGCGCCAACCCCAGGTAGGCCGCGGGGTAGACGAGCCACGCGAACGGTTGCCACCACTTTGCGGTGCCCGCTCCACGGCCGATCAGCAGCCAGTCGCCGACGGCGAGGATGGGTACGACGACGTGCAGCAGGAAGTTGGCGGGCGTGTATCCCATGCTCCGCCCGGTCAGCAGCAGGTTCCACACCACCCCGGCGACGACGACGTAGAGCACCACGGCGCCGCGGAGGCCGGTACGGGCATCCGCCCGCGGCCAGAACAGCGTCCACGCGTAATAGGCGGCCGCGAGGATGTTGGCCTGATACGTGAAGGTGATCAGCCGCCACCCCACCCCGGATCTCGACGTGAACTCGACGGCGAGCATGGCCAGTGCCACGGCGAGGACGATCGTCGCGCGGACGGCGACCCGCAGCACGGCACGGCTCGTGGGCGGGCTGAGTGGGGGCGTCGTCACGCTAACCGGGTCCGGGCGTCAGCTTCTCTTTGATGCGCGTCCAGATACCCGGCTTCTTCGTCGGGACCTGGGAGGAGTTGAAGTCGGGATCCATGGGACCCGCGACCGGCGGGACCTGAGGAGCGACCTGCACCGGTGGTGCCAACGCGGGATCGATCGGCGGTGCGAGCGCGGGGTCGACCGGGGCCGGAGCTGCCGGGACATCCACCGGGGTGTCGGCGGGCGCCTGATCGACGGCGGGCGCCTCGGCGGGGGTGTCGACGACCGCGACCGGTGGCTCGTCGTACACCGGCGGCACCGCCTCGGGCGATGGCGGGAGCGCAGCCTCGACGACCGGGGCAGGCGGGATCGCGACGGGTGGCGGCATGGCCGGTGGCACGGCCTTTACGGCCTCTGGCGACTCGACCCTCGCAGCCGGGACGGGGCCACTGGGCTGCGCCGTGCGGGCAGGCGAGAGCTGAAGGCTGATCGCGATCGACACCGACACGACGAACGTCACGGCGCCGACGGCCAGCATGGCCACCGGACCGACGCGGGACAACGTACGGCGGTGCCTGCTCCGCTGCGCCAGGGTGCGCTGCTCTCGTGCGTCGTCGCGGGCATCGACGACGAAGCCGTCGCCGAACACGTCGAGTGGCATCTCGGTGCTCTGCGCCGAGGCCAGGGCGGCGCCGCGGGCCAGCGCCAGCTTGGCTTCCTCCGGCGCGAACACCGGCACCGACAGCGCGTCCTCGAGGCGGTGCATGATCGGCTCGAAGTCACCGGCCGAACCGACCACGACCAGCGCCTCGGGGGCCCAGTCTGCGCGGGTGAAGATCGTGCTCAACCATCTGATCAGGTCATCGTCGGAGTCGATGGCGTGGTTGAACGCCGTCTGCACCGCGCCGTCACTGGTGTTCACGATCAGCGAGATCACGGATTGGGGTTCGATGACGCAGACCGCCGTCGTGGCGTAGCCGAGCACCTCGGCGATACCGCGCGCGAGCGCCTCGGTGGCCTCCGGCATGCGGATGGCCACCACGTTGTCGAATCCCGACGCCGACAGCGACTCCATCAGCATCGACGCCTGGAGGTCGGCGTCCTCGCTCCAGGTCACGCCGATGGAGTGCAGTCGCAGACCCCTGGTCGCAGCCATCGCCTCGGTCCGCAGAACTGCCGCCGTCGCCTGCTCGGACGACTGTCTGCCGCCACGTGCGACCGCGAACGAATCGCGATCCATCGTCGCGCCGTCGGCTTCCTGACCTTCGACGAGCACCAAACCGACGGACGTCGGAGTCATCGACAAGCCGAGGACCGCGTCCACATGTACCCCTTCGGAGCCACGAGGCGGCCTCGCACGGGCAGCGCCAGCGTGTAGGACCATTCCGCGCGACATTACCCGATGCATCGACGGCGGGCGCGCCGGGCCAAAGAGGCGCCCCGTCCCGCGGTATTGACCGTGGTGCCTTTTCCGAGTTGTGACCTGTCGTAGACCGAATCCGCCCCATCGCGGCGCAATGATGAGAGCGCGTTGGCTCGAAGCCGCGTCGGACGAGACGACGAAGTCTTGGTCGGTAAAGGAGGATCATGTCCGCAACGGCACTTCTGACGGACCAGCTGGCGCCGCGCGAGCCGGCCGAGGGGCCCAGGCACGGCGTGGTCTCGGTACACCTCCTCGGGCTCGGCAACACGACCGCCAGGTGCTCGTGCGGGTGGGCCGGACGGCGGAGATTCCTCAAGGCCGCCGCGGAGCAGGACGCCTGGGCGCACGCGATCCAGGACGAGTGCGAGGTGTCCTCACCCCTGGTCCTCGCCTGGTGACTGGTCCGCTCCTGTTCATGCGCTGAGGATCTCCGCAAGTAGGGCTTGCTCGACGTTACCGCCTGACACGATGAGAACCGTTGGCCCAGGCGGTGTTTCGTGACCACGGTAGGCCGCGAGGGCGGCGGCGCCGCTGGGTTCGGCCACCAGGTGTGCGCGTAACGCGATCTCCCGCACGGCGTCGCGAATGCCGCTCTCGGTCACGGTGATCAGGCCGTCGAGAACCTTCTGCAAATGGGCGAACGTCAGCGCCGACGGCTGGGACCGAAGGCCATCGGCGATGGTGCGGTTGCGGTCCGCGATCGACCAGTCGACGCGATGCCCGGCGGCCAGGCCCGCCGCGGTGTCGGCGGCCAGTTCCGGTTCCACGCCGATGACCTTCGCCTGGGGCACCAGCGCCTTGACGGCGGTGCCCACACCCGATGCCAACCCCCCGCCGCTGACCGGGACGATGACGGTCGCGACGTCAGGCAGGTCCTCGACGATTTCTAGCCCGATGGTCCCTTGACCGGCGATGACGTCGGGATGGTCGAACGGCGGGATGAGGACGCCCCCCGTACGAGCCACCACCTCGTCCGCGACCTTCTCGCGCTGACCGGCGGCGCACAACACCACCTCGGCACCGAGGCCGCGGGTCGCTGCGATCTTGACGTGCGGAGTCTCCTCGGGCATGACGATCGAGGCGTTGACGCCGAACTTCGCCGCCGCGTAGGCCACGGCCTGGGCATGGTTGCCGCTCGAGTACGTGACGACCCCCCTGGCCCGGGTGGCATCGTCGAGTCGCGCCATCGCGTTGAATGCGCCTCGGACCTTGAAGGCCCCGATCGCCTGGAGATTCTCCGGCTTGAGCCACAGCGGACGTTCCGGGTCACCCCACGGCGCGGGAACCAGCGGGGTGCGGACCACCGAGCCACGTATGCGTTCGCCCGCCGCGCGGATGTCGTCGATCGTGACCAGTTGCATTACCGTCGCCTCGCCGTGAAGTGGGTGCTACCTGATGTTCCCGCCGCAGAGACATCGAATCGCTTGCGCACGAGCAACTCTCGAAGGAAGACGGCGATGATTGAGCGCCGCAGGCACGCGCCGATCTCGCGGCAGAACACCCTGGCCGGCGGGAGCACGACCGCGGCGTGACCGCCCGCCTCGACGCGGCGCTGCCACCCCGCGGGCCGCCGCCGGCCGGGTTCGTGGGTGCTCACCCTGAGCAATCCTAAGGTGTCCTGTGTGACCCAACCGTTCTCGTTGCCGATCGTGCCCCGCTATGCCGAAGTCGATCAGCAGGGCGTGGTGTTCCACGGTCACTACCTGACGTGGTTCGAGGAGACGTCGGGCGCGTTCTTCGACCACCTGGGGTTGCCCTTCAGCGAGTTCGAGGCGTGGGGACTCGACGTTCAGGTGGTCCATGCCGAGGTCGACTTCCTGGCGCCGATCCGCTGGCGCGACGCCGTGCGCGTCGAGGCGAGATGCGAGTCGACCGGGGCCACCAGCTTCACCCTGCTCTTCGAGGCGCTTCGACGCGACGACGACGGTGCCGACGTCACCGCGGCACGCGGACGCAACGTCTACGTGGTCGTGTCGACCGATGACTGGGCCAAGCGCGAGATTCCGCCCGGATTGCGGACCGCACTCACTTCTGTTGCGGGTCAAGGCCGGAACGCGATTGATGGCGGTATCGAGAAAGGTACTGTCACCACATGAGCCACGACCACCTCGAATCGGCTGGCGACCGTGCGCCGCACCGCGAACTGGCGCCGGGAATGGCCGAGCAACTCGACCTGCCCCATTCGGGTCTTGCCACGTTCGGACACCGGCCCTTCCTGACCGAGGTCGAACAACTCGAGTCGTGGCGCCCCGACGTTGCGATCGTGGGAGCTCCGTTCGACGTCGGCACCACCAATCGGCCCGGCGCGCGCTTCGGTCCGCGCGCGATCAGGGCCACCGCCTACGAGCCGGGCACCTATCACATGGACCTCGGTCTGGAGATCTTCGACTGGTTGGAGGTCGTCGACTTCGGCGATGCGTTCTGCCCGCACGGCCAGACCGAGGTATCCCACCAGAACATCAAGGAACGTGTCGCCGCCGTGGCCTCTCGCGGCATCGTGCCGGTGGTACTCGGCGGGGACCACTCGATCACGTGGCCGGCGGCGACGGCAGTGGCCGACGTCCACGGCTACGGCAACGTCGGCATCGTGCACTTCGACGCGCACGCCGACACGGCCGACATCATCGACGGCAATCTCGCCAGCCACGGCACGCCCATGCGCCGTCTCATCGAGTCGGGCGCGGTTCCCGGTACGCACTTCGTCCAGGTCGGCCTGCGCGGGTACTGGCCGCCGCAGGACACCTTCGAGTGGATGCAGGAGCAGGGCATGGTGTGGCACACCATGCAGGAGATCTGGGAGCGGGGGTTCAAGGCCGTCATGGTCGATGCCGTCGGCGAGGCGCTCGCCAAGGCGGACAAGCTCTACCTCTCCGTGGACATTGACGTGCTCGACCCGGCGCATGCGCCAGGCACGGGCACTCCGGAGCCGGGCGGTATCACCAGCGTCGATCTATTGCGGATGGTGCGGCAGCTCTGCTACGAGCACGACGTGGCAGGGGTCGACGTCGTCGAGGTCGCCCCCGCCTACGACCACGCCGAGCTCACGGTGAACGCCGCGCACCGCGTGGTCTTCGAGGCGCTCGCAGGAATGGCGGCCAGGCGGCGCGACGCCGCAGGCGCCGAGATGGGGCCGCCGGGCAGGCGACCGCCGTCGGAGTGAGGGGTCAGGCCTTCTTGAGGGTGAACTGGCAGATGTCGGTGTAGCCCTCGGTGAACAGCTCGGCGCAGCCGGTGAGGTAGCGCATGTAGCGGTCGTAGACCTCTTGCGACTGGATCGCGATGGCCTCGTCCTTGCGCGACTCGAGGGCGTTGGCCCAGATCTCCAGGGTGCGGGCGTAGTGCAGCCGCAGCGGCTGGATCCTGGTGATCTCGAATCCGGCCTTGCCTGCATGCTTCTCGACGTCCTCCACCTTGGGAAGCATTCCACCGGGGAAGATCTCGTCCATGATGAACTTGAAGAACTTCAGCTTCGTCATCGTCAACGGCAGCCCGCGCTCGGTGAACTCCGCGTCGCTCGGCTTGATGATGGTGTGCAGCAGCATGACGCCGTCGTCGGGCAACGCCGAGTAGGCCATCTTGAAGAAGTCGTCGTAGCGGTCGCGGCCGAAGTGCTCGAAGGCGCCGATCGACACGATGCGGTCGACGGGCTCGTGGAACTGCTCCCAGCCCTCGAGGAGGACCTCTTTGCTCCGCGCGCTACCGGACTTCGCGAGGAGTTCCTTGACGTGCGCTTGCTGATTCTTGCTAAGCGTGAGTCCGACGACGTTCACGTCGTAGCGCTCGATGGCCCGGTTGAGGGTCGCACCCCAGCCGCAGCCGATGTCGAGAAGCGTCATACCCGGCTCGAGACCGAGTTTGCCGAGGGACAGGTCGATCTTGGCGATCTGCGCCTCTTCCAGCGTCATGTCATCGCGCTCGAAGTAGGCACAGCTGTAGGTCTGGGTGGGATCCAGGAACAGCCGGAAGAAGTCGTCGGACAGATCGTAGTGGGCCTGCACGTCTTCGAAGTGCGGCTTTAGCCCCTGATCGTCACTCTTTGTGTCTGGCAAATCTCAGCCTTTGGCGTCTCGTTGTATCGTCAGCGGCTCCACATGCTGAAGAGCCTCCCCCGACGTCTGCGCAATGCACGCAGACTACCCGAAACGGGAAGTAGACAACCAATCGGTTCACCGCGTCATCACGGCGGCCATCAACCCGTCGGCGGCGGTGCCGCGACCGCTCGACCCGTTGCCGCTCGGGGCGCGACATCGGTGCGGACCTGCCGGAAGTCTGTTTGCTGGAGTCTCGGGCACGGGTCAGCTTGAACCCCTTCGGATCAGCACGACATAGGTGACGTCGTCGACACCCTGACGCAACCGGTGACGACCGGCAGGCGCGAAGCCCAGGCGTCGTGCCAGCGCCAGACTCCGCGTGTTCCACTCCTGGATCACCGCCCGCAACGGTGTGGCCGGAAACCGGCAGCGCACATCATCGAGAACGGTTTGCGCGAACCGCTCGCCGTGGCCCATCCCGACGAGCTCGGGTGCCATCCCCACGCCGAGGTCGATGAGGCCGTCGTCGGCGGCCAGGCCGGGAACCCGCGCGTCGGCGCCGACGCAGTAAAAGCCCACCAGGCTGCCGTCCCCTGCGGCGACCACCGCGCGGCGCTCCTCTGCATCGGTGGCAGGGTCGTCGTCACGCTGGTCGTACACCGACCACCTGCCGGTGTAGCGCCAGCCTGAGACGGCCTCGGAGTCCATGGCCGACCAGTCGCGCACGGCGAGCTGCCGCGGCCACTCGGTCACGCGAGGCCCGAGCGACGGCGCCTGCGTCGCAGGGACCACGCCGTCGCAGCGACCACCAGCACGACCAGCCCGCCGACCCACGGCCACGCTCCCAGCCGGTAGACCCAACCGGCCACGACCGACTGGATCCGGCCTGCCGCGTCGATGACGGGGTCCTGTCCGTCGCCGTTGCTGCTGAACAGGCGGATCTCGTACCACCCGTAGTACGCGACGTACGCGCCGACGAGCACGAGCAGCGCACCACTGATCCGGTTGAGGTGGGGCAGGGCGCGGCGTAGCCGATTGACCACCGACGACCCCGCGAGGGCGGCAGCCACCGCCAGGGTGCCGACCACCAGCGTCAGGCCCGCCGTGTAGGCCAGCAGCGCGCTGAGCCCACCACCCGAGGAGCCGACCCCGATGCCGGTCACCGCCAGGAACGGTCCGACCGTGCAGGACAGCGAAGCCAATGCGTAACTGATTCCGTAGCCGAACATCGACCCGAGGGCCGCCGTCGGTCCCCATTGGGGGCGGCGGGCGAACGGATCGCGGACCGGCACCTTGAGCTGGTGGCCCAGCAACTGCCAAACACCCAGTGCGACAAGGACGATGCCGATGGCCATGGTCGCGTACGGCATGTATCGCTGCGCCGCGTTCGCGGCAGACACCGTCAGCAGTCCGAATGCGCCGAAGACTGCGACGAACCCGACGGCCATCGCCGCGGTGGCAAGCAGCGCCCGACCCAGCGCCGCCACGGCCCCGGCTCCCCCTCCGTTGACGACCAATGTCAGATAGGCGGGCAGCATCGCGAAACCGCACGGGTTGAGCGCCGCCACCATCCCGGCGCCCAGCGCGAGCGCGAGTCCGTCGGATCCCACCGCCGGGACGGCTTACCTGGTCAGCGCGGCGACCCGGTCCGCGAGTTCCTGTTGCGGCATGGCGGACGTCGGATTGTTGACGAACGTCGAGGTGCCGTCCGGCCGGTAGAAGACGTACGCCGGTTGCCACGGGACGTTGTACCTGGCCCAGATGGAGCCGTCCGCGTCGTTGAGGTTGGTGAAGCCGAGGTGGTACTTGTCGACGAAGCCCTGCATGGCACCGGTGTCGGAGCGGGCGGCCACACCGACGAACTTCACGCCGGGGTTGGCGGCGGCCACGGCGCTCACCGACGGCGCCTCGGCGTTGCAGAACGGGCACCACGGCGTCCAGAACCACAGCACCGCCGGCTTGCCTGCGAGGGTGGTCCCGTCGAAGGGCGCCCCCGAGAGTGTGGTTCCGGTGAACTGGAGCCGGTCATCGGCCCTCGCGGGCGGCGGCCCTGCCAGCATCAGTGTCGCGGCGACGATGACGACCGCCAGCGCGAGCCAGCCACGCGACCGCGAAACGTCGGGCCTCCAAGAAGTCATGGTCCCTCCCCTCTCGTCCATTCGGCTACGAGTCGAGTGAACACACTGGGGGCACGGGCGGGCAGGACATTCGGTTCAACGTCACCGACAGGTCAGTTCTCTCGCGGCAGGAGTTCGGCGGCGAAGCGGTCGACGAATTCGTCCGTGCTGACGCCACCGGTGGGGCGGATGACGAACTTGGTCAACCCGGCCTCGAGGTAGCCGTCGATCATGCGATGAAGCTGTGGCCATCCGTCGGCGACGAGTTCGGTCGGGTCGACGTCGGGCCGACGCTTGCGGATCGCGGCAAGGACCTCGTCGGGCAGCCCGTTCTCGACGACGGCCACGTTGATGCCGTAGTGGTCGGGTTCGACGGCTCGTCCCGCCTCGGCGGCAGCCACCTCGATCAGTTCACGCCCGCGGCGTGCCTCGTCGGGCGTGAGGAAGCTGCCGAGCCAGCCGTCGGCGAGCCGACCGATCCGGCGGAAGCCCGCCGGCGCGGAACCGCCCAGCCAGATGTCGAGTGGCTTCGCGGGCTTGGGTCCCACCGCGATCGAGGTCGCGGAGAAGAAGTCACCGGAGAAGTCGGTGCCGTCGGTGGCCAACGCTGTCTTGAGCAGTCGCAGGGACTCGTCGAAGACCGCCGCGCGCTGCCCGTCGGGCACCACGAACACGTCACGCTCGGCAGGGATCGCGGAGCGCAGCCCGAACACCGGCAGTACGCGCTTCGGCGCGAGTGCGGCCAGCGACGCCAGCTGTTTGGCGACAAGCACCGGATGGCGACCGGGCAGGATCACGACCGACGTGCCCACCTTGAGATTGGTGGTTCGAGCCAGTGCGTAGGCCATGCCAACGAACGGGTCGACGGCGTCGGTGTAGACGAGCTCGGAGAACCACAGCGAGTCGATGCCTGCGACCTCCAGACGATCGACGAGCTTCGGAAGTTCCTCGGCGGTGGCCTCGGGGCCTGCCCCCAAACCCACACCGAATCGGATCTTCATGGTCAACCAGCCTTCCCGCGATGTAAGCGTGCCCGCATCTGCATGAACCGAAAGAGCCCAGCGGCGCCGGCGATCCCTTCGTACAAGTCGACCTGCTCCCCGATGAATTCCGCGCGCCGGTCGACGGGGAGGCGGTCGGTCCACGCCGTGGACCCCATCGCCGACCACTGCAGGAAGGATTCGCGCGAGCCGAAGTCCCACTCGCGGTCGGTCACGGTCACCTCGTCGAGCGTCAGACCTGCCGTCGCGGCGAGCTCGCCGTAGCGGTCGGGATCGACGTGGACGAAGGGTGCCTCGAAGCCCGAGAACCACGGAGCCCAGCGCGACTCGCGGCACAGGGTCATCGTGACGGCCTCCAGGCTGGGGCGCGGGCTCGCGCAGACCATCTGGATGGTCACCGATCCGCCTGGCTTGACCACGGCGGCGATCTGGCTCAGTGCCCGTTCCTGCTCGGGGACCCAGTGCAGCGCGTTGAACGACACGGCGGCGTCGAAGCGTTCACCAAAGGGAAGCGCCCGCGCGTCGGCGATGACGAACCACGGTCCGGACGGTTGGGTGGCTGCCGACTCCTCCGCGGTGGCCACCATGCGATGCGATGGATCGGCGCCGACCACGATGCCCCGTGGCGTCATCGTCGCGATCGCCGCGGTGAGATAGCCGTCGCCACAACCGATGTCGAGCACACGGTCGGCCGGCCCGAACTCGAGGCCGGCCATCGCCTCGCTGATCATCCTTCGCTGCAACCCGCTGAGCCTCGCGTACTCGTCACCGCTCCAGTCCGTCACCCGCATATCGTGACAGCAACGCTCCCCGCCCGACGACAGAAACAGGTCCAGACATGCAGGCATCAGTCACCGTTCCGATGGCCGCTCCCGCGCAGAAGGTGTGGGACCTCGTGGCCGACATCCGCAACACCGGAAGGTTCTCGCCGGAGACCTTCGAGGCGGAATGGCTGGACGGCGCGACGGGACCTGCCCTCGGTGCAACGTTCCGCGGTCACGTCAAGCGCAACGAGATCGGCCCGATCTACTGGACGACGTGTCGTGTCACGGCGTGCGAGCCCGGCAGCGAGTTCGGCTTCGAGGTGCTCCTCGGCGGCCGACCCGTGAACAACTGGCACTACCGGTTCGTCCCGACCGACGGAGGCACCGACGTCACCGAGTCGTTCCGGATGAACGAGGGTCTGATGACGACCCTGTTCGGCCTGTTCGGCGGGCAGCTGCGCAAGCGGCGCAACATTCGGGACATGCGCAAGACGCTGGAGCGCATCAGGGCGGTCGTCGAGGCACCGTAGACATAAAGTTCGGTCGAGGCACCGTAGACACGAGGTTCGGTCGAGGCACCGTAGACGGCCTCAGTTGAAGCCGACGCCGAAGATCGGAATCCACAGGCCGAACAACCAGACACCCCACTGGCGTGGGCCGTCGTTCCACACGGGATTCAGGTTGTAGCCCCAGTAGTTCACCGACTGCGGCGGCGGACCACCGTTCCACTGAATGGGCGGCGGCGGGCCCCAGCCCCAGGGTGGTGGTCCGTTGCGGTCGTCCCACCAGTCGTGCCGGTTGGTGTTCCACCACTGGCCCTTGTCGTCCCCGTGGCCTGCGTTCTGGTCGCACCAGGGCGGGCAGTATCGGTTCGGCCCCTTGGTGTCGCCGCACCATGGCGGGCAGTAGTCGTCGTTGCCGTGTCCCGGCTTCAGCGGGATCGGCGCCGCCGGCTGCGCGGAGGCCATCGGCGCGACCATGGCCGACGAGCCGAGGCCCAGTCCGCCCGCAATCATGACGGTCGCCACGATCTTCTTCGGTTTCACGTGTTCGTCTCCTTGCTCGTGACCAGGCATCTCGGTGTCTCCACCCGCAGCGACGCCGTACGGTCACGGCTCGTTTTCATGATCCGCTGCGTGACCCCTACCTTCGACATCGCCGTCGACGCCGCGGGTGTTACGTCGCTAGCGTGGGTGACCGTGCGGACGGCATCGGCGATCCACACCGGCAGGCGCGTCCACCCGTTCGTCACCTGGCCGGTGTTGTCGATGGCAGCCCTGGTCGCGGTACTGCATTGCGCGGCAACTCTATTCGGACGCAGCTACTGGTTCGACGAGGTCTATGTCTTGGCGACCGGACGCAGTCACCTGGACTGGAGATCGGCCGATCAATCGCCGCTGACGCCTGCGCTGGCGGCCTTGACGGACGCCATCGCGCCGGGGTCGATCTTCGTACTGAGGTTGCCAGCGGTCGCCGCCACCGCAGGAGCGGTCGTCGTCGCGGCACTGATCGCTCGCGAACTCGGATATGACCGCCGGGCACAGGTTTTCGTGGCTGCGGCGCAGGCCACGATGCTGTGGACCACCTTGGCCGCGCACTGGCTGACACCCTACGCGCTGGAACCAGTGCAATGGATGTTGCTGGTGTGGTTGATGATTCGTTGGCAGCGGGTGCGTGACGACCGTTTGCTCTTGGCGTTCGGTGTGGTCGCGGGCATCGCCGTCCTGACGAAGTTTCAGGTGATACTGCTGTGCCTGGTGTTACTCGCGAGGGTCGCTGCTCTGGCAGCTACTTCACGCAGCCGCCGGAGGACCACGACGCCGTGCTCTACGTCGGAAGGAACCCCGCGGCATTGAGACCGTACTTCGGGACGAGCACGGAAGTCGGCCGGGTCGGTGACGACCTGCACGCCTATCTGCTGACCGGGATGCGAGAACCGTGGTCGGCGGTATGGCCTCGGTTGCGGACGTTGACGGTGTCCTGAAATCGCCTCCCCGTCGCGGCTCCTTTGGTAGAACGGCGACATGGGTGACTGGTCGCGGCAGGAAATCGAAGATGCCTTCGCACATCAGCAGCAGGTGGTCCGCGAGATCGGGCAGAGCTGGGATTGGTCCCGATACGCCGACCTCTTCGTCGAGGACGCCACGTACAACGAGCACATGTACGGCAAAATGGCTGGGCGCGAACGGATCCGGGAGTGGATCGTTTCGACGATGAACGCCTTCCCCGGCACCGAGATGCCGTTCTACCCGGTGTCCTGGTACTCGATCGACACCGACAAGGGTTGGGTCATCACCGAGATCATGAACCGAATGAGGGATCCGGGCGACGGCACGGTGATCGAACGACCGTGCATCACCATCCTCAAGTACGCGGGCGACGGACTGTGGAGTTACGAGGAGGACGCCTACAACCCGATGAACTTCGTGCCGATGGTGCGGGAGTACGTCGAACGATGCCAGAAGTGCGGCACCCTCTCCGAGGACGGCGCGGCGTTCGCCAAGAACATGGGGTGGCCGCTCGCGTGACCCGTCAGCCGACGACGAAGTCGTCGGGATCTGGTACGCGCGTCCACGTCCAATAGTCGACGAGGCGCCACGGGCTCAGCGTGTACACCTCTCCGTGGCTGTTCTTGTAGAACGAGTGCGCGATCGAGGGCTGGGACCACACCATCTTGCGCATCTCCTCCTGGGTGCGCCGGACCCAGTCGGCGGTCGTGTCCGCGCGCGGCTCCATGGTGCGGTGACCGCCGACGATCAAGTGGTCCAGACACTGTGAGATGTAACGCATCTGGCACTCGGAGTGGAAGATCAGGCTGCCACCGCTGGCGAGGTTGGTGCCAGGTCCGTACATGCAGAAGAAGTTCGGGTACTCCGGCACCGTGATGCCGAGATACGCCGACGGCCGCTCGCCCCACCCCTCGCGAAGGTCCTGACCGCCACGACCGGTGATCGTCATCGGCCACAGTGCCTCGGTGGCGTGGAAGCCGGTGGCGAAGATGATCACGTCGGCAGGATGGCGAACCCCGTCGGCGGTGACGATGCCGTCCGCCTCGATGCGGTCGACGGGCGTACGGATCAACTCGACGTCGTCGCGTGTCAGTGTCCGCAACCAGCTGCCGTTGTCCTGCAAAGTGCGCTTTCCCGTCGCCGGGTAGTCGGGCACGACCTTGGCGGCCAGTTCGGCATCGTCACCGATCTGACTCTTGATCCACTCGGTGAACATGATTCGGGTGATCTCGTTGATCTCACTGACGGCACGTTGCGGATCCGGATACTCGGGGTCGACCCGTGCCGCCTCCAGACCCTTGTCACACCCGGGCCAGAACAGCAGGAAGCGGTACCACCGGCCGTAGAACGGGAGATGTCGCAGTGCCCACTGCACGCCTGCGCCGACGGCCGCGTGGTAGTTCGGGTTGGGGAACATCCACTGCGCGGTGCGCTGGAAGACGGTGAGGTGACCCACCCGCTCGGCGATCGTCGGTGCGATCTGGAATCCGCTGGCGCCCGCCCCGATCATCGCGACGCGCTTGCCGTCGAGGTCGACCGAATGGTCCCACTCCGCGGAGTGAAAGGTCGCCCCGCAGAACAACTCCCGCCCAGGGATGGACGGCACGTGCGGCCGGTCGAGTTGCCCGACGGCGCTGATCACCGCCCGTGCCTCGAGCGTGTCCACGGTGCCGTCGGTGGCGCGCGTCCGGACCGTCCACGTCGCGGTGACGTCATCCCACGACGCACCGGTGACCTCGGTCTCCCACCGCACGTGGGGACCGACGTCGTACTTGTCCATCACGCGCTGGAAGTAGGCCTGCAGTTCGGGTTGTTCGGCGAAGAAGTGCGTCCACTGGTCGGTCGGCTCGAAGCTGTAGCAGTAGAAGTGATTTCCCACGTCGACCCGCGCTCCCGGATACGTGTTCTGATACCACGTGCCGCCCGGCCCGGCGTTCTTCTCCACGATCGTGAAGGGGATGCCCGCCTCCTTCAGACGGATCCCTGCCAGCAGTCCGGACTCCCCGCACCCGATGACGACGACGGGGAACGCATCGCGGGCGGTCTTGGTCGAGGGGTGCACCGCCCTGGCGTCGATCCCGTCCAGCTCCATTTCCTCGAGGAGCATCGGCACGTACTCGTCGGGAACCGGTTCGCAGACGAGCCACTCCATCATCTCCTTGAGCAGCTCACCGTCGATCGGCTCGGGATCGGGGCAGCCGCGGTCGCGGTAGTCGGCGATCACCTCGAGCGCAAGCTTGCGCGCTGCCGCCTTGTCCTCCTCGGACATGTAGCCCTGCACTTCGTTGAGGAACAGGCCTGCCGGCTTCAGCGCACCCCGGATCAGCTCCGGGTCACCCGCCATGTGCACCAGCGACAGCATCAAGGTCGGGATGCTGACGTCGAGCAGCGCGGCGGCGATGTCCTCGTCCGAGGTCGTAAACGGTTGCCCTGCATGTGGGTTGCGCACCAATCGGTGCTATCACGGACGAGTGGCCACGCGCAGGTCATCGGCCGATTGGGCGTGCTTGCCACGGGGTATCACGCCCAGATGAACTTCGACCAGGACGCCGACGGCCCCCTGGACCGACGCCCGGCAGGCGTCGACGACGCCACGATCGCTGCCGCCGGAAAGGTGTCGGAGGCTCTCGAGTACGTCGAACGCGCTCGCGGACATCTGTATTCGTTTCATCAGTTGGTGGGGCACGCGGATCTGACGCTCGGCGAAGCCTGCGACGATCTTCGGAAGTCGGGCCACGGTGAGGTCGCCGAGCGATTGGAGACCGATCTCATCGGTCGCAACGTCATTTTCGGCCGCTGGACGTTCCAGCTGGTCGAGGAGTTCGACGACGGCTACTGGTCACGGTTCCGCGAACACGAGCGACTGGTCCGCGACGCGCTCGTCGCTGGTGAGAGGCACGTGCACGAGGCGATGATGAAGGAGCAGCGACGCACCCACGGCAGAATGGGGCACGAAGCCCGGCCCTGACGATACGCTCGGCGACATCACGTTCTCGACGATGAGATGAGGTGGCGTGGGTATCTCGAGGCGGGCGAACGGGGCGCCGCCGCCCGACGTCCCCCTCTCCGAGATCAACCTCGGGGCGTGGGAGTTCTGGGCGCTCGACGACGAGGTGCGCGACGGCGCGTTCGCCACCCTTCGGCGCGAGGCACCGGTGTCGCTGCAGCCAGAGTTCATCCAGGAGGGGTTCGAGCAGGGCAGAGGGCACTGGGCGGTCACCCGGTACGACGACGTGTTCCACGCCAGCCGCCATCCCGAGATCTTCAGCTCGGCGCAGGGCATCGTCATCGGCGACCAGTCACCGGAGTTGGCCGAGTACTTCGGTTCGATGATCGCGATGGACGACCCGCGGCACACCCGGCTCCGCAACATCGTCAGAAGCGCATTCACCCCACGGGTGCTGGCCAGGATCGAGGATTCCGTGCGCGACCGGGCCAGGCGTCTGGTCGAGGCGATGATCGCCGAACATCCCGACGGCACGGCTGAATTGGTCAGCGCACTCGCCGGGCCGCTCCCGCTGCAGATCATCTGCGACATGATGGGCATTCCCGAAGAGGACCACCAGAAGATCTTCAACTGGACCAACGTGATCCTCGGCTTCGGCGATCCCGAGATCGCGACCGAGTTCGACGCATTCGCGAAGGTGGCGATGGACATCGGCGCGTACGCGTCCGCGTTGGCCGACGACCGACGCGCCCACCCCGGTGACGACCTCACCACCAGCCTGGTGCAGGCAGAACTCGACGGCGAGCGCCTGACGTCCGGCGAAGTGGCGTCGTTCTTCATCCTGCTGGTGGTCGCGGGCAACGAGACGACGCGCAACGCCATCAGCCACGGCGTGCTCGCGCTCAGCAGGCACCCCGAGCAGCGCGACGTCTGGTGGAACGACTACGACACCGTTGCCCCGACGGCGGTCGAGGAGGTGGTGCGCTGGGCGTCGCCCGTCGCGTACATGCGTCGCACCGTCACCCGCGACACCGAACTGAGCGGTGTCGAACTCGCTGCGGGCGACAAGGTCACGCTCTGGTACGGGTCGGCGAACCGGGACGACGCCAAGTTCGATGACCCGTGGTCCTTCGACGTGCGTCGCCACCCCAATCCGCACGTGGGCTTCGGTGGCGGTGGCGCCCACTTCTGCCTCGGCGCGAACCTCGCCCGGCGGGAGATCACCGTCGCCTTCGAGGAACTGCATCGACGGATCCCCGACATCGCGGCCACGGAGGAGCCGGCCCGGTTGCAATCGGCCTTCATCCACGGCATCAAGCGTCTGCCCGTTGCGTGGACCCCGTTGCGCTAGTTGACGACTCGGTGCGGCTGCTCTTCCTGCACGGGGTGCTCGGGCTGCTCGTTGGGGTTGACTTGCTCGTTGCCAGTGACTTGCTCGTTGGGGATGGCTTCGTCGCGCTTGCGACGATCCTTCTCGGCCGCGGCGTACGCCTTGTCCGCGTCGTCCGTGCGGCGCGGATCGAGCTCGTCGGCACGCTGCCACTGTGCGTCCAGTTCCTCACGTGACGAGACGGCTCCGTCGCGGTGGGTGGCGGCGCGCTCACTGAGGCGAGCGGCCTCGGCGGCCTTGGCTTCGGCTTCAGCCGCCGCTGCGCGCGCCTTGGCCTCGGTCTCGGCGGCGATGGCCTCGCGCTTCTCGACGCGGCTGGCCTGCTCGCGCGCTTCGTCGCGCAGACGATCTGCCTCGGCTCGGCGCTTCTTGTCGCGGGCACTGCGCGCCACGAACGCGAATCCGAGGATCAACAGCAGGACCACTACGACGGCCACGACGATCAGGACGACGGTGTTACTCATGTCGGGCTCCTCAAACTACGGGTGCGCCTTGAATTGACGCATCTGCTGGTTTTGCGGATGCCCGGGATCGGAGGCATTCAAACCGCACGGCGAGACGCTGGGCCTACCTGACGGTGAGGGTGCCCTTCATGTTCGAGTGATACTTGCAGATGAACGGGTAGTCGCCCGGCTGCGTTGGCGCGATGAAGGTCTTCTGCTCCCCGCCGTCGACGTCGGTCGAGAACCCGGCGTCGGGCTTGGACGTCACCGAGTGCTCCACGGCGTCCTTGTTCACGATGGTGATCGTCGCTCCTGGTGTGACCACGAGGGGTTCGCCGAAGGCCATTCCGGAGATCGTGATGGTCGGCCCGGTGGGGTTCTCCGCAGTCATCGCGGCGGCGGAGCCACTCGAGGCCTGGGTGGCGGTGGGGGCCTGCGTGCCGCCGCACGCGGTGGCGAGGGCGCCGATGACGAGCATCGCCCCGGCCACTGCACCGATCTTGTTCATGAGTCCTCTTTCGTCGTCGGGCTGTGTCAAGGACACGGCGTGCGCACCAGTGCGGTTCGATCACCGCAGGACGCGTTCGTCGACGATGAACAGGACGAGCGTGATGGCGAGGATGGCCGCAGCCAACCAGATGGCGTGCGCACCCCAGGCCCGGCTGGCGAACGCGCCGATCAGCGCTCCGCCCGCGAACGCGAGGATCAGCGCTCCGTAGATCCCGCAGGCCCGCCGGGACGCGGCTTGCTTGTCGATGAAACCGTCGTAACCCGCTTCGACGAAGCGCATCAGGTTTCCCGTCGTGGCGACGGGCAGGTACGCCAGATCACCGATGTTGCGGAACAGCCCCATCTGCAGGGCCGCGAGGAACGAGATCGGCACCGTCACGAAGCTGTGTGCGACGGTCACGGGAACGAAGCCGATCACGACGAGTGCGATCACCTGTACCGTCATCGTCCAGCGCAACGGATGGGGCACTATGCGCTCGGCCCGGCCCGACTTGATGTGGGCGGCAAGCGAAATGCCCACCATGAAGGCGAGGATCGGCCATACGTGCGCCATCGCCGCGGACAACTTGCGCTCGGAGACGTCGATGGCGAAGAAGATGACGTTGCCGGTTTGGACGTTGGCGAACACCCCGCCGCGGACGTAGAAGGTGTGGGCGTCCATGAATCCGTTGGTGATGGTCAGCAGCAGGGCGAACCACAGCGTCCTGGCGCGGTCGAAGTCGCTCGGCCCAGATCTCGGAGCGCCCATTCGGACAACCTAGCGGTCGATGCCCGCGCCCGGTGGACGGTCGGCGCCGAGGGCGTTGAGCATCCCTGCGGCCGACGACGGCCAGGAGAACTGCTCGGCTCGTCGGCGGGCACCGTGCCGGCGAGATGACTCGGGCATGCCGATGACCTTCGCCACCGCGGCCGCGATCGCGTCCGGATCGTTGTCGGCGGCGGCGCCGCTTCCGGCGGTGAGGATCTCGGCGAGTGCCGATGTTCTCGACGCGACCGCGGGCGTGCCGCAGGCCAGTGCCTCGAGGACGGCCAGCCCGAAGGTCTCGTGCGGGCCGGGAGCCAGCGCGACGTCGGCCGAGGCCAGGATCGACGCCACGGTGTCGCGGCACCCGATGAACCCGGTGAACTCGACCGGCAGCCTGGCGGCCTGGCGTTCGAGCCTGGCGCGCAGCGGGCCCTCCCCGACCACGACCAGTTTCGCGTCGACACCCGAATTACGAAGGGCTGCAACCGTGTCGATGCTGCGATGGGCATGCTTTTCGACGGAGAGACGTCCGCAGTGCACCAGCAGGGTTTGCGTCGGCTTCGCCCACCGGTTGCGAACCTGCGCGGACCGACGGCGGGGGTGGAACTGCTCGAGGTCGACACCCAACGGCACCGTCACGACGTTCGGTGCGGCGATGCGGTCGAACTCCTCGCGCGCGAAGGCCGTCGTGCACACCACCGCGTCGTAGTTGGCTGCGGTCCTGCGGTTGGCGAAGTCGGCGACGGATCTGGCCGCACGGCGCGGCAGGAACTGTGCCGCAAGGCGATCCAGCCTCTCGTGGGAGATCATCACGGTGGCGACGTCGTGCCTGCGTCCCCACGGCCCGAGCGACCGCAGGGTGAGCCGGTCGGATACCTCGAGGGCGTCGGGCTCCAAATCGGCCAGCAGGGCGGTGACCCGCCCCGGCAACACGGCCCGGTAGCCGCCGGTGAATGGAATCTGCCTGGCGGGCAGCGAGATTCGCAACACGCCGGAGTCCAACCGCTCGCTCGATGCCGTCGGTCCCGGCACCACCAGATACACGTCGTGGCCGACGTCGCAATACTCGGCGCCCAACCGGTCGACCGCAGTGCGCAATCCACCTGAGCGCGGGCCGTAGAAGTTCGCCACCTGTACGACCCGCATGCCTCATCCCACCAGAGTGGCGTGTGCAGGCCCGAACCGTGGATGAACGCTCACCTGAACGCGTCGTGAATACCGGACACTCCCGGTAGCGGCCGCGCTACCCGACGTACTTGGTGAACCAGTCCTGGGTCTTCTGCCACGCATCGGCGGCGGCCGTCGCGTCGTAACGGTCGCCGGTGTCGTTGAAGAACGCGTGGTTGGCGCCCTGCTCGACGACGAGCTGGTTGACGAGTCCGGCCTTGTCGAGGGCCTGCTGGGCGGCGTCCTTGGTACCGGTGACCCTGGCGTCCTCGGATCCGTAGAACCCGAGCACCGCCACGTCCTT
This sequence comes from Mycobacterium sp., assembly GCA_025963385.1. GTDB lineage: Bacteria > Actinomycetota > Actinomycetes > Mycobacteriales > Mycobacteriaceae > Mycobacterium. Next base: position 110,006 of record JAOPUT010000077.1, read on the forward strand.
CGACCCGCTGAAGTCCGCCCCGTCCGGCAGCGGTCCGTAGAACGGCACCGCAGCGGCGAGTTGCGGCTCACCAGAGGCCAGCAGCTGCCAGACCAGTCCCCCGCCCATGCAGAATCCGACGGCCGCCACCTTCACCCCTGGCGTCCGACGCTGCACCTCTTCGATTCCCGACTTCATGTCCGCGACGAAGTCCTCGGGCGAGATCTTGCTCAGGGCGGCCGTGGCCTCGGCCGGATCGGTGAACTTCGCCGTTCCCCCTTCGCCGGACAACAGGTCGATGGCAAGCGCCGAGTAGCCGATCCCGGCGAACCGGCCCGCGACCGAGCGTGCCCAGTCGGTCAGCCCCTTGTTCTCGTGGATGACCAGGACCGCGCCCTTCGGAGACTGCGCCTGCGCCCACGCCCCCTGGAGCTCGCCGCGTGGACCCGTCCAGGTGATGGGTGTCGTCTCGAGCGCGTTCTCGATCCCAGGCGGAAGGGGTTTCTCGGTCGCCGCCCCACTTGAGGTCACCGGCGCATTGGCCGTCGGCGTGCCGTTCGTGGGCTTCTCCGCGTTACCGCACGCGGCGATGAGCGCGGACGCCGCGGCGGCGCCGACGCCGATGAGGGCCAGCCTGCGCATGGCCTCACGTCGGGACATCAGTCCCTCGACGTGGTCGGTTGCGATCTCTTCGGCGATGTAGCGCTGCAGTGGAGTCACGGATCCGAGTATGCCTGGAGATCTTGAACTTGCGATGGCAGATGCCTTCGACAGCGAATACTCGACGGCATGTTCTCGCCAGCGGGTAGGTCCGCTCTCGCCGGCCGCATCGCCGTGGTCGCAGGGGCCACCCGCGGTGCCGGCCGCGGAATCGCTGCCGCACTGGGCGAGGCGGGCGCCACGGTGGTGTGCACGGGTCGTACCAGCTCGGTGGCGAACCTCCACTCCGACTACGACCGACCCGAAACCATCGAGGAGACAGCACAACTCGTCACCGACCTCGGGGGCGTTGGTGTCGCGGTGCCGACCGATCACCTCGACATCGCCCAGGTGCGCGCTCTCGCCGACCGCCTACGGAGCGACTACGGCGCAATCGACATCCTCGTCAACGACATCTGGGGTGCCGAGACGCTCAAGGGGCCGCCGTCGACGTGGAACCGGCCGATGTGGGAGCACGACCTCGACGACGGTCTCCGCATCCTGCGTCTCGGCGTGGAGACGCACCTCATCACGTCGCACTGTCTGCTGCCGCTTCTGGTGACCCGCCCTGGCGGATTGCTGGTCGAGGTCACCGACGGCACCGCCGACTTCAACGCGCACCACTACCGGCTGTCGGCCTTCTACGACCTCGCCAAGGTGTCGGTGAACCGGATCGCGTTCAGCCAGGGTCACGACCTGGCGCCGTTCGGTTGCACGGCCGTCGCCGTGACGCCGGGCTGGCTGCGCTCGGAGATGATGCTCGAGAACTACTCGGTGGATGCGGCGAGTTGGCGCGACGCCCTCGACCCGGCGCGTGCCGACGGTCCGACCGCGCCGGCCGCCTTCACCGAATCCGAGACGCCACGCTTCGTCGGCCGCGGAGTCGCGGCCATCGCGGCCGATCCCGACCGGGCGCGCTGGAACCAACTCTCGGCGAGTTCGGTGCAGCTCGCCCGCGTGTACGGGTTCACCGACGTGGACGGACGCCAGCCCGACGCGTGGGCCGAGCAGTAGACATTTTTGAGAAAGTGTTCACAATTTCGTTGACATGGTTGCCGGGCGGCTGTTCTATGACGGGGTGACGTACGACACGATCATCCGGAACGGCCAGTGGTTCGACGGCACCGGATCCCCGTCTGCGGTGCGCAACATCGGCATCCGCGCCGGCCACGTCGTTGCGATCTCGGCCGACGATCTCGACGAGACCGACTGCCCGCAGGTGATCGATGCCGCCGGCCAGTGGGTGCTGCCCGGGCTGCTGGACATCCATACCCACTACGACGTCGAGGTGCTCAACGGCCCCGCGCTGGCCGAATCACTGCGCCACGGCGTGACGACGGTGATGCTCGGGTCGTGCTCGCTGTCGACCATCCACGTCGACGGCACCGACGCGGGTGACCTGTTCGGCCGCGTCGAGGCCATTCCTCGCGAGCACGTGATCACCGCGGTGGACGAACACAAGACCTGGCAGACCTGCGACGAGTACGTCGCCGCCCTCGAGCGGTTGCCGCTCGGACCAAATTTGGCCGCGTTCATCGGGCACTCCGACATGCGAACCGCGGTCATGGGACTCGACCGAGCGACGCAGAAGGGTCAACGCCCCACCCGCAGCGAACAGGCCGAGATGGAGCGCATGCTGGCCGAGGCACTCAAGGCGGGCTTTGTTGGAATGTCGTCGATGCAATTGCTCTTCGACAAGTTGGATGGTGACGTCTGCCGTTCCCGCACCCTGCCGTCGACGTATGCCGGGCCCCGCGAGTTGCGACGGCTGAAGTCGTTGCTGCGCAAGGCAGGTCGAGTTCTGCAGTCCGGCCCCGACATCGAGAATCCGCTGAATCTGGGTTCGCAGATCGCCCAGTCGCTCGGGATCTTCCGCAACCCGCTCAAGACCAGCCTGCTGTCAGCGGCCGACGTCAAGTCCAATCCGTACGCGATCACGCTGCTGGGTCCCGTCGCGCGGTTGGTCAACCGTCTCGGCGGCGACTTCCGCTGGCAGCATCTGCCCGTGCCGTTCGAGGTCTACGCCGACGGCATCGATCTGGTGATCTTCGAGGAGTTCGGTGCGGGCGCCGCGGCGCTGCACCTACGTGACGAGGTCGAGCGCAACGCGATGATGCGCGACGAGGACTACCGCCGCCGTTTCCGCAAGGAGTACGAGAGCAAGTTCGGGGTGCGCGTGTGGCACCGCGACTTCTTCGACGCCGACATCGTCGACTGCCCGGACGCTTCGGTGATCGGAAAGTCCTTCGGGCAGGTCGGCCTCGACCGCGGTGGTCTGCATCCCGTCGACGCGTTCCTCGATCTGGTGCTCGAGCACGGCGAGGCGCTGCGGTGGCGCACCACCATCTCCAATCACCGGCCCGAGGTTCTCAAGAAGCTGGCTCGCGATCCTGGTGTCCAGATGGGCTTCTCGGATGCTGGCGCGCATCTGCGCAACATGGCCTTCTACAACATGGGACTGCGACTGCTACGCCATGTCAGGGACGCCGAAGCCGCCGGAACTCCCTTCATGACCGTCGAGGCGGCCGTCCACCGCCTGACCGGCGAGCTGGCCGACTGGTACCGCCTCGACGCGGGCCATCTGCGGGTGGGTGACCGCGCCGACGTCGTGATCATCGACCCGGCCCACCTCGACGAGCGGCTCGACGCGTACGCCGAGGAGTCGGTGCCGCAGTACGGCGGCCTGTCGCGGATGGTCAACCGCAACCGCGAGACCGTGAGTGCGGTGCTGGTAGGTGGCCGTACCGTCTTCCGCGATGGCGAGGCCACCGACCTGGTCGGCCGCCGCCGCACGGGCCGCTTCCTCCGCGCCGCGCACAAGTCCCCCGCAATTCCCATGCAGAAGGATGAGTTGACAAGTGTCGGTTGAGGATACGGTTCTCGGTCTCTGGAAGGCGCTATCGGCGCGGGACTGGGAGTCGGTCAAGACGTTCCTGTCCGACGACTGCATCTACCTCGACGTGCCGGTGGGCCCCACCGCGGCCGCCCGCGGTCCCGAGGACATCGTGAAGCGGCTGAAGATCGGTCTCGAGCCGCTGGCCTCCTACGAGAACTTCGACGGGTTGCTGCTCGAGGACGGTCGGGACGCCATGTACGAGCACCACGAGGAATGGCATTGGCCAACTGGCGAATCCGCGGTTCTGAAGTTCGTCACGGTGCACCGGGTCGAGAACGGTGCGATCACCCTGTGGAAGGACTACTGGGACATGGGCGCGCTGGCCAACCACGCCCCACCCACGTGGATGGAGGACTTCGCCAACGCCGACATGTCCTGGATCTACGACGCCACCGGCCAGGTCTGAGACCTATACGCTCCAGGCCAGTCGGAACCTCTCGGACAGCTCCTCGGGCGTGAGGTCGGCGAAGTTCGCCTGCTCGTAGCGCCGCACGGCAACGATGGAGTCCACCGCGGCATCGCCGAGAATGCCACGCAGCAGCGAGGATTCGGCCAGGGCATCGATGATCTCGGCGTGACGGTCCGACAGCAACCCGACGCCGGCCTCTGCTCGCTCGTCATCGGTGAGCGTCGACGGGTCGACCGTGATCTCGGGCGGAAGCGGCAGTTCGCGTTCGATGCCGTCGAGGGCAAGACCGAGGATCGCCGCCGTTGCGAAGTACGGGTTGGCCGACGGGTCAACCACCTTGACCTCCACATTCGCACCATGCGGGTTGACCGGTCCCCCGCGCAGGAAGCGGACCGCGGCCTCGCGGTTCTCGGTGCCCCAGCAGACCCGCGCGCCCGACCAGCTTCCCGGCTGCATCCGCAGGCCGGAGAGGATCGAACCGCACAGCGCCCCTTGGGCTTCCGACAACCCGGCGAGCACGCCCGCGATCGCGGACTCGCCGGACGGTCGCATCCCCTGCACGCCATCGCCACCCGAGAAGATCGGCACGCCTCCATGTTCGAGCGAGAAGTGTTGGTGGGCACCGGAACCGACGCTGCCGGCAAAGGGAACGGGCGACAGGCTGACCCGGACGCCGTGCTTCCTGGCGATCCGCCCCACGATGATCCGCGTCAGCATCAGCTGGTCGGCGGCCGCCACGGGCGAATCAGGCGCCAGCGAGATCTCGAACTGGTTGGCGCCGTACTCGGGGTGGAACTGTTCGATGGCGACTCCCGACGACGCGGCCGCCTCGGTGACATCGCGGACGAATCCCTCGAACTCGAGGACGCCCGCCAGGCCGTACTGTGCCCACAGGTCCGACGGCAGTCGGCTGCCATCCGGTCCGACGAGCACGAACTCCATCTCGTGGCCGACCAGCGCACTGAGTCCCGCCGAGGCGAGACGCTCCTGCACGCGCGCCAATGTGCCACGGCTGCAGAAGGGATCGGGTGCACCGCTCTGGTCGTAGAACGATCCCGGCGCCCACGCGAGACCGTCGCCGAGAGAGCGTAGCGCGTCGGTGTCGATGCGGATTCGTTGATCTCCGACCACGCCGATGGCGCCTCCGACGGCGATGCCCGCCTGGTCGATGGTGAACACGTGCCACACGGGGCTGGCGCCCAGACCCGGGTCCGCAAAGGCGCTCACCCGGTTCAGTGGCACCGTCTTCGCGTGCACCAACCCCGCGGCGTTGACCACCGTGCCGATGAGTGTGGTGACTCCATCCGACTCGAGCTTGGACGTGGCCGCTGCGCTGAGTGGTGTGGCTGCCATGGCCCCATTCTGCACGGGTGGCAGGCGATGAGTGGTGCGGCGCCGGGGGTTACAGCGTGATCTTGCAGGACTGGCCGATGTCCAAGGTGCGCAGCATGCGCCCCATGCCCAGCCACATCGCACAGGACAGGGCCAGGTCGGTCAATAGCTCCTGGTCGAACTCCTGATTACAGCGCGCCCAGAAGTCCTCGTCGTCGCGGAGGTCGGTGTGATCGGCGGCGAACCGCGCCGCGAACTCCGCGGCGATGCGTTCCTGCGGGCTGTAACCGGGCCAGGTCTGCCACTCGGCGGCGTGATCGTAGAGCTCTTCGTCGACACCTGCCTCGATGCCCGCCGAGTCGCGGGTGTTCTGGCACACCACGCATTCGTTGTCGAGTGCGATCACCATGCGGGCCAGTTCGCGGGTCCGCATCGGGAGCCGGTTCTTGTTGTAGACCGCGTGGGTGAACCCCGCCATGGCGATACCGATGTCGGGAGACCTCGTCACCCAGGCAGCGGCATCGTCGTCGGCGAAGTCCCCAATTCTGCTCATGGCGGCATCGTACGCCGGAGAGGGCGTTTCTGGAACGCGTTCTAGTTCCGTGACTCGCCGCGGTCCGAGTCCGACGCGCTTAGGCGTTCCCCACGTGCGGCGGACGGGCCACGCACTGCGCGGAGTAGAGCTCGACGCCCAGCTTGTCCATCAGCTCGAGCTGCGTCTCCAGGTAGTCGATGTGGTCTTCTTCGTCCGCCAGGATGGTCTCGAGCAGGATCGCGCTGGTCGAGTCCTCCTTCTCGCGGCACATGATCACACCGGGCTTGAGGCGCGCCATCACGTCGTACTCGATCGTCAGGTCGGCCTCGAACTGCTCGCGCAGTGTCTGCCCGACCTTCAGCGAGAACAGCCGCTGGTAGTTCGGCAGCCCGTTCAACAGGAGGATTCTGTCGGTGATGCGTTCGGCGTGATTCATTTCCTCGAACGCTTCTTTTCGCGTATAGGCGGCGAGCTCGGTGAATCCCCAATTCTCCTGCATCTTCGAGTGCAGGAAATATTGATTGATGGCAGTCAGTTCACTCGTCAATTGCTCGTTGAGCAATTTGAGGACTTCGGGATCGCCTTGCATTTCATCGCTCCTATGGCACCTGAGGGCTGGTCGAGTGCACGTTCCGGCTGTAACTCGGCGGAGCCTCGTCAGGGCTGATCCGAGGCTCGATTGCGCCTTCAATCTAGTGCACCCGGACGGCGAGAGCGATGGAACGGAGCCAACTTTCGGCGTGTTGGCGGCTGCCCATCGCTCGACTACGCCCCAGTTGAGGGTAGCCAAACCAGGCTTTCACGCGATGACTGTGGACTGGCTGCCCTTACTAAGGTTAGACTGGGCTAACCTGTTGAACGCGCTGTCCGGCACTCCCGTCAGCGCAACGGAACCGAAGGCGGATTCGATGAGCGAGTACGGTGTGCACTCCCTCATTACTGCCGCCCGATATCGGGCAGGCCACCTTCAAGAATCATCAACGCCCGATCCTCGTGAGGAATTGCAGTCGGCCGTGCGGTCGACGTATGGCGCGGCGAGTTTCGCCGGCGTACGCAGACTCCGGTCTGCGTTCATCGAAAAGCAGGAATTCGACTTTGCTGGCGCACGGGCGGTCGACTGATGTTCGTCTGCCTCTGCACCGGGGTGACCAGCCAAGCGGTCACCGACCTCGTGGCATCGGGGGCATCGACGTCGAAGCAGATCGCCGACGCCTGCGGAGCAGGCACGGACTGTGGACGCTGCAGACGCACGCTGAGGGCCATCATCGAGGCCGCCGCGGTCGACAAGTGCCCCGTGCACGCCGGGCGCTGATCAGCCCGCGGATTCGCGCCGGTCGGCGAAGGCTGCCAGCGCATCGGCATTCGCCGACGCCCCAAGCAACTCCTCGAAGTGGGCATACTCGCGCGCCGCGGCGGCGGTGATCTCCGCCCGCGAGGGCTCGACCATCGTCTGCTTGACGGCGATCAGGCTCGGAATCGACCGTGAGGCAAGGATTTCGGCGTGCCGTCGCGCCTCGGGCAGGAGCGCGTCCGGCTCGCACACCTTCCAGGCGAAGCCCATCCGCTGCGCCTCCTCGGCGTCGATCCACTCCGACGACAACAGCATCCAGGCGGCGTTCTGCCTGCCGACCAGCTGCGGCAGCAGATAGGACGACGCCGCCTCTGGCGCGACCCCGAGGCTGGTGAATGGGCACTTCAGCCGGGCCGCGGTGGACATGAAGACCAGGTCGGCATAGCCGAGGATGGTCGCTCCGATGCCGACACCGAGGCCGTTCACGGCCAGGATCAGCGGCTTGCGCAGCGCCGTGAGGGTTTCGATCATCCCGGCGAACCCGTACTGGCCCGACTGGAAGTCCGGATCGGTGATGCGCGCCTGCATCTCGATCAGGTCGTTGCCCGCGCTGAACGCGCGACCGGCGCCGGTGAGCAGGACGACCGCGACGGTCGGGTCCTCATCGGCGTCGCGCAAGGCGATCGTGGTGGCGTCGTACAGCGCCTCGTTGAACGCGTTCAGCGCCTCGGGGCGGTTGAGCGTCAGGGTCCGTACCCCGTTGGCATCGTCGGTCTGAACCAGCACGGCAGCAGCGTATTCGTCAGCCGTTGGAGTACACGCGAGTGGGTGCGATCAGCACGATGGTGCGTCGCTGCTCGGCCATCACCCGGTCGTACTCGGCCCAGTCGTCGTGACGTCCGCCCGCGGCCGTGAACACGTCGCGCAGCAGGAGGCGCAGGGCGTCGTCCTTCAGCCACGGCTGCGGATCGTCGGGACCTGCGAGTTCGGCGTTGCCCTCGACGGTCGCCCACTGCCAGCCGTCGCGGAACGTGACCGCGATCTGGGGTCTGGCCCGTAGGTTGGCCAGCTTCACCCGGCCGTAGGTGACGAACGCGAGGGTCGCCTCCCCCGACGCAGGGTGCGGGAACACCCCCGCGTTGACCAGCGACGCCTGCACGGTGCCGTCGGCCCGCACGGTCGAGACCACCGCCAGCCCGCTGTCGTTCGCCGCCAGTCCGACGGCCTCGTCGAGGGTGGTCATCGCGACACCTCCGTCGCGAACGGCGAGCGCATGACGTACCGACTGGTCGGCACCGTGTCGACGTTCTGGTTGGCGCCGAACGCCGTCGTACTGGCCACCATGCGGTTCATCCTGTCGCTGAGGTCGTCGTCGTCGGCGGCGCCGAAGAATGCGTGCAGATCCGTGGTCGCCTCGATGGGGAACAGCTCCTCGACGATCGCATCGATGGCGGGCGCTCCCGCGGTCAGCGCGCGGACCACCGCGTTCTGCGTGTACCCGAACGTCGATTGCGTGGCGATCGCCACCGGGGTGTGGTCGACATGCCAACGAGTGAGCCAGGTTTCCTCATCGAGGTCTGCGGGTCGGCGCAGCAGCGCGACGTTCGCGAAACCGGGCGTGCGGGCCCCCGGTTCCGTGGCAGGCGGCGGCAACGGTACCGACTCGGTGACGAGGTACGCGTCGACCCGATCGCACTCGCCCGCCAGGCGGTCCAGTGCGCCGAGCACGTGCGGGCCGTAGGACTGCTGGGTCCACACGGTCACGAAGCCGACGACGGGCGGATCCAACGTCGTCAGCGTCATGAGCGAGTCGCCGACCTCGGCGTCGCGGACGTTGATGGCCAGACCGGGGGCCGCAAGTGCGAGCAGGTCGTTGGCGACCTCGCTGCGCAGCCGCGTGCACCACGCGTCGTCGCCCGGCGCTGCCCGAAGGGTGATGATGACCTTCTCCACCGCACGAACCTACCGCCAGGGTTGCGGCGTTGCCCCACGATGCCCGTCTGATTCGGTAGGTTTTGACGAGTTGTGATGAGCAGGCGATGAAGGGACTACCGCAACGGCTCACCATGCCCGATCTCGGGGCGGTGGGTCGCAGTCTTCTCGGTGTGTTGGTTGCGGCCGCTGCGGGGCTGCACTGGGGATCGGCTGGTGCGGCGACGGCTGCTGCCGGTGCGGCGGCGATTGCGGGAGCCGCTGCGCTGCAGGACAGCCCGCGCGGGCCACTCCCCCTGCTCGCCGCGATCTCGTTTCAGATGGGCGTTGCCGTATTGCTCGGCACCTCGACGTCGTCGCATGGCGTGCTCTTCGTGGCGGTGGCAGCGGCGTGGTGCTTCGTGGCGGGCATGCAGTGGGCGGTCAGCGCCCGCGCAGGGTTGATCGCCACGGCGGCCGGCGCATTGCTGGTCATCGCACCACCGGTCCCGCCGACGTTCGAGTCGGTGTCGACGGCGACCGTCCTCGCCATCGGCGGCGGACTGGTCCAGGTGGTGCTGATCGGACTGTGGCCACGACGCCGATGGCGGCTCCAGCGGGATGCGCTCACCAGGGCATACCGGTCACTCGGGGTGGATGCGCAGAAACTCGCCGACGATCCGGACGTCGGGGTGGACCCGGCACCTCTGGTCTGGCTGCGCGACTCGTTCAACCTGACCGGCGGCCAGGCCAAAAGGCGCCCGCTCGCCTACCGCGCCTGGTACGGCCTGCCGCAGCGGATATCGCTGACGTTGACGGCCCTGGCCGGCCGGTCGGGGGGCGACCAGGCGGTGGCCGAGGTCCTCCGCGCCGCGGCCGCGGTGCTGGACGTCGTCGCGAGCCGCAGCCGGACCGCCAAGCGCGACGCGATGGCGGGCATGGTCAGGGTCGAAGCCGCGGCGGATACGGTCGCCGTGGCGAACGTCGGCCTGGCGCAACGCCTTTCCCATCAGCTGCGGGAGGCGGTCGCGCTGCGTTTTGGTGAGCTCACCCCCGACTCCGACCACGTCACGCGGCTCGGGCGGCCCGGTCGCCTGGCGTCGATGCCGATGGTCGCAGCGGCCGTCAGCTCGCATCTGACGTGGGGATCGCCGATCATGCGGCACGCGATCCGGCTGGCCACGGGCGTGGGCGCCGGGGTGGCGGTGGAGCGCTTCGCCGACGTGCCGCACGGATACTGGATCCCGTTGACCGTGCTGATGGTGCTCCGTCCTGAAACGGCCCACACCTACACCAGGTGCGTCGGCCGGGTGGCGGGCAACGCGGTGGGCATCGTCATCGCGTCGGTCGTGACCATGATCTGGCAGCCCGCAGGAATGGCGGCCGCGCTCCTGGCGGTGATCGTGCTCGGAATCGCCTACGCGGTATCGGGATTCGGGTACGCGGCGCTGAGTGCGGCGCTCGCCGCGGCGATCGTGTTCCTCATCGACGTCACCGGCGCCGCTGGGGTCGGCACCATGGCCGACCGGTTGATCGCGACGTTGATCGGAGGTGCGCTCGCCGTCCTGGTCCATGTCGTTCTGCCCGACCACTCGCTGATCCGGCTGCGACAGCGCGCAGGTGAACTGCTGAAGACCGAGATCGATTATGCGGCAACGGTGATCAAGGCCTTCGTGCACGGCCTCGACCACCCTGGCGAAGCACTGTCCGCCGCATGGGAGCGAGCCTTTCGGGCACGAGCGGCGTTCGAGGCGGCCGCGGGTGCGACCACGTCGGACTCCGGCGACCTGCGACGCTGGCTGAAGTCGTATCGCACGGCACTCAATTCCGTCACCAGTTCCTGCGCGACCCTGGAAGCCAGCTTGCCCGCTCAGCCGCCCGCCACGCTCAGTGGCGACTTCGTGGTGGCGGTCGACGAGTACGCCGAGGCGTTGGGCGGCGCACCGACGCCACCTGGCGCACCGTGGCGCATAGACGGCGACCGCGTCGCCGCCGCGGAGCAGCGCATCCGCGAAGCCGCCAGGAAACTGGGTCCCGACGACACCGCCAGTCGCGTCCTGGTGGCCGAGATCGGTGACATCACCCGCAGCCTGGTCGGCATCACGGACTGAAACCTCCGGTCCGGGGTGCCAGCAGCGGACGGTAGTCTGCGTCGGACTCGATGACGAGACGTGTGACAGCAGCGCCGCTGTCCGGCCAACCCCATTTCGCGAGGCAGGACTCCGTGCAGCGCCACCAGTCGATGAACGCCCGGGGCTGGGCGGCAGGTGCGGCGTCGGCGTCGGCCTACGGCTCGATGCCGGTGGTGGCGGTCTTCGCGTTCGGTGGAGGTGCCAGTCCAGCCGTTCTGCTGACCTTGCGGGGAGTGTTCGCGGCCCTGGCCATCGGCGCCATCTGGATCATGACCGGCCGCGCTCGCCGCGTTCCACTGACGCCGGCTCTCGGCCTGATCACGTTGTGCGGCATCGTGTTCGGCCTTCAGGTGGTGGCGTTCTTCATTGCCGTGCAGCGGGGCGGAGCGCAGTTGCCCGTGGTCGTGGTCAACGTATGCCCGCTGTTCGTCATCGGGTTGGTGTGGCTGCGCGACCGAACCCCGATCCCACTGGCGCTGATCGCACTGGCCGGCGTGACTTTGGTCGGGTTGGTCCTGGTCAGCGGTGCAGGCAGCAGTCCCGCATCGCTGTCCGCGGTCGTCCTGACGCTGCTGAGCGCCGCAGGCTACGCCGTGTACCTGGTCCTCAGTGAGCGCTGGGTGCACGAGGTCGGCACCGTGGCGTCGGCGGGCCTGGTGATGATCGGTTCGACCGCCACGATCGCGGTGTTCGCCCTGGTTCGGGGCGACGACTTCGCCATTTCGGCGACGGCCTGGCACGCCGCGATACTGCAGGGCCTGGCGCTGACCCCGATCGGCATGGGCGGCGCGCTGTACGCGGTGCGCAGCCTCGGTTCGGTACCGCTGAGCCTGCTCGGCGCTCTCGAGCCTGCCATCGGAATCACGATGGCGGCGCTGGTGCTTCACGAATGGTTGACACCGACACAGTGGGTGGGTGTCGTCGTCATCGTGGTGGCCTGCGGTGCGGTACCGCTGGTGATGCGACGACGGTCCGCGCCCCTGGAGGTCCCGCTACCATTGCCCACGGGTGCGGGCATCGGCGAGGCGGCGATCCCCGACGACCGGTACGAGGACCCCGAACCGCCTGTCCGAGAACGCTAGTCGCGTGCCCACCGCGGCTGGATGAAGACACCCTCGGCCTCGACCGTCACACCATCGGCATCGGCCAGATGCCCGGCCGCGAACGTCTTCACTCCCTCGGTGCGGACGATCGCCGCCTCGACGTGGAGGTCGCCCAACGGGGTCATGCGGCGGTAGCGCATGGTGATCGTCCCGGTCAGCCGGGGCTTGTCGAGCGAACTCGCGGCGTCGCCGAGCGCATGGTCGAGGATCAGGGCGGCGACACCGCCGTGCACGTGTCCTGGCGGACCCTCGTACGCCGCGCCGAGGTGGAAGTCGGCGCGCACTCCGCCACTGGCCGATGGCGCGAACTCGAGCGGCGGCGCGACGGGATTGCGCATTCCGATGACCACGTTGCCCCACGGCATCTGGTCGCCGTCGCTGCCGAACCGCACGCCGAATGATCCGTCGAGCTGGCGCTGGCGGAGCCGGGCCGTCGCCGCGTCGATCTCGACCCTCGCCGCCGCCACGGCAGCGCCGTCCATCTCGGTGCGGATGGTGGCGTCGATCAGTTCGCGGACGGACTTGGTCAGTGGCTCGTACAGGCCGCGCAACCGTTCGACGTCCTCGGCGCTGAGGTTCTCCACGGGGAAGTCAAGCACTTCTGAACTAGAACACGTTCTAGCGTTGGTGTCGAGTCGCGGTCAGCGTGTCGGCGCGGGACCGACGAGAAGTTGCCGGATCACCGGCCCCGCCCAGAGGACGAGTTCGTCATGGCTAAGATTCGCCACGGCCGGGTTGCTCAAGACGTACCGGGTGGTCGCAAGGCCGATGATGAACGATCCCATCAGGCCTGCCCGCTGCGCCGGGTGATCGGGGGTGATGGCGAACAGAACCGGTGCCACCTGGGTCGCGAACACTTGGCGCATCGTCTCGGCGGCGGTGGCACTCGTCATCGCCGCGCGCAGGAGCGCGACGAACGTCGTGTCGTCCTCCCACACTTCGAAGAACTTCGGGAGCAGCACCTCGGCCACGCGGTCGGGGTCGATGCCCGCGAGGTCCGGCAGGTTGAGGGTGAACTCGGCGGCAGCGGCAAAGAGGTCCTGCTTGCTGCCGAAGTACCGGATGACCAAGGCGGGGTCGACGCCGACATCGCCGGCGACGGCCCGAAGGGTGGTGCGCTCATACCCCTCGGCGCCGAAGCGCGCGCGTGCCGCGGCGAGGATGTCGGCGCGGGTCTCCTGAGCATTGCGGGCCCGAGTCGAAACCATGACCCGAGAGTATGTCATCGCATGTTGACACGGCCAGGGAGGCCGCCTACCGTACAAGTCACCAGTTGTTGACTTACGGTCCGGACATCGGAGTTGTCATGAGCCACGGCACGGACGACCTACCAGTACTCGTCATCGGCGCGGGGCCGACGGGCTTGACGGCGGCGCTCGAGCTGTCACGGATGGGCATCCCCGTGCGGATCGTCGACAAGGCGCTGGAGCCGTCGACGACCTCGCGCGCGCTCGGCGTACAGGCTCGCACCCTGGAACTGCTCCGGCCGCGCGGTGTGGGCGACGAGATGCTGCGACTCGGCAACCGCGCCAGGCGGACGGCGCTGCACGCCGACGGCCGTCAGATCGCGGCCATCGACTTCACCCGCATGCGCAGCCAGTTCGACTTCATCCTCATGCTCGCGCAGTCCGAGACCGAGCGCCTCCTGACCGAACGACTCGGCAGCCAGGGCGTCAAGGTCGAGCGAGGTACCCAATTTGCTTCTCTCACCGAGCATTCCAACTCCGTAGACGTGGTCCTCACCACAACGCCTCAACGAGATCGGCCCGATGGCACCGCCGAAACCGTCAGGGCGTCCTACGTCATCGCCGCCGATGGATCCCACAGCCCCGTGCGCAAGTTCTTGGGGCTGCCCTTCGCGGGTCGATCGCTGGCGCAGAACTACGTGCTCGGCGACGTGCACCTCGCTGGCGACGTCGCCGAGGATCAACTGTCGATCTTCCTGGCGCTCAACGGATTCCTCGCGGTGTTTCCGATGGGTGACGGCCGATTCAGGTTCATGGCCACCGACCCGGACGGCGTCACCGGTGACACCGAGGAGCCCTCGCTGGCCGACGTCCAGGCCCTGTACGACCGCGTGGTCCACATCCCCGCGCAGCTCTACGACCTCGACTGGAGCTCGCGCTTCAGGATCAACAGCCGCCACATGGAGACCCTTCGCCACGGTCGGGTCTTCTTCGGCGGCGACTCCGCACACGTCCACAGCCCCGCGGGCGGTCAGGGCATGAACGCCGGGATCCAGGACATGGTCAACCTGTCGTGGAAGCTGACGATGGTCAGCCACGGGACCGCCAAACCCGAACTCCTCGACACCTACGAGGCCGAGCGGCTGCCGGTCATCCGCCAGCTGGTCGGGATGACCGAGCGCGCGACCAAGGTCTTCAACTCGACCAACCCTCTCGCCCACGCGGCGCTCACGCGACTGGCTCCCCTGGCCCTGTCCCGCGTAACGATGCAGGACAAGGCCGCGGCACGGCTCGGCCAGATCGCCACGTCGTACCACGGTGGTCCGATCACCATGAGCGGCAATCGAATTGGCGATCTCCGGGCCGGTGACCGGGTGCCGGACCTCGACGTCGCCGGTGGCAGGCTCTACGACCTCGTCGACACGTCGACCCTGACGCTGTTCGTCTCGGATGGGGCCACGCCGATCGTCGACGCCTGCCTCCCCTGGGCCGACGTCGTCACGGTCCGGAAGACGTCGCTGCCCGACGAACTGGTCACCGGTTCTGGCTGGCTGCTGGTGCGGCCGGACGGGTACCTGGCCGCGGCCGGGCGCGCGGACGACGCCCCGCGCTTGCGAGACTGGCTCGACCGCTGGCTGACGCCCACACCCAGCTGACGCCGTATCCCACCCGCCGAGTCGCATCGCTAACACGATCGACACACAGCCGTACCGCCACCGCCATCATTCTGTCGACAATCGACACTTATGGCTCATGACGGACTCGGCCCATCGATCGGACCTTCGGTCGCCGAGATACTCGCCTCGCACGCCGGCGGGACGGGGTCACCCACCAAGACCGCGACCAGGGTGGCCGACGCCATCGCCGCCCGTGGTGACGACGGCACCTGGCTCTCCACCGTGCCACGCGACGAATTGCTCTCCGCCGCGGCAGAGATCGAGACCCGCCCGGGGGCAAGGACTTTACCGCTCTACGGGGTGCCGTTCGGAGTCAAGGACAGCATCGACGTCCAAGGGGTACCCACGACGCTGTCGTGTCCCGACTACGCCTACGTGGCGACGGCCACCGCGCCCGCAGTTCAGAGACTGCTCGACGCGGGGGCGCTCTACGTGGGCAAGACCAACCTGGACCAGTTCGCCACCGGGCTGAACGGCACCAGGACGCCGTACACGGTGCCGCGCAGCGTGTACGGCGGCGAGATGATCTCGGGCGGTTCGAGTTCGGGTTCGGCACTCGCGGTGGCACTGGGTCAGGTGCCGTTCGCCATGGCCACCGACACGGCAGGCTCGGGCCGGGTGCCCGCCGCCCTCAACGGGGTCGTCGGCTACAAGCCGTCGCGCGGCCTGATCAGCACCGTCGGCCTGGTTCCCGCCTGCAAGTCGTTGGACTGCATCAGCGTCATGGCCGGCTCGGTCGACGACGTCGACCGGGTGATGGATGTGATGATCGGCCGCGACGACGCCGATCCGTGGTCGCGCGACCGCGGGCCGCGCTACGCGGGCGGGGCGATCCGCGTCGGGTTGCCGCCGGTCGACGAACTGGAGTTCTTCGGCGACGAGGCGATGCGGACGGCGCACCTCGGCTTCCGCGACCACCTCGCCAGGCACGCCACCGTCATCGAGGTGTCCCTGGCGCCGTTCCTCGCCGCGGGCACCCTGCTCTACCAGGGGCCGTGGGTGGCCGAGCGACTCGTCGAATTCGGTGACTTCCTTGCCGCGCAACCGGATTCGATCCATCCCGTGGTCCGCGACATCCTGCGCAGCGGCGAGAGGTACACCGCCGTCGACGCGTTCGCGGCGCTGCAGCGCTTGCAGGAGCTCAAGGCCGAGGTCGGGCGTCTGTGGGGTGGTGTCGACGTGCTCGTCGTGCCGACGATCGGGACCACGTTCACGGTCGACGAAGTGTTGGCCAGGCCGACCGAGTGCAACACGGTGCTCGGCCACTACACGCACTTCGGGAATCTGCTCGACCTGCTCGGCGTCGCCGTGCCGCTGGGCACCACCACCGACGGCAGGCCCTACAGCGCCATGCTTCTGGGCCCCGCGCAAAGCGACGACACCGTGCTGCACCTCGCGGCGCAGGTACTCGACGAACCCCGTGCCGCGCACGGCGACCTCACCGAATCACCCGACACCGCCATGGCATTCGAGGAGCAGACATGACAGAGGTACCCGCCGAGCCGTCCCCTTTCCAGCTCATAGGCGGCAAGACGGCACTCATCGTCATCGACATGCAGCGGGACTTCATCCTGCCCGGCGGGTTCGGGGAGAGCCTCGGCAACGACGTCGACCAGCTGCTCAAGGTGGTGCCGCCGCTGGCCGCGTTGATCTCGGCCGCACGCGACGCCGGGCTACTGGTGATCCACACCCGCGAGGGCCATCAGGCGGACCTCTCGGACTGCCCGCCCGCCAAGCTGAATCGTGGTGCGCCGAGCAAGCGCATCGGTGATCCCGGCAAGTACGGCCGCATCCTGATCCGCGGCGAGTACGGCCACGACATCATCGACGAGCTCGCCCCCGTCGAGGGCGAGGTGGTCATCGACAAGCCGGGCAAGGGCGCCTTCTATGCGACCGAACTATCGGAGGTACTCACCGAGGCGGGCATCACCCAGCTGCTCGTCACCGGGGTGACCACCGAGGTGTGCGTCCACACCACCACTCGGGAGGCCAACGACAGGGGCTACGAGTGCCTCGTCGTATCGGACTGCGTCGGTTCGTATTTCCCCGACTTCCAGCGCATCGGCCTCGAGATGATCAAGGCCCAAGGCGGCATCTTCGGATGGGTCGCCGACACCACGGCCGTCATACCGGCCATCCAGGCGCTGGCCGCCGCTCCCCTTTCCCAGGTCTGAGAGGACGAAGATCATGTCGACCGACGTCACCGAAACCCCATCCGATCCGCCCGCCGCGAAACCCGATCCCACCACCGCGCCGTCGATTCCGTGGTGGACGAAGGGCGACACCAACGCGTTCTTCGGGCTCGGGTTCAACATCCTGGTCAACGTCCTGACGTTGACCGGTCTGATGATCGGCGTCGTCAAGGTGCCCGCAAGCGACGTGCTCGGGACCGTGCTCCCTGCCCTCGGTGTCGCGCTGATCCTCGGCAACCTGTACTACACGTTCCTGGCCAGACGCCTGGCGCGTCGCGAAAACCGCACGGACGTCACGGCATTGCCGTACGGGCCGAGTGTGCCACACATGTTCATCGTGGTCTTCGTGGTGATGCTGCCGGTGTACCTCAACACCAAGGACGCCATGCAGGCCTGGCAGTCGGGCCTGGCGTGGGCATTCATGATCGGTATCATCGTGATGATCGGCGCGTTCGTCGGTCCCTACATCCGCAAGCTGACACCCCGAGCGGCGATGCTCGGCACGCTGGCGGGCATCTCGCTCACCTTCATCTCGATGCGGCCTGCCGCCCAGATGTGGGAGGCCGCGTGGATCGGCCTTCCCGTCATGGCCATCATCCTGATCGGGTTCTTCACCGACGTGAAGCTGCCGTTCGGCATTCCCGTCGGACTCGCGGCGCTCCTCGTCGGAACGGCGATCGGCTGGATCGGCGGCTACATGTCCGCACCCGACGTCGGCCGGGCCGTTTCCGACATCGCGATCGGTGTCCCGGACCTGCGGGTCGACATGCTGTTCTCCGGTCTCGCTCATCTGGCCCCGCTGCTGGGCACCGCAATACCGTTGGGCGTCTACAACTTCACCGAGGCGATGAGCAACGTGGAGAGCGCCGCGGCCGCTGGTGACAACTACAACCTGCGCAGCGTGCTGCTGGCAGACGGCGCCGGCGCCTGCATCGGCTCGGCGTTCGGTTCGCCATTCCCGCCCGCGGTGTACATCGGACATCCCGGCTGGAAGGACGCAGGCGGCCGCGCCGGTTACTCACTTGCCAGTGGCGTCGTCATCGGAATCCTCTGCTTCCTGGGTCTTTTTGGCGTCCTCGATGCACTGCTGCCCGTGCCCGCCATCGTGCCGATCCTGCTCTACATCGGTCTGCTGATCGGCGCCCAGGCGTTCCAGGCGGTGCCGCGGCTACACGCCGTCGCGGTAGTCGCGGCAATCCTGCCCAACCTCGCACAGTGGGCCAGTGGCTTGATCGACAACGCGCTGAACGCCGCGGGGACCTCGGCGCCCAAGGTCGGCATGGATGCGCTCAACGGCGCGGGTGTGGTCTACGAGGGTCTTCAGACCCTCGGCGAGGGTGCCGTGCTCGTCGGCCTGATCCTCGGCACCATGGTCACGTTCATCCTGGAGAAGAAGTTCCTCTACGCCGCGATCGCCTCGGCGGTCGGCGCGGTGCTGTCGTTCATCGGACTCATCCACGCTCCGCAGGTCGCGTGGGCCGCCAATCCGACTGTCGCCCTTGGCTATCTGTTCTTCGGGCTGGTGTGCCTGCTGTACTGGTTCCTCCCCGGCGCCAAGGACCCCGTGGTGGTCGACGAGTCGGATGTGGTCGCCGGCCACTAGCGTTTGACTGCGCGAGCAGACGGTCAGTCGCGGAGGAACGGCACCTCGGTAGCGGGCGCGAGCACCACGTACATCCGCCGCCACGGGTCGGTGCCTTCGAGTCGCCACTGATGCCCCGAACCCTCGGTGTCCTCGGCGAGCAGCACATCACCGGGATTCAGGGTGAACTCCTCGCCGTCGCGGGTGGTGAACACCAGCGTGCCCGCCAGTGTGACCACCAGTTGACGGACCGGCGCCGTGTGCCAGGCCAGCGTGCCTCCGCCAGGGGTCTCCTCGACGGTGACGTGCGAGGCCGACATCGTCGCGGACACCATGTCGTCGTTGCGGCCGGTGCTCATGTCGAGCCTGCCGGTCTCGACGTGTGACGAGCCCTCCTGGCCGGTCCACAGTCGAACGCATCGAATCATGGCCGTCACGCTAGTACGACGGCGAGGCGCACGTCACACCAGCGGCGATAGGTGTGTTAGTTAACCTAATAATTCGTAGTCAGTTGTCTACGAAGTCCCCTACGCTGAACTCCATGCCCACCCGCACGCACAGCGCCGATCCCCGCGCCGAACGAGTCCGCACCCTGCTGCGCGACGCGGCGTTCGCGCTGGCGCACGAACGGCCCGTCGACGAGATCACGGTCGGCGACCTGGTGAAGCGCGCCGGTGTCAGCAGGCCGGTCTTCTACCGACACTTCACCGATCGCGACGATGCGGTCGCGACGGCTTTCGCCGTCGCGTTCTCGGCCGCCGCCGCGGACATCCGCGGCGATGCCCGCTCGCGGATCACGGCGCTGTTCGCCTTCGCCGCCGAGCACCGCACCATGTATCGCAACGTGGTGCCGAGTGCGGTCACCCAACGCGTGGTCGCTGCCTTCCGCGACGAACTGCTGCCCGCCTGCGCCGAGATCGCGGCGCAGGGCATGCACGTCGTCGGCCCGATCGCCGACATCGCCCCGGAATCCGTCAGCCGCTTCCTCGTCGGCGGATTCCAGGAGGTGCTCCGGTCCTGGATGGAAGACCCCTCGGCGACCGACCTCCGCGGCAGGGTGACCGCCGCACTCGACACCGTCGACGCGCTCCTCGGTCTCACCGCCACTCAGCAACCCCGTTAGAAAGGGAGAACCACGATGGGCAAGCACGAAGCACCGCACGAACATCACGCTCCGAAACTGGCCGACGTCGCCAACCGCCGCGTCTCGCGAGCCGACGTTCGCAAGATGGCAATGACGATGGCGGCACTCACCGTCTTCGTCATCGCCATGATCGCGAGCTACTCCGGCGCCTTCGCCAAGCCGACGCTGCACCACCTCGACGTCGCAGTCGCAGGCCCGCAGCAGATGGTGGACGCGATCCGCGGCCAGGACACCCTGTCGGTCACGCAGGTCGCCGACGCCGCCTCCGCTCGCGCTCAAGTCTTCGAGCGCAAGACCGACGCGGCCTTCGTCGCCGAGCCGACCGGTGACCTGTTGATCTACGTCGCGGGCGGCGGTGGCCGCAGTGTCGCCAACGCCTCGGAGTCGGTCGGTCGAGCCATCGCGGCGAAAGCCGGGCTGACGCCGAGCGTCGAGGACGTCGCCCCCACCTCGGCTGCCGACCCGCAGGGCACCGTCGAGTTCTACGCCGTCATCTTCCTGTCCATCGGCGCGACGATGGGCGCGGCGGTCTTCGGGCTGATGATGGGCAGCGTGCGCAGGCTGTCGACGCTGGCACTTCGCACCCTGACCCTGGCCGCGTACTCCGCACTGCTGGCGGGCGGCGTGACGCTCTACGTCGATGCCGTCCTCGGCGCGCTGACCAGCCACACCTGGCAGGTCTTCGGCGCACTGTGGCTCTATGCGATGGGCGTCGCCGGTGCCGTCACGGGTGTGGCGGCGGCCTTCGGCACCGTCGCGTCGGCGCTGGTCACGCTGTTCCTGGTGATCGTCGGCAACGCCGCGGCCGCGGGCCCCGTCGGGCTGCCGCTGCTGACGGGCTTCTACACGACGTTCAACGCGATCGTCCCCCAGGGCTCGGGCGTGGCGCTGCTCCGCAGCATCGAGTACTTCGGCGGCAACGGCGCTCTGACACCGATTGTCACCCTGTCGATTTGGGGTGCGGCCGGACTCGCGCTCGCGGTGATCGCAGTGCTCGCCCCGAAGGCGTGGACGAATTATCGTGCCCGTCATGACCAGTATCGCGTCCGCAGGGCAGACGGAGGCCGAGCCCTACTACGACCTCGGGTCCTTTCACCGGTCGATTGAGACACCGTCCGCCCAGGCCCAGCTGTGGTTCGATCGCGGC
>JAOPUT010000094.1 GCA_025963385.1 Mycobacterium sp.
AGCCCGACGGTGGGATGAACATCCGGTCGAGTGTGATCAGGGGCTGCAACCGGGTGGTGTCGATGCCGGTCTCCTCACGCGCCTCCCGCAGCGCGGTGCCGACGGGTCCGCCGTCGCCCGGATCTGCGGCGCCGCCGGGGAAGGCGGCCTGGCCGGCATGTTGGCGCAATGTCGACGCCCGGACGGTGAGCAACAGGTCGGCGTCGTCGGGCAAGGCGTCGGGCGGGCCGCCCGGCGGCGAGTCGAACGATCCCGAGAACAGGACGAGTACGGCGGCGTCCCGCTTGGCTCCGGTCATCGTCGCGGTGGTGTTGGCCGCCGTGATCGCCGCGAGCACGTCGGCGGGCACTCGGCGGCGGTAGGCACGCGGCACGACACCGACGTTCTCGAGTAGCGGCTTGAGCCAGGACGGAGCTGCCGCGGCATCGAGAGTCGCCAGCGGTCCCCCGTCACCGTTGGAGATCAACCCCGCACTCCCATCTGTGGATTCACCGCCGCCGCGATCTCATCGGCGCTGGTGAACGTGCGCGGCAGGATTTCGGCCACCGTACCGTCCGAGCGAAGGACGACGGTGGCGGGCATGACGTTGGGCACGTCGAGCGCTGCGGCGACGAGGCGTCGACCGTCCTGAAGCGTGGGGAGCCGGACGCCGAGCTCGGCCAGCCGCAAGAGCGCCGCGGTCTCGTTCTCGTCCTGGTGCACGGTCAGCACCGTCACTGCGGGTCCCATCCGACGCTGGTACTCGGCCATCGCGGGGAGTTCGTCGGCGCATGGGCCGCACCAGTAGGCCCACAGGTTCAGCACCACGTTGCGACCGGCGACCACGTGGCCCACGTCGACGGGACTGCCGTTGGCTGCACATTCGACCATGACCTCGCCGAGCGCCTCCGGGCTCGGGCCAGCGGACTCTTGGGGGCACGGCGGAAGGTTGGCCTGCGCGCGAGGACCTGCGAGTGCCTGCGCGGTGTCGGCATCGCGATGGGCGCGGGCGGCACCCGAGGACGGCGCAGGTCCGCCTCCACTGCTCGGACCGCCGCGATCCTCCGCGCCGACCTCACGCCACAACGCAACGCCCAGCGCCACGAGGACGACCAGCACCGCCACGGTCCATCTGGTCGACGAGCGCATGGGATCGCTGGTGCTCAGAGTCCGGCCAGCGCCAGCAGATGCTCCGTTTCGGGACCCTTCACGAGTGGGGCGGCCGTCAGGGGATCCGTCGGGCCCAAGCCGTACGACGGGCAGTCCTTGGCCAGCACGCATACTCCGCAGGCCGGTTTCTTGGCGTGACACACCCGCCTGCCGTGGAAGATCACGCGGTGGCTCAGCAGCGTCCACTCCTTCCGCGGGATCAGCTCGCCGATCGCGGACTCGACCTTGACCGGGTCCTCGAGTTCGGTCCAGCGCCACCGGCGGACCAGCCTGCCGAAGTGCGTGTCGACGGTGATGCCGGGGATGTCGAAGGCGTTGCCGAGGATCACGTTGGCGGTCTTTCGGCCAACACCTGGCAGCGTCACCAGCTCGTCGAGAGTGTGGGGGACCTCGCCGCCGAATCGTGCGACGAGCTCCTGGCCCAGCCGGATGAGCGAGTTGGCCTTATTGCGATAGAAGCCGGTGGTGCGGACGAGGGCTTCGAGTTCCTCGCGGTCGGCGCCCGCGTAGTCCGCTGCGGTCCGGTACTTCGCGAACAGTGCAGGGGTCGCCAGGTTGACGCCCTTGTCGGTGCTCTGCGCCGACAGGATCGTCGCCACCGTGAGCTCCAGCGGGTTGGTGAAGTCGAGCTCGCAATATACGACCGGAAACGCTTGGGAGAGGGTCCGATTCATCCGTCGCGCCCGCCGTACCAGGCCGACGTGTGTCTCCGCGTCGAACTTGGTGGATCGGGGGGCTGCCGTTACGCCTTTTGCCACGAAGCCAGCCTACTGACGGAACCGACAAGTGTAAGCGCGGACCGGTGGCATTTCGTGATCCTGCTGAGACCTTCGGCGTGTTTACTTCGCCATGTGTCTTGGTTGTTCGTGGCGTTCATCCCGGGGTTGCTGATGTTGGCAACCTTCGGGCTCGACCGTCTGGAGGCCGGACTCGGCGGCGATGCGGTGTCCCCGGCGGATGTCAGCGCGTTCCTCGAACAGGCCAAGGCGGACTGCGCGAAGCCCGCTGCGAGAGCCAGCGAGACGCAGACGTACGAGTTGCTCGACGACCCCTACGACGACGGCCACGAACGACTGCTCGCCGAAACTCCCAGGGGTTTGCCCACGCAGGTCTTCCTCCACCACGGATCCAATCCGGAATTTCGGACGACTCGCCACGCCTATCGTGTGTAGCGTTGGCACGTCGCGAAGCTGCCTACGCTTAGACTGATTTCGCCATCAAGACGTGGTGGCTTTCGCGTGTCATATTTCCGACGGCTTAAGAGGGTAAACGTGGACGAGATCCTGGCGCGGGCCGGAATCTTCCAGGGAGTGGAACCGACTGCGGTCTCCGCTTTGACCAAGCAACTGCAGCCAGTCGACTTTCCGCGTGGGCACACGGTGTTCGCCGAGGGCGAACCCGGTGACCGGCTCTACATCATCATCTCGGGCAAGGTGAAGATCGGCCGTCGTTCACCTGACGGGCGCGAGAATCTGCTCACCATCATGGGTCCGTCCGACATGTTCGGCGAGCTGTCGATCTTCGACCCAGGGCCACGCACGTCGAGCGCCACCACCATCACCGAGGTGCGCGCCGTGTCGATGGACCGGGATGCCCTGCGCGCGTGGATCGCCGACCGACCGGAGATCGCCGAGCAACTACTGCGCGTCCTGGCCCGTCGCCTGCGCCGCACCAACAACAACCTGGCCGACCTCATCTTCACCGACGTGCCCGGCCGCGTCGCCAAGCAGCTGCTGCAGCTCGCGCAGCGGTTCGGCACGCAGGAGGGCGGCGCGCTTCGCGTGACGCACGACCTGACGCAGGAGGAGATCGCCCAGCTGGTCGGCGCCTCGCGCGAGACGGTCAACAAGGCGCTCGCCGACTTCGCCCATCGCGGCTGGATCCGCCTCGAGGGCAAGAGCGTTCTGATCAGCGACTCCGAGCGACTGGCCCGTCGAGCCCGCTGAGTTCACCTCTGGCGCAACCCATTTCGCGTCGGGTTCAGGAGCGCAGGTAGTTTAGCTGCGCCTGCACCGACCATTCCGCGTGCGGCCAGAGTTTCTCGTCGACGTCGGTGTAGACGTGTTCGACGATCTGCCGCGCGGTGGCGTC
This sequence comes from Mycobacterium sp., assembly GCA_025963385.1. Taxonomy (GTDB): domain Bacteria; phylum Actinomycetota; class Actinomycetes; order Mycobacteriales; family Mycobacteriaceae; genus Mycobacterium. The sequence goes on from JAOPUT010000094.1 coordinate 3,241, forward strand.
CTCACCGAGAACCGCCAGCGCATCGCGCACCTGGCCGAGACGCTCCTCCCGATGCCTGAGGTACATGGCGGTGACCGCTTCGAGGTCGGCCAGATCCGGACCGTGCCCGGGCAGCACCGCCCGGGAACCGAGACCGTTGAGCCGTCGCAGCGATTCCATGTACTCACGAAGGCTGCCGTCTTCGTTGTCGATGACGGTCGTCCCCTTACCGAGGACCGTGTCCGCGGTCAGCACCGCACCTCTCCCGTCGCTTCCCTGGCCCCGGACGCCGTCGACCAAGAACGACAGCGAATCCGCCGTGTGCCCCGGCGTGGCCAGCACCGTGATGCGCAGACCCGCGGCGTCGATCACCTCGCCGTCGGAGAGCGGACCGCCGAGCCCGCGCAGGAAGCCGCTCCCGACCGCGCGCACGACGGCACCCGTGCGCTCGACCAGCTTGTCGATCGCGTCGGTGTGATCACCGTGCTTGTGGCTGATCAACACCAGGCCGATCTTGCCGAGGGCGGCGATCCGCTCGACGTGCGCGTCGTCGTCGGGTCCGGGGTCCACGATGACCAACTCGTCGCTACCCGGCCCCTGCAGCACCCAGGTGTTGGTGCCGTCCAGCGTCATCAATCCTGGGTTGTCACACAGCAGTACCGACGCCGTGTCCGTGACCCGGCGCAACTGCCCGTATGCGGGATGCTTCAGGGTCACGCGACCTCTACTATCAACTCCACCTCCACCGGCGCATCCAGCGGCAACTCGGACACCCCGACCGCAGACCTGGCGTGGGCGCCCGCGTCACCGAAGACCTCGCCGAACAGTTCCGACGCACCGTTGATGACACCGGGTTGGCCGTTGAAGCCGGGCGCGGACGCCACGAAGCCCACGACCTTGACCACACGGACGACCGAGTCGATGCCGACTAGGGCGTGCACTGCGGCCAGCGCATTCAACGCGCACAGCCGGGCCAGGCCCTTGGCGTCCTCGGGGGTCACCCCGCCGCCGACCTTGCCCGCCTGCGGAAGCGCGCCTGCGACCATCGGAAGCTGACCCGAGGTGTAGACCAGGTTGCCGGTCCGCACCGCGGGAACGTACGCGGCCAGCGGGGTGACGACCTCGGGCAGCTCGATGCCGAGCTCCGCCAGTCGCGCGGAGACAATCCCCGAGTCGCTTCGCTGCCCGCCGGTCACGCTCACTTGGGCCGCTTCATGTACGCGACGAGCTGCTCGCCAGTGGGTCCGGGAACCACGGAGACCAGCTCCCAGCCATCCTCGCCCCACTGGTCGAGGATCTGCTTGGTTGCATGCGTCAGCAGGGCCACCGTCACGTATTCCCACTTCGTCAGTTCGCTCATGAGGCTGAGCTTATCGGTGACTGTGTGTGCGATGGATAGCATGCAGTGGTGACCACCGACGTTCCCGAATCCAGCAGCCGTTCGTCCGTCGGTTGGCCATCCCGGCTCACCAAGGCGCGGCTGCACTTCGTGACCGGCAAGGGTGGCACCGGCAAGTCGACGATCGCGGCCTCGCTGGCGCTGGCGCTGGCCGCCGGCGGCCGCAAGGTGCTGCTGGTCGAAGTCGAAGGGCGCCAGGGCATCGCGCAGCTCTTCGACGTGCCACCGCTGCCGTATGAGGAGGTGAAGATCGCCACCGCCGACGGTGGTGGTCAGGTCAACGCGCTGGCCATCGACACCGAGGCCGCCTTCCTCGAGTACCTCGACATGTTCTACAACCTCGGTATCGCCGGGCGCGCGATGCGGCGAATCGGCGCAGTCGAATTCGCGACGACCATCGCGCCGGGTCTTCGGGACGTCCTGCTGACCGGAAAGATCAAGGAGATCGTCGTCCGCAGCGAGAGAGAGAAGGCACGGGGCACCTCGGGGCACGGCGCTTACGACGCCGTCGTGGTGGACTCACCGCCGACGGGACGCATCGCCCGGTTCCTCGACGTCACCAAGGCCGTGTCCGATCTGGCGAAGGGCGGCCCAGTCCACTCGCAGGCCGACGGCGTGGTCAAGCTGCTGCACTCCGAGTTGACGGCCATCCACCTGGTCACCCTTCTCGAGGCGCTCCCGATCCAGGAGACGCTCGAGGCGATCGACGAGCTCAAGGAAATGGGGTTGCCGATCGGCAGCGTCATCGTCAATCGCAACATCCCCGCCTACCTGGATGCCGACGACCTCGCCAAGGCCGCCGAGGGTGACATCGACGCCGACGCGGTGCGGGCGGGCCTGACCAAGGCCGGAATCACGTTGCCCGACCGCGACTTCGCCGGGCTTCTCACCGAGACGATCCAGCACGCGACGCGGATCAGCGCGCGGGCCGAGAGCGCGGTGCAACTCGATGCGGTCGACATCCCGCGACTCGAACTACCCGCGATCGCCGACGGTGTCGATCTCGGCAGCTTGTACGAACTCGCCGAGGCATTGAGCCAGCAGGGCGTCCGATGAGCGCTTGCGCGAAGAGCATTGAGGTCCAGATGAGCGCTTGCGCGAAGAGTATGAGGTCCAGATGAGCACCACACCCACCGCCCTCGACATGAACGCGATCCTGTCGGACAGGTCCAATCGCGTCGTGGTCTGTTGCGGCGCAGGCGGTGTCGGCAAGACGACGACCGCTGCGGCCATGGCACTGCGGGCCGCCGAGTACGGGCGCACCGTCGTCGTCCTGACGATCGACCCGGCGAAGCGGTTGGCACAGGCGCTGGGCATCAAGGATCTCGGCAACACTCCCCAGCGGGTGCCGCTGGCCCCCGAGGTGACCGGCGAACTGCACGCGATGATGCTCGACATGCGTCGTACGTTCGACGAGATGGTGATCCAGTATTCGGGCGGCGACCGCGCCGAGGCGATCCTGGAGAACCAGTTCTACCAAACCGTCGCCACGTCACTTGCGGGCACGCAGGAGTACATGGCCATGGAGAAGCTCGGCCAGTTGCTTGGCGAGGACAAGTGGGATCTGGTCGTCGTCGACACTCCCCCGTCACGCAACGCGCTGGACTTCCTCGATGCGCCGAAGCGGCTCGGCAGCTTCATGGACAGCAGGCTGTGGCGCCTGCTGCTCGCGCCTGGGCGAGGCATCGGCAAACTGGTGACCGGCGCCGTCGGGCTGGCCATGAAGGCGCTCTCGACGGTACTCGGTTCCCAAATGCTTTCGGACGCAGCCGGTTTCGTGCAGGCCCTGGATTCGACGTTCAGCGGGTTCCGTGAGAAGGCCGACCGCACCTACGAACTGCTCAAGCGCCGGGGCACCCAGTTCGTCGTCGTGTCGGCGGCCGAACCCGATGCGCTGCGCGAAGCCTCGTTCTTCGTGGACCGGCTGTCTCAGGAGAAGATGCCCCTCGCCGGGCTGATCCTCAATCGCACCCACCCCACGCTGTGCGACCTGCAGTCCGACAAAGCGCGCGACGCGGCGGACCACCTGGACGAGGCTGACGAGCTCGCGGCTGCGGTGTTGCGGATCCACGCCGACCGGGCTCAGACGGCCAAGCGGGAAGTGCGGTTGCTATCCCGGTTCACCGGGGCGAACCCGCACGTGGCGATCGTCGGCGTACCTTCGCTGCCGTTCGACGTGTCCGATCTGGAGGCTCTGCGCGCGATCGCCGATCAGATCACCGGCGATACGGACGCGGCCTAGCGTCGGAGGAGACTCAGACGGCGCTGCGGTGTTTGCGCTGGGCGGCGAAGAACTCGGCCCACGACACCACCTCGGGATGCTGCTTGAGCAGGGCGCGACGCTGACGCTCGGTCATGCCGCCCCACACCCCGAACTCGACTCGGTTGTCCAACGCATCGGCGCCGCATTCGGAGATCACCGGGCAGTGGCGGCAGATGACGGCCGCCTTTCGCTGGGCGGCGCCCCTGACGAACAGTTCGTCGGGATCGGCCTGACGGCAGCGCGCCTGAGAGACCCACGCGATGCGGGCTTCGGCTTCGGCACCGTGGACTAAAACACCATTGACTGGAGAACTCATGACTGTCCTGCGCGCCGCGGGCCGTGTACCTGACACCAGCGATCCCTTCGTCCAGCCGCCCCCTGCGACGGCCCAGTCTTCGGTGTAGAACGCTAGTGCGATCTACGCCACATTGCGATTTGGAGTGTTACCTAGATCGCACTGTCAGTCAAAGCTAGGTGGTCAGGGGGGTTTTGCGCAACAGTCAGTTCGCGAATTTATGGCACGACCGTCCCGTGTTACATCTTCTCGCACTTACAGCGCTTGCGCAGAGCTTGCGTGAAGGCTAAATGGGCGGCTGCGAAGCTGGTGGTGGTCGACGTCGCTACTCTGTAGCCATGTCAGACCGATCGCAGGCTACGCCGCCGCCGCGGCGCGTCCCACCGGCGGTCACGGTCATCAAGCTCGCGTGGTGCATCCTCCTTGCCAGCGTTGTGGCCGCCGGCCTGATGTTCCCGCTCGTCGGCGGCTTCGGACTGATGTCCAACCGCGCCTCCGACGTCGTCGCCAACGGCTCGGCTCAGCTCGTCGAGGGCGAGGTTCCCGCGGTCTCGACGATGGTCGACGCGAAGGGCAACCCGCTGGCGTGGCTGTACAACCAGCGGCGCTTCGAGGTCCCCAGCGATCAGATCGCCAACTCGATGAAGCTGGCGATCGTCTCGATCGAGGACAAGCGGTTTGCCGAGCACAACGGCGTCGACTGGAAGGGCACGCTCACCGGCCTCTCGGGCTACGTGTCAGGGGCCGCGGACACCCGCGGTGGTTCCACCATCGAGCAGCAGTACGTGAAGAACTACCAGTTGCTCGTCATCGCGCAGACCGACGCCGAGAAGCGCGCGGCGGTCGAGACCACCCCCGCGCGAAAGCTGCGCGAGATCCGCATGGCGCTGACGCTGGACAAGACGTTCACCAAGCCGGAGATCCTGACCCGTTACCTCAAC
>JAOPUT010000108.1 GCA_025963385.1 Mycobacterium sp.
CAGACGATCTCGGCGCAGACCAAGGCCGCGGTGCGCGCCGCGGCCAAGGAACTCGGCTACCGGCCCAATCTGGCGGCCAGGAATCTCGCTGTCGGCGGGAGCGGCGTGGTGCTCTACATCGTCCCGAAGATCTCGCTCGGCGATCTGTTGATCGAGGTCGGTAGCCGCCTGACCACCGCGCTCGCCAGGCACGGCGTGGTGCTTTCCCTGCAGTTCGAGACCGAGGACGGCCGCAACGTCGTCGACGCGATCGCCGACCTCAACCCGATCGCGGTGACGAGCGTGTTCCCGCTGAGCGGCGCTGCCCTCGAGGCCGTCACCGCGGCGCGCATCCCGCAGATCCACCTCGGCAGCGCGCAGCTGCACGCGATGGGCAAGCTGCACATGACCATCGGCGAGATGCGGGTCGAGCACCTGGTGGCGCGGGGCCATCGCCGGCTGGCGTTCGCGTTCTCCGACGTCGAACAGGTGCGGCCGCTTGGCGAGTACTGGCTCGAGGGCCTGCGGGTCGCGGCGGCCCGTCACGACCTGCCCGACCTGGTCACCGGCACGCTCGCGACGGACGGCACCGATGCCGCGGACGTCGTGCGGGCGTGGGTCGCCGAGGGTGTGACCGCGGTGTGCGCGGACAGCGACGAGACCGCGATGGTGTGCCTGCACGGGGTACGCATGGCGGGTCTGAACTGCCCCGACGACCTCGCCGTGATGGGCGTCGACGCGCGGGCGCTCGGCGCCGTGAGCGGGCCGCCCCTGACGTCGGTGGCGTTCGACGCGGAGACGATCGTCGACGCCTCGGTGGCGGCGATGATGACCGAACTCGGTTATCCGCCGGTGCAGGAGCCGAGCATCGACAACGTCGCCCGGCTGATCCACCGCGCGTCGACCTGATCCCTCCAGATGCTTGTCGGGCAGTTGCCCAGCCGTGTAACTTACGCGTGTAAGCAACCTTCGCCAGCCCCAGAGAGGCAGACTCAATGACCGTTGAGGCAGCCAACCCCGATACGAACTCAGAGGTCTATTTCGACCCGTACAGCGTCGAGATCAACGCCGATCCGTACCCGACGTTCCGGCGGCTGCGCGAGGAAGCGCCGCTGTACTACAACTCCCAGCACGACTTCTACGCACTGAGTCGCTACGCCGACGTGAACAAGGCGATCGTCGACCACGGCACGTTCAGCTCCGCGCGCGGCGCCATCATCGAGCTGATCAAGGCCAACATCCCCATTCCACCTGGGGTGCTGATCTTCGAGGACCCGCCCGTCCACGACATCCACCGCAAGTTGCTGGCCCGGATGTTCACCCCGCGCAAGATCGCCCTCCTCGAGGAGCGGATCCGCGGGTACTGCGCTGACAGCCTGGATCCCATCGTCGGCACCGGACGGTTCGACTTCGTCACCGACCTCGGCGCTCAGATGCCGATGAAGACCATCAGCGCGCTGATCGGCATTCCCGAGGCCGACCAGGAAGCCGTCCGCGACCACGTCACCGGCCAGATGCGGACCGAGGCCGGCAAACCGATGAAGGCCGCGGAGGAGGGTCTGATCACCGGCGACATCTTCGCCGACTACATCGACTGGCGCGTCGACAACCCGTCCGACGACATCATGACCGAGCTGCTCAACGTCGAGTTCGTCGACGAGACCGGCACCACCCGCAAGCTCAGCCGGGAGGAGCTGCTGACCTATCTCAACGTCGTCGCAGGCGCGGGCAACGACACCACCACCCGCCTGATCGGCTGGGCGGGGAAGGTGCTCGCCGAGCACCCCGACCAGCGCCGCCGACTAGTCGAGGATCCGACGCTGATCCCAAGGGCCGTCGAGGAACTCGTCCGCTACGAGCCGCCCGCCCCACACGTCGCGCGCTACGTCACCCGCCACGTCACCTACTACGGGCAGACCGTGCCCGAGGGTGCCGTGATGATGATGCTCATCGGCGCGGCCAACCGCGACCACCGCCAGTTCGGGCCTGATGCCGACGCGTTCGACGTCACCCGCGAACCCCGCGCACACCTCGGCTTCAGCGTCGGCGCCCACTTCTGCCTCGGCTCCTCGCTGGCTCGCCTCGAAGGCCGCGTCGCGCTCGAGGAGATCCTCAAGCGCTTCCCCGAATGGGAGATCGACATGGCGGCCGCCGAGTTCTGCCCGACGTCGACGATCCGCGGGTGGGACAGGATGCCCGCGATGATTGCATGACCGCCGCACTGACGGTCCACTCACCGCGCACGGGCTGACGCTCCTGCCGTTAGCCTGGTCTGAACGAGGGGAGCGGGACATGGCAATTCGAGTACTGCCGTACGTCACCATCGAGGTCGACGACCGTCTTCGCCGCCGGGTGCGGCACGCGGCCGACCGCCTGCGGATCAACGTCCGGTCGTATCTCCTGAGCGCGGCGGACGACGTCGACACGGCGGGCGACAGGGTGCGCAACCTCTGCGACGCGGCGGTCAGCAAGGTCGATGACGTGGTGGCGAAGGTCGGCGACCGCATCGATCCCGCGACGCGCCGAGACGCCCCGCAGGACGGTCGAGTCGAAGCAGGCTAGCGACACCTCTACGGTGTAGTGACGGGGACTGTCGCATCACCGAGGAAGGGTGCCGAGGACGTTGTTGGGCCATGGACTCGTCGTCCTCTTCGCGCTGTGTTCAGCCGTCTGCATGGCCGTCGGGATCGTGGTGCGTCAGCGGGCGACCATGGACGTGCCGTCGGACCAGAGCGTGAGCGCGCGGATGATCGCGACGCTCCTGCGGCGGCCGGTCTGGTGGGTTGGCACGGCGGTGGCCGTCGCCGGCTACGGATTCCAGGCGCTCGCCCTGGTGAAGGGTTCGCTGATCGTCGTCCAACCCCTTCTGGTGTCGGCGCTGTTGTTCGCGTTGCCGCTGAGTGCGCGGCTCGCAGGGCGTCGCGTCACCCGTCGTGAGTGGTTGTGGGCCGGGTTGCTCACGCTGTCGCTGGCGTTGTTCGTGCTGCTCGCCAGGCCGGGTCCACCCGACCAGCCGGCGTCGGTTCCCGTGTCCGTGCTGGTTGCCTTCGGTTGCCTGGCGCTCATCGTCGGCTGCGTGCTGGTGGCCCGCCGGTTGGACGGCTCGCAGCGAGCGGTGCTGTTCGCCGTGGGGGTGGGCGTGCTGTTCGGGGTGGTCGCCGTGGTCACGAAGATCGTCATGCACCTGCTGAACCAACGGGGTGCGATGGCACTGTTGGCCACCCCGGCGCCGTATGCCCTGGTGATCCTCGGCATCGTCGCCACCCTGCTGCAGCAGTCCGCCTTCCATGCGGGCGCCCTGCAGACGTCGGTGCCGACGATGCTGGTTCTTGAGCCGGTGGTGGCCGTCTGCCTCGGTGCGCTCCTCCTCGGTGAGGAACTCGACGTCAGCGGGTACGAGCTGATCGCCCTCATCATCGCGGTGGCCGCGATGACCGCGGCCACCTTCTCGCTCGGCCGTGGCGAGGGCGCCTATGAGGCCGAGCTCGAGATGGAGGCCGCGCGCGCGGCGTGAGTCAGCCCAGCGTCGACGTGTAGTACGTGACGCCGTTCATGGTCTGCCTGTCGTCGTCGGTCTGCGGGATCGCCGCGAAGCCGTGGCTGTCGAGGAGTTCGGCCATCGGCGTGGCGACCGACGTCCACCCGCGGGCGGCGAGGTAGTCGCCGACGTCATTGCGCTCACCCTGGAACCCGAGCTCGGAGAAGTCGAGATCGAAGCCGTGCTCCCGCCACTTCGCCGTGGCCTCCCGCATGCGTTCCCGCGCCTCGTCGGGATCGAGGTCCGCGGTGTTCGGCACGGCCTCGCTGCCCAACCTGCTGCCGGGGGCGCCGAGCGCGGTGACGGCGTCGAGCAGACGGTCCTGCGCCTCCGGGGGCAGGTAGCCGTACAGGCCCTCGGCGATCCACGCCGAAGGCTCGGAGGAGTCGAACCCCGCCGCCTTCAGTGCCGCCGGCCAGTCCTCGCGCAGATCGATGGCCACCGTGCGGAGGTCCGCCGTCGGCTGGGCGCCGAGGCCTTCCAGCGTCGACGTCTTGAACTCGATGACGGCGGGTTGGTCGATCTCGTACACCGTCATCCCGGCGGGCCAGTCCAGTCGGTAGGCGCGGGCGTCGAGCCCCGAGGCCAGGATGACTGCCTGGCGGATTCCGGCCGCCGCGGCGTTGGCGAAGAACTCGTCGAAGTAGCGCGTGCGTGCCGCCATCGCGGCGGGCATCTGCGCCAGACCCCAGGTGGTGCCCTCGTCGTCGACGTCGTCGGACCTCAGCTCACCGGTCGCCCAACGAGTGAGAAAGTCCACACCGACTGCGCGCACCAACGGTTCGGCGAACGGATCGTTGATCGCGCCCTCGTCGGTGGCGATCGCCCTGGCCGCCGCCACCATGGTCGCGGTGGTCCCCACGCTGGTGGCGAGGTCCCAGGTGTCGTCGTTGGTCCGTGTCATCGTTGCGCCTCTCGTAGCTTTACTTAGTTACTATAACCAACATTGGCATGTGAGCGGGGTCACACAGCGAACTCGCAGGTCAACTACTTGGGGCATATCTTTAGTTTTGCTAACGTTATGTCGTATCGAGAGGGCGAAGAGGCCCCCGAAGCAAGGATCTCCACGATCTCCGCGAACCAGTTAGAGGTAACCCATGTCGACAGATACCCGCGAAGCGCGTCTCGAACGCCGCATCGCCGACCTGTACTCCGACGACGAGCAGTTCGCCGCCGCAAAGCCCGATGACGCCGTCAGCGAGGCCGCCAGTCGGCCCGGACTGCGCCTGCCCGAGGTCGTCCGGACCGTGATGGAGGGGTACGCCGACCGCCCCGCGCTCGGTCAGCGCGCCGTTGAATACGTCACCGAGGCCGGCCGCACGACGGCCAAGCTGGCACCCCGCTTCGACACCGTCAGCTACGGCCAGCTGTGGGACCGCGTGCAGGCGTTCTCTGCCGCGGTGCAGCACCAGCCCGTCGAACCCGGCGACCGGATCGCCATCCTCGGATTCACCAGCGTCGACTACACCGTCATCGACACCGCCACGACACAACTCGGCGCGGTCTCCGTACCGCTGCAGACCAGCGCCCCGCACGCCCAACTCCAGCCGATCATCGAGGAGACCGAGCCCGCCGTCATCGCGTCGAGCATCGACTACCTCGACGACGCCGTCGAACTCATCCTCAGCGGACCCGCGCCCGCCAGCCTGATCGTGTTCGACTTCCAGCCCGAGGTCGACGACCACCGCGACGCAATCGAGGCAGCCGCGGCACGGTTGAAGGACACCGCCGTGACCGTGCAGACCCTGGCCGACGTGCTGGCCCGTGGCCGCGATCTCGCCGCGCCGCAGTCGGTCGTCGGTGACGGTTCGGGATCAGACGCAGATCCACTCACGCTTCTCGTCTACACCTCCGGCAGCACCGGCGCCCCCAAGGGCGCGATCTACCCGGCGAGCAAGGTCGCCAACATGTGGCGCTCGGCCGCCAACGCGCACTGGGACGAGAAGCAGGGCGTCCTCCCCGCGATCGCGCTGGCCTTCCTCCCGATGAGCCACGTGATGGGGCGCGGCGTTCTCTACGGGACGCTCGCCAGCGGTGGCACGGTGTACTTCGCCGCCCGCAGCGACCTGTCGACACTGCTCGAGGACCTGGCGCTCGTCCGGCCCACGCAGATGAACTTCGTCCCGCGCATCTGGGACATGCTCTACCAGGAGTACGTCAGCCAGACCGGCCGCGGCGTGGGCGTCGAGGAACTGCGCGAGCGCCTGCTCGGCGGCCGCTACGTCAGCGCCATCACCGGCTCGGCGCCGATCTCGCCCGAACTGAAGGCATGGGTCGAGGACTTCCTCGACATGCACCTGGTGGAGGGTTACGGCTCGACCGAGGCGGGTGCCGTCTTCGTCGACGGCCACATCCGGCGCCCACCGGTGATCGACTACAAGCTGGTCGACGTCCCCGAGCTGGGCTACTTCGGCACCGACGTGCCGCATCCCCGCGGCGAGCTGCTGGTGAAGTCCGAGCAGCTGTTCCCCGGCTACTACAAGCGGCCAGAGGTCACCGCGGAGGTGTTCGACGCCGACGGTTACTACCGCACGGGTGACATCGTCGCCGACATCGGCCCCGACCAGGTGAAGTACCTGGATCGGCGCAACAACGTGCTCAAGCTGTCCCAGGGTGAGTTCGTCACCGTCTCCAAGCTGGAGGCGGCGTTCACCGACAGCCCGCTGGTGCGTCAGATCTACATCTACGGCAACAGTGCGCGCCCGTACCTGCTGGCCGTCGTCGTGCCCAGCGAGGACGCCCAATCACGTTATGATGCAGCCGAACTCAAGCCGGCGATCAGTGCGTCGATCAAGGACGCCGCCCGCACGGCGGGTCTGCAGTCGTACGAAATTCCTCGAGACTTTATCGTCGAGACCGAACCGTTCACGATGGAGAACGGTCTGCTGACCGGGATCCGCAAGCTCGCGTGGCCGCGGCTCAAGGAACGCTACGGCGCCGACCTCGAGCAGCTGTACGTCGACCTGGCCTCCGGTCAGGAGGGCGAACTGCGTGCCCTGCGCCAGAGCGGCGCCGACCGGCCTGTCCTCGAGACCGTCAGCCGGGCCGCCAGCGCGCTGCTCGGGGCTGCCGCCTCCGACGTCCAGGCCGACGCCCAGTTCACCGATCTCGGTGGAGACTCGTTGTCCGCGTTGACGTTCGCCAACCTGCTGCACGACATCTTCGGTGTCGACGTGCCCGTCGGCGTGATCGTCAGCCCGGCCAGTGACCTGGCCGCCATCGCCGCCTATGTCGAAGCCGAACGCGCCGGCGGGTCCAAGCGGCCCACGTACGACGCGGTCCACGGCCGCGACGCGGTCGAGGTGCACGCAAGTGATCTGACGCTCGACAAGTTCATCGACGCCGAGACGCTGGCCGCCGCGACGTCACTGCCCGGCCCCGCGGCCGAGGTGCGCACCGTACTGCTCACCGGCGCAACGGGATTCCTTGGCCGCTACCTGGCCCTGGAGTGGCTGGAGCGGATGGATCTCGTCGACGGCAAGGTGATCTGCATCGTGCGTGCCAAGGACGACGCGGCTGCCCGCGCCCGTCTGGACGCGACGTTCGACAGCGGTGACCCGAAGCTGCTCGCGCACTACCGCGAGCTGGCTGCCGAGCACCTCGAGGTGTTCGCAGGCGACAAGGGCGAGGCCAACCTCGGTCTCGACGACGCCACCTGGCACCGGTTGGCCGACACCGTCGACCTCATCGTCGACCCGGCCGCGCTCGTCAACCACGTGCTGCCCTACAGCCAGCTGTTCGGGCCCAATGTGCTTGGTACCGCTGAACTCATCCGCATCGCGCTCACGACCAAGGTCAAGCCGTTCGTCTACGTGTCCACGATGGCCGTCGGCGCGGGGATCAACCCCGCCAACAACACCGAGGACGCCGACGTCCGCGTGGTGAGTGCAACGCGCAAGATCGACGACAGCTACGCCAACGGCTACGGCAACAGCAAGTGGGGCGGCGAGGTGCTGCTCCGCGAGGCCAACGAGCACTACGGCCTGCCGGCCTCGGTGTTCCGCTGCGACATGATCCTGGCCGACACCACCTATGCCGGTCAGCTCAACCTGCCCGACATGTTCACCCGCATGATGCTCAGCCTGGTCGCGACCGGCATTGCGCCGCAGTCGTTCTACGAGCTGGACGCCGAGGGTAACCGGCAGCGCGCGCACTACGACGGGCTGCCCGTCGAGTTCATCGCCGAGGCCATCTCGACGCTGGGCTCCCGCGTCGAGCAGGGTTTCGAGACCTACCACGTGATGAACCCGTACGACGACGGCATCGGCATGGACGAGTTCGTGGACTGGCTCGTCGAGGCCGGCTACTCGATCCGTCGGGTTGACGGCTACGGCGATTGGCTGGCTCGTTTCGAGACCACCCTGAGGGCGCTTCCCGAGAAACAGCGCAATGCGTCGCTGCTGCCGCTGCTGCACAACTACCAGTCACCGGAGCATCCCCTCAACGGGTCCATTGCGCCGACCGACCGGTTCCGTGCCGCGGTGCAGGACGCAAAGATCGGACCGGACAAGGACATTCCGCACATCTCGGCGCCGGTGATCGTCAAGTACGTCACCGACCTGGAGCTGCTCGGCCTGCTCTAGCATCAGCCCGGCTCTGCGCTGGTGGTGTGAAAGTGCGAGTAGTCATCGCATGACACCGCCATCAGCGCAGAGTGGAGCGTGGGTCCTGCCTAGTGCGCGTTGCCGAAGCCGATCAGGCTGTGCACCTGCGGCAACGTCGCCGTCGTCGCGAAGCCGGGGGCGGCGGCGCAGACCGCGGGGATCGCGTTGAGCACCTGCATGCCGGTGGCGACGTTCGCGGAGTTCACGTGCTCGAGCATCGACGCGTCGCGTTCGAAGCTGGCGAGCGACAGGAAGTGCGCGCGCATCGACGGGTCACCCTCGATGGTCAGCGTCCAGCCGTGCTGCGGCTTGGGCCAGTGTCTCGGGTACTCGTTGCCGACCGTCCACAACGTCTCGATCTCGACGAGTGGCTGACCGTGGCGCCGTCCCACCCAGTTCCACCGTTGGCCCGCCGTGGTTCCGGCGCGCAACACGTGATCGAAGATCTGGTGGTCGTTCTCGGCGGCCACCGCCTCGACGGCCGCCGTCACCTCGTCGATCCCGGCGTGCAGCGCATCGGCCAGCAGCCACACCTGCTCGGTGAAGATCGAACTGTTGAAGGCGAGGAAGTCGTTCGCGGTCACGCTGATCTCCTCGACCGGCCTGCCGAAGCGCATGTTGTCGAACGTGA
>JAOPUT010000122.1 GCA_025963385.1 Mycobacterium sp.
ACACCGAAACCGACGAGCTGCTATTCGCGGCGTGGTCAGACTTTCGCGACGATCCCGACGTCCGGGTGGCGATCCTCACCGGGTCCGGCGACCGGAGTTTCTGCGCAGGTGCCGACCTCAAGTCCCATGTGGACCCCTGGCTCCACGCCGGACCCGAACTCGGGCGCAGCCTGCTGGAGAAGGGTTTCGCCGGCCGGATCACCCGAGGGCTGCACCGAATGCCCAAGCCGATCATCGCAGCGCTCAACGGCTGGGTCATTGGCGGTGGCATCGAACTGGCCCTGGCTTGCGACATCAGGATCGCCTCCGAGGAGGCGAATTTCGGGTTCTTTCACATGAGGCGGGGCATGCACTTCGCGGACGGAGGAATCGTCCGGCTGGTCAACACGGTCGGGGTGGGCATCGCCATGGAGCTGGAACTGATGGGTGAGCCCATCGACGCACAACGGGCCAAGGAAGTGCATCTGGTCAATCGCGTTGTCCCCCAGGCCCACCTGATGGCCACTGCCGAGGACGTCGCGGCCAAGATCTTGCGCAACCCCAGGGCCGCGGTGGAATCTGCGAAGCAGACGATTCTCGAGGTCGTCGGCCGCCCGCTGGACGATCAGCTCCGGCTCGAATGTCTCTACGGCTACTCGACCATGGGCAATCCGGAGATCGTCGAGCGCAAGGAGCAGTTCATCGAGCGCCGAGACGCCGACCGGGCCACGACCCGCGTCGAGCGGCACTGATCACACTGGGACGGAACACATGTCATACGACTCGATCTACCGCCGCGACCTGCTTGATGGGCACGTCGTCATCATCACGGGCGGCGGCAGTGGTATCGGACGGTGCACCGCCCACGAGGTGGCGTCGCTCGGTGCGCACGTGGCCATCGTCGGGCGCAATGACGCCAAACTCGAACACGTTCGCGGCGAGATCGAATCCGATGGTGGTTCCATCTCCACCCACGTGGCCGACATCCGTGATGAACCCGCGGTTATCGCCACCGTCGAGCGAGTGCTGACCGATCATGGCCGCATCGACGGTCTGGTGAACAACGCCGGCGGTCAATACCGCGCCCCGCTGAAGACGATCTCGACGAAGGGTTTCGAGGCGGTGGTCAGAAGTAATTTGACGGGTGGCTTCATCGTGATGCGGGAGGTCTACAACCGGTGGATGATCGATCACGGCGGTGCGATCGTCAACATGATCGCCGACATCTGGCACGGCTGGCCGCATTTCTCCCACTCCGCGGCGGCGCGTGGCGGAATGTTCACGTTGAGCGAGTGCGCGGCGACGGAGTGGGCGGAATCGGGTGTCCGTGTCAACACCGTCGCCCCCGGGTCGATCGCATCCCAGGGCCTGGACACCTACGAGCACAAGGACACCGCGTTCATCCGCAATGGCTTGACGCCAGGTATTCCGTTGCAGCGATTTGGAACCGAAGCCGAAGTCTCCGCGGCCATCGTCTACCTGTTGTCGCCGGCGGCGAGCTACATCACCGGCTCGTGCCTTCGCATCGACGGGGGTGCGCCGAACGCCCGTCGCGGGTGGTGGGACCTGCAGCCGGCTAGAAACAATGAGGCCTTCGACGGATTCCACCGGTCTTCACTCCCCGCAATCCTCGACGAGGTGCCGTGATCCTCGAACAGGGCTTCACCGACCGCAGCGTCGCCGTCCTCGGGGGTACCGCCGGTGTCGGGCTCGAGACGGCGACTCAGTTCGCCGAGCGAGGCGCCCGTGTGGCGCTCTTCGGGCGCGACCGAGAACGCGGCGCCGCCACGTGCGCAAAGATCGCACTGCGTGCACCGCAAGGCGACGTGCATTTCATTCGGTCGACGCGACCGATCCGAACGATGCAATTCGGGCGGAGCAGGAATGTCGTTCGGCGCTTGGGCCGATCGACGTGTTGGTGAACACGACGGGCCCCAGTGATTACCCGCGGCTGCTGCACACCATCGCCATTCAGTCGATCCAGCAGCGCCTCAACGAGATCATCCTGCCGCCCCTGCACATGATGCTCGCCGCATTGCCCGACATGCGCCTCCGCGGAGATGGTGCCATCATCACCGTCGCCTCGGACGCGGCCAAGGTGGCCACCCCGGGGGAGACCCTCATCGGCGCGGCGATGGCCGCGATCGTGATGTTCTCCAAAGCGGCTGCCCTAGAAGCCAAACGCGAACGCGTGCGCATCAACGTCCTCATCCCCTCGCTCATCTCCGACACCCCGGGGGCCGCGCTGATTGCCTCAGATCCATTCAGCGCCAAGATGTTCGCGAGAGCGGCCACCATGGCCCATCTCGGCGTGGCCACGCCGGCGGATCTCGCGTCGATGACGATCTTCCTCGCCAGCCCCGCAGCGTTCCGAATCACGGGTCAGACCATCAGCATCAACGGCGGAATATCCGTGAGTTGAGCGATCCTAGGAGGTTCAGGTGTGGCTCCATGCCGAAGTCAAGACCCTCGGCGACATCCCGCGCCACCATGCCCGCACCACACCGGAGCGAACGGCCCTCCTGGATTCCGACGGGAGAACCACCTTCGCCGAACTCGATGCGCGATCCAACCGGATGGCCAATGTGCTGCTGGAATGGAACGTCACGCGAGGGGCCCGCATCGCGTTCCTCGCCAAGAACACCACGCGATACTTCGAGACGCTCTTCGGCGCCTCCAAGGCGGGCGCCACTCTCCTGCCGTTGAATTGGCGCCTCGCCGCACCTGAGCTGGTACAGATCCTGCGCGACGCGGCGCCAGAGGTTCTCATCGCCGATCGCGAGTACGTCGATCTTGCCGCCCACCTGGTGTCCTCGGCCGGCCTGGGCTCACCGATCATCGGATTCGATTCCGCCGAAGGGGAACCGCTGAACTGGACACGCTGATGAAATCCGCCCCAGCCAGCGATCCGGCCGTCGAGGTCAACCCCTGGCAGACGGCGATACTGATGTACACCTCCGGTACCACCGGCACGTCGAAGGGCGCCCAACTCTCACACCAGGGATACCTCTACCTGCGGCTCTGCGAGCATCTGCAACCCTCCCTCGGCTATACCTCCGAGGACCTCATGCTGACCGTCATGCCGCTATTCCACGCCATGGGGGTGGGCTTCAGGCCCTCTACAACGGGGTGCCGGTCGCCGTCTACTCGATGCCGGAACCGGCGCGGCTCATCGAACTCATCGCCCGCGATCGGCCCACGGTCGTCCCCCTGGTTCCCACGGTCATCCAGATGTTGCTCGACGACCCCAACGCAGCGCACGCCGATTACTCCTCGGTGCGCCTGATCATCTACGCGGGCGCGTCGATCGGCCTCACTGATCACGGGCTACTTCAATCAGCCCGAGAAGACGGCCATCGATTTCCGCGACGGCTGGTACCGTTCCGGGGACTGCGGCTTCCAAGACTCCGAGGGGCTGTACTACCTCGTTGATCGGATCA
>JAOPUT010000148.1 GCA_025963385.1 Mycobacterium sp.
TGGTCGCCCTCGTCGACGACGCGACCCACTGCACGGCCTACTTCCAACTGTTGGTCAAGACGCTGCGACTGCCCGGCCTGCTGGAACTGGCCAGCGTCGCGGTGCCCACCCAGTTGGTGCTCTGCGATAAGGACAGGGTCTTCCCCACCCCGCGGGGCAACAAGTACCTCATCGACAACCTGCCGCCCGACACCAAGGTGGTTCGGCTCGAGGGACTGGGCCACATCCCGATGCTCGAGGCGCCGGGTCGTATCACCGAGCTGATCGCCGACTTCGTCGATGCGCACACCGAACCCGAGCGGCAGGCGCCGCCCGCGGGCTGAGCCCTCCTCTTGCGCGAGCGTGCGCGTCGGAGGGCGACACGCCGCGAAGAAATCACAGTTCGCGCACGCTCGCGAACTAGCGCAGCGCCTTCGCGAGGTGATCGGCGATCGTGCCGAGGTACTCCTCACTGGTCTGCCAGGACTGCTCGGGACCGATCAGCAAGGCCAGATCCTTGGTCATGAAACCGCCCTCGACGGTGCCGATCACGACCTCCTCGAGCGTCTCGGCGAACTCGATCACCTCGGGGGTGTCGTCGAGCTTGCCTCGGTGCTCGAGCCCACGCGTCCAGGCGAAGATGGACGCGATCGGGTTGGTCGACGTGGGCTTGCCCGCCTGGTGCTGCCGGTAGTGTCGTGTGACGGTGCCGTGCGCGGCTTCGGCCTCGATGGTCTGGCCGTCCGGCGTCAGCAACACCGACGTCATCAGCCCCAACGACCCGTAACCCTGTGCGACGGTGTCGGATTGAACGTCACCGTCGTAGTTCTTGCACGCCCAGACGTAGCCGCCCTCCCACTTCAGGCACGATGCGACCATGTCGTCGATCAGGCGGTGCTCGTAGGTGAGCCCCCGCTGGTCGAAATCCGCCTTGAACTCCTCGTCGAAGATCCGCTGGAACTCGTCCTTGAACATCCCGTCGTAGCCCTTGAGGATGGTGTTCTTCGTCGACAGATAGACCGGATAGCTCTGTTGCAGACCGTATTTGAACGACGCGCGGGCGAAGTCCTGGATCGACTTCTTGAAGTTGTACATGCCCATGATGACGCCGCCCTCGTCGGGGATGTGCACCACGTCGTGCACCATCGGCTCACTCCCGTCGTCCGGGGTGAAGGTCACCGTGAAGGTGCCCGGCCGGTCGACCTTCGTGTTGAAGGCGCGGTACTGGTCGCCGAACGCGTGGCGGCCGATGATGATCGGCTTGGTCCAACCGGGCACCAATCGAGGCACGTTCTTGATCACGATTGGCGCACGGAAAATGGTGCCGCCCAAAATGTTTCGAATGGTGCCATTGGGCGACAACCACATCTGCTTGAGGCCGAACTCCTTGACACGGGCCTCGTCCGGCGTGATGGTCGCGCACTTGACGCCGACGTGGTGCTTCTTGATCGCATTGGCCGCGTCGACGGTGACCTGGTCGTCGGTCTCATCGCGGTGCTCGATGCCGAGATCGTAGTAGTCCAGGTTCACGTCGAGATGCGGAAGGATCAACGTCTCCTTGATGAGCTTCCAGATGATGCGAGTCATCTCGTCACCATCGAGCTCGACCACCGTGCCTTCGACCTTGATCTTGGACATGGGCGCCGCCTCCTGGCCAGTCGAGAGTGCCTTCGCGGGTCACATTACAAGGGCGAGAGAAGGCCCATTCCGGCTTGAAACGGCTGACGGCCCCCTCTGCGCAGAGGGGGCCGCCAGTCGTTGCTCGGTGCGGTGTCAGCCCTTGATGCTCTCCAGGGCGGTGTTGAGGGTCTTGCTCGGCCGCATCACCGACGTGACCTTCTCGGGATCCGGGTAGTAGTAACCGCCGATGTCCACGGAATCCCCCTGCACCGCGTTGAGTTCGGCCACGATGGCGTCCTCGTTCTCGGCCAGCGTCTTGGCCAGTGGGGCGAAGTGCTGGGCGAGCTCGGGGTCCTCCGTCTGGGCGGCGAGTTCCAGCGCCCAGTACATCGCGAGGTAGAACTGGCTGCCCCGGTTGTCGAGCTCACCGGTCTTGCGGGATGGGTTCTTGTTGTTGTCCAACAGCTTTCCGGTCGCCAAGTCGAGCGTCTTGGCCAGCAACGAGGCCCGCTTGTCACCCGACTTGTTGCCGAGGTCCTCCAGGCTGGCGCCAAGGGCGAGGAACTCACCGAGTGAGTCCCAGCGCAGGTGGTTCTCCTCGACGAGCTGGCTGACGTGCTTGGGCGCCGAGCCGCCCGCACCGGTCTCATACAACCCGCCGCCCGCCATCAGCGGCACGATGGACAGCATCTTGGCGCTGGTGCCCAGCTCCAGGATCGGGAACAGGTCGGTCAGGTAGTCGCGCAGGATGTTGCCGGTCGCGGCGATGGTGTCCTGCCCGCGCATGGCGCGCTCGATGGTGTGCCGCATCGCGCGCTCTTGGCTCATGATCGAGATGTCGAGGCCCTCGGTGTCGTGGTCCTCGAGGTACCTGGTGACCAACTTGCGCAGCTCGTTCTCGTGCGGTCTTTCCTGATCCAGCCAGAACACCACCGGCATGCCGGAATTGCGGGCCCGGTTGACGGCCAGCTTCACCCAGTCGCGGATCGGCGCGTCCTTGACGACGGGCATGCGCCAGATGTCGCCCTCTTCGACGTTCTGCGTCAGCAGCACCTCGTCGGTGGCGTTGTCGACGATGTTGGCGACGCCGTCCTCGGGGATCTCGAACGTCTTGTCGTGGCTGCCGTACTCCTCGGCCTTCTGTGCCATCAGGCCGACGTTGGGGACGGTGCCCATCGTGGTGGGATCGAACTGGCCGTGCGTCTTACAGAAGTTGATGATCTCCTGGTAGATGCGCGAGAACGTGGACTCGGGGTTGACGGCCTTGGTGTCCTTGGTGCGCCCGTCGGCGCCGTACATCTTGCCGCCGAGCCTGATCATCGCGGGCATCGAAGCATCCACGATGACGTCACTGGGTGAGTGGAAGTTCGAGATGCCCTTGGCCGAGTCGACCATCGCCAACTCCGGCCGGTGTTCGTGGCAGGCGTGCAGATCGCGCACGATCTCTTCGTGCTGCGAGGCAGGCAGCGACTCGATCTTGTCGTACAGATCGGACAGGCCGTTGTTGACGTTGACGCCCAGCTCGTCGAAGAGCGCCTGGTGCTTGGCGAACGCCTCCTTGTAGAAGATCTTCACGGCGTGGCCGAAGACGATGGGGTGGCTCACCTTCATCATCGTCGCCTTGACGTGGAGTGAGAACATCACGCCGGTCTCGTAGGCATCCTGCATCTGCGCCTCGTAGAACTCGCAGAGGGCCTTGCGGCTCATGAACATGCTGTCGATGACGTCGCCCGCGTCCAGCTTGA
>JAOPUT010000186.1 GCA_025963385.1 Mycobacterium sp.
TATCTGGCCAAGCGCATCGACAAGGTGTCCGGCGAGGGTGAAACAATCTATGGTTAAACGCGTTTCGCGGTATTCGCGCTACTCCGGCGGTCCCGATCCGCTGGCGCCTCCGGTCGACCTGCGCGAGGCGCTGGAGCAGATCGGTCAGGACGTCATGGAGGGTAGCTCCCCGCGCCGTGCGCTCGCCGAGCTGATGCGACGTGGCACCGACAAGATGCGCGGAGCCGACCGCTTGGCCGCCGAGGCCAACAGCAAGCGGCGAAAACTGTTGCAGCAGAACAACCTCGACGGGACGCTGCAGGAGATCAAGAAACTGCTCGACGAGGCCGTGCTGGCCGAGCGCAAGGAACTGGCTCGCGCGCTCGACGACGACGCCCGGTTCAACGAGCTGCAACTGGAGGCCCTGCCGCCGTCACCGGCGAAGGCCGTGCAGGAGTTGTCGGAGTACGACTGGCGCAGCGACGAGGCGCGGCAGAAGTACGAGCAGATCAAGGACCTCATGGGCCGCGAGATGCTCGACCAGCGGTTCGCGGGCATGAAGGAGGCGCTGGAGAACGCCACCGACGAGGACCGTCAGCGCGTCAACGACATGCTCGACGATCTGAACGAGCTGCTGGACAAGCACGCCAGTGGGCAGGATTCGCCTGAGGACTTTCAGGAGTTCATGGCCAAGCACGGCGAGTTCTTCCCGGAGAATCCGAAGGACATCGACGAGTTGCTCGACTCGCTGGCCAAGCGGGCCGCCGCGGCGCAGCGCTTCCGCAACAGTCTGTCCCCCGACCAGCGTGCGGAGCTGGACGCGTTGGCGCAGCAGGCTTTTGGGTCGCCGTCGTTGACCAATGCGCTGAACAAGTTGGATCAGCACCTGCAGAACGCCAGGCCCGGCGAGGACTGGCAGGGCTCGGAGCGGTTCAAGGGCGACAACCCCATGGGCATGGGGGAGGGCGCCCAGGCGCTGGCCGACATCGGCGAGCTCGAGCAGCTCGCCGAACAGCTCTCGCAGAGCTACGCGGGCGCGCAGATGGACGACGTCGATCTCGACATGCTGGCGCGCCAGCTCGGCGACCAGGCGGCCATCGACGCCCGCACGCTCTCCGAACTCGAGCGTGCGCTGATGAACCAGGGCTTCCTCGACCGCGATGCCGACGGGCAGTGGCGGCTGTCGCCCAAGGCCATGCGTCAGCTCGGCCAGATGATCCTTCGCGATGTGGCGCAACAACTCTCGGGGCGTCACGGCGAGCGCGACACCCGTCGAGCAGGTGCCGCAGGCGAGCTGACCGGTGCCACGCGGCCCTGGCAGTTCGGCGACACCGAGCCGTGGAACGTGACGCGCACGCTGACCAATGCGGTGCTGCGGCAAGCGGGCACCGGCCCCGGATCGGCTACAGCCGAGCTGCCGATGCGGATCACGGTCGACGACGTCGAGATCTCAGAGACCGAGCAGCGCACCCAGTCCGTGGTGGCGCTTCTCGTCGACACGTCGTTCTCGATGGTGATGGAGAACCGGTGGCTGCCGATGAAGCGGACGGCGCTGGCACTGCACCACCTCATCAGCACGCGGTTCCGCTCCGACGATCTGCAGATCATCGCGTTCGGCCGGTACGCGAGGACCGTGAGCGCGGCCGAGCTGACCGGACTCGAGGGCGTGTACGAGCAGGGCACCAATCTGCACCACGCGCTGGCGTTGGCGTCACGACACCTGCGCAGGCACCCGAACGCGCAGCCGGTGGTGCTGGTCGTCACCGACGGTGAGCCCACCGCACACCTCGAGGACTACGGCGACGGTGAAGGCACGTCGGTCTACTTCGACTATCCGCCGCACCCGAGGACCATCGCCCACACCGTGAAGGGTTTCGACGACATCGCGCGACTCGGCGCACAGGTGACGATCTTCCGCCTCGGCAGTGACCCGGGCCTGGCGAGGTTCATCGATCAGGTGGCCCGACGGGTGGAGGGCCGAGTCGTCGTACCCGACCTCGACGGACTCGGGGCCGCCGTCGTCGGCGACTACTTGCGCTCGCGACGCAGGCGGGGTTAGTCGCCGAGGCTACTGCTGCGCCTTGCGCTTCTTGCGCTTGATGCCGACGCTGCCCCACAGCGAGAACCCGCGGATGGTGATGTGCGGCGCGCCCGGGGAGCCCTCGTCGCCGAGGTGATCGAACGAGCCCATGACGCCGACGCCCCGGACCTCGACGTTCAACTCCGGCGGCAGCAGGATGGTCTGGCCGCCGAAGATCGAGTACGAGTGGATCTCCACGTCGGCCGCGGTGAAGTCGGCGTACCTGAGATCGATCACGCCGCCGCCGAACAGGGCCACCGACGTCAACCGCTTCGGCACGTTCCAGCGGCCCCGTCGTTCGAACCCGCTCATGATCGCGAGCAACAGGGTCGACGGTGCAGGCCTGCCCGGCCCGATCGCGGGCGCGGTGGTGGCGATGCCGGGCAAGTCGGAACTGAGACGGTCCAACTCGTCGAACGTCTGGGCCGCGTACGCCTTCTTGAGGCGTTCCTCGTACTCACTCATCTCGAGCCGACCCTGAGCGGCGGCGTCACTGAGCAGCTGCGCCACCTGAATGCGATCGGTGTCGGCAGCACGCATCGACCCGTATCGCGACGCTCCATTGCTCATTGGGGACGAGCCTACGACGAACGCTGCGACATGCAAGGTGCCTTGCACAGAAGTTTCCTAAACGGTGCCACCCGCGGTCCCGGTGACCCACCGTGGCTGGCGCTTCTGCAGGAACGCCAGCATTCCCTCGCGGGCCTCGTCGGAGACGAACAGCTTTGCCGATTGCGCGGTCAACGACTCGGCGGCCGCGTCGAACCCCGCCAGCAGAGCGGCCGTCGTCAGCGCCTTGGACGCGGCCAGGCCCTGCGGTGAGCCCTTCACGATGTCGGTGGTGAAATTGGCCACGGTGGCGGCCATGGACTCCGCATCCTCGGCCGCCACGGTGATGAGGCCGATGGCCTCCGCCTCCGCGGCGCCGAACTTCTCGCCAGTGACGAAGTAGCGTCCCGCCGCGCGGGCCGACATCTTCGGCAGCAGCGTCAGCGAGATGATCGAGGGGGCCAC
>JAOPUT010000329.1 GCA_025963385.1 Mycobacterium sp.
ATCAAACGACGCGCGCTGCGCCGCTCTTGCCCCCTGGCTCGAGGTCTACAACAATCAACGACGCCACTCAGCCATCGGAGACCAACCCCCGATCAGCCGACTGTCACCAACGTCATAGCCGAGTACACCTAGCGGTCACCCAGCCCCACACCGACGGCGGCGTCTCGCGAGAGGCGCCGCCGTCGGCCTACGTAGATACAGCTAACGATGACTCCGTTGCTGAACCTTCGTCGATTTCCCGGTGGAACTGCCCTCACGCGCGGTACCGTCCGAATTGCGCAGCGTCGCGCAGCACATGAGCCGGGGGTACACGTGGCCAAGCACCGGATGCCGAAGAAGTTGAGGGCACGGCGGGCAGTACTCGCCGCGATGGCCGCGGCCGGGCTGTCGGGCGCACTGGTCGTCGGGCATGCGACCGACACCACCGTGATGCTGCAGCTCGCCAACACGGTGATCGGTATCGGTGGCCAGGGTGACCCGATGAGCGCCCACGTGCCCGCCAAGCTGAGCCATACCGTGGTGCCGACGCTCGACAACGTGCCATACACCTACTACCCCGTGGTGTATCCGGCCACCGTGTTTCTGGACAGCAGCCGCGACGTCGCGGTGCCCATCGTGCACGCGTATCTGACCAGTGACCAAGCGAAGACCGAGGATCACCTCATCGTCGCCGGCTACTCGTTGGGCACCATGGCCGCCGAGCAGGAGAAGCGGAACCTTCAGAAACTCGACCCCGACGATGCGCCGTCGCACGCTCAGTTGACCTTCGTGATGATCGGGTCGCCCTTCGCAGGCAACGGCGGCATCTTCGAGAGATTCCCCGGCCTCGGGATCCCCTTCATCACCAGTGGGATGGGGCCCGCCCAGCCGTCCAGGTACGACACGACCTACAGCGTGAACGAGTACGACGTCTACGCGGACTTCCCCGCCTACTTCAACCCGGTCTCGCTGCTGAACTCCGCGCTGTCCATCCGCTACGGCCACCCGGACGCGTACTACGACTCGATCGATCCGGCCACGTCGTACGGCTACCTGACGAAGGTCGACGATCCCGTCACCGGAAGCCACGACCAGTACGTCCTCTACTACAACCCCCACCTGCCACTGCTGGGTCCGCTGCGCGAGCTGGCCTCGCTCACCCAGACCTCGGCGTTGGTCGAACCGCTGCTCAGCGCCATCGAGCCCGTGCTTCGGGTCATGGTCGACATGAGCTATACGGACCGGGTGAACGCGAATCCCTCTGCCGCAGTGCCATTCTCGCTCATCACGCCGCCACAGAAGATCGTCGAGGCGCTGGCCGCGCTTCCGGGCGCCATCGCGCAGGGCGTCACGAATCTGGCCTCCGGGGGCCACCCGGCCGTCACTGCGCCACCCAACCCCCTGGGCAACCTGGTCCCCATGCCGACGGTCCCGTCGACGACGCCCGAGGTTCAGAACGGTCAGGCGCGCATCGCGCTCGCTCCGACCCCCCAGCGGGCCGTGCCCAAGCTCAAACTCGACGAGGATCCGGGGAAACCGGGTGATCCGCCGACCTCGACCGCCCCGACGGCCTCACCCGTTGCCTCCCTGGCCTCCGCGGACGACGGTCTGCATCCCACGATGACCTCGGATGGCAACAAGTTCACGCCGGGCTCCGATGGCACGGCCGCGCAGAGCACGGGCAAGGGAATCGATGCCGGTCAACCCGTGACGAGCACGACACCGACGACCACCGCGACGCCGACCGCCACCACCACGACAACGACAACTACCACCACGGCGACCACCACCACGCCGACCACGGACGACAAGACCACGGACAAGACCGGCGAGTCGGATACTGCCTCGGCGGCCGCCTGACCGCCGTCCTCACCGACCCGAAGGTCGTACACGTACCACTGAACACCAAGTTGGCGGAATCGCCCGCGCATCAACCGAAGTCGGGCAACCGGCGGCAGAACGGTTCCGTCAGGCCGTCACCGCGGCGAACGACGTGGATGCTCAGGCGACTAGTGTCGCCATGATGAGCGAGCCTCGTCTGCGCAGGGCCACCGACGACGACGTCGACGGGATCAACCGGCTGGTCGGGGCGGCGTTCGGCAAGTACGTCGAGAGGATCGGCAAGCCGCCCGCGCCGATGACCGCCGACTACGCCGAACTGCTTCACACGTCGCGTGTCTGGGTGATCGAGCACGATCGTGCGATCGTCGGCGTGCTCGTCACCCGGGCTCAGCCCGATCACCTACTACTGGACAGCATCGCCGTCGCGCCGGCCGCGCAGGGCGCGGGCCACGGAAACGTACTGCTCGAGCGGGCCGATCTGGACGCCCGCGAGCTCAGCCTCGCGGAGATACGGCTGTGCACCAACGAGGCCATGACGGAGAACCTCGAGTTCTATCCGCGGCGCGGCTTCCACGAGACGGGGCGCGGCGTTCAGGACGGATATCACCGGGTGTTCTTCGCCAAGTCGGTGTAGCGCTACTTCTCCAGCGTGAACTGGTTGACGTCGATGTAGCCGACGCGGAACATGTCGGCGCAACCGGTCAGGTACCGCATGTAGCGGTCGTACACCTCCTGCGACTGCACCTCGATTGCCTTGTCCCGGTTGGCTTCCAGGGCAGCCGCCCAGAAGTCGAGCGTCCTGGCGTAATGCGGCTGCAGCGACTGCACGCGGGTCACCCGGAACCCGCCTGCGGTCGCGCGCTCCTCGACCATCGGAATCGTCGGGAGCCTGCCGCCGGGGAAGATCTCGGTCCACATGAACTTCAGGAAACGTGCGAAGGTGAACGTCAACGGCATACCGCGCTCCCGCATCTCATCGGGATGCAGGCCGGTGATGCTGTGCAGCAACATGATTCCGTCCGAGGGCAAGACGTCGTTGGCCATCGAGAAGAACGCCTCGTAGCGATCGTGGCCGAAGTGTTCGAAGGCGCCGATGGACACGATGCGGTCGACGGGCTCGTCGAACTGCTCCCATCCCTGCAGCAGTACTCTTTTCGAGCGCGGGCTGTCCGATGCCGCGAAGACGCGCTCGACGTGGTCGGTCTGGGTCCTACTCAGGGTCAGGCCGATGACGTCGACGTCGTAGCGTTCGACCGCGCGCATCATGGTGGAACCCCAGCCACACCCGACGTCGAGAAGCGTCATGCCGGGCTCGAGACCCAGCTTGCCGAGTGCCAGGTCGATCTTCGCGAGCTGCGCCTGCTCCAGCGACATGTCGTCCCGCTCGAAGTACGCGCAGCTGTAGGTCTGGCTCGGATCGAGGAACAGTCGATAGAAGTCGTCGGAGATGTCGTAGTGGGCTTGAATGTCGTCGAAGTGCGGCGCGAGGTCGTGGTCGTCTGGCATCGATGCCTCCTAAAGGTCGCACCGAGCGTATGCCCCGTTGATTCCAGAGCGAACGCTCTGCTATCTTTCGGACGTGCCACGCCCCCGAGTCCACGACCGCGACACGGTTCTGGACGCCGCGGAGACACTGGCGGTCACGACGGGCCCCGGGGGTGTCACCACGCGCGCAGTGGCCGCTGCGGCGGGTGTCTCGAACGGGGCGATCTACCACAGTTTCCGGTCCCGCAGCGATCTCGTCGCCCAGACGTGGCTGCGCGCGGCCCGCGCCTTCCTCGACGTGCAGAGCGACCTCGTCGACACGGCTCTCGCTGCGGCGGACGCCGACCCGATCGACGCCGTCGTCGCCGCGGCCGACGCGCCGGCCGTCTTCTTCAACCTGCGCCCGCAGTCCTCGCGACTGCTATGGCGGGTGAACCGTGACCAACTCCTCGGCGAGGACGTGCCCGAGGACGTCATGTCCGACCTGGCCGCCCTGGACCGGACACTGGTCGGCTTGATGATGCGACTGTCCCTGCATCTGTGGGACCGCAAGGATGCCTCGGCAGTGGATGCGATCACGCTGTGCATCGTCGACCTCCCCACCGCGATCCTGCTGTCACGCAACAGGATCGGCAGCACATGGGCGCGCGAACACCTCCGGTCGGCGGTGCGCGCCGTGCTCGCCGCCGGCCCACCACCCCGCACCTCGAACGACCTCAAGGAGTGAGCTAGTGCCCATCACCGTCACCCACACCGACGAGATCGCCGTCCTGAACCTCGGCGATGACGAGAACCGCTTCTCGCTCGGCTACCTCGACGAGATCAACGGCCACCTCGACGACATCGGCTCCTCAGGCGCGGGCGGTGTCGTCACCACCGGCACCGGAAAGTTCTACTCCAACGGCCTCGACCTCGACTGGCTGATGGCGCACGGCGATCAGATGGACTTCTACGTCGGTCGCGTCCACGCGCTCTTCGCCCGCGTGCTGACGCTACCCATGCCCACTGCGGCGGCGCTCAACGGTCACGCCTTCGGCGCAGGCGCCATGCTCGCGATGGCCCACGACTACCGCGTGATGCGCGTCGACCGGGGCTTCTTCTGCTTCCCCGAGGTCGACATCCGCATCCCCTTCACCCCGGGCATGGCCGCGCTGATCCAGTCCAAGCTGACCCCCGCGGCGGCGGTCGCCTCGATGACCACCGGACGCCGGTTCGGCGGCACCGACGCGCTGCAGTTCGGCATCGTGGACGCCACCGCGGCCGAGGACGCCGTCACCGATGACGCGGTGGGACTGCTCGCGCCACTCGGCGGCAAGGACCCCGGCACCCTCGGCGCCATCAAGAACACGATGTACGGTCCCGCGATCGCCGCGCTCACGTGAACCGGGGTTTAGTCGCTGCTCGTGTCGGAGATCGTGCGACGAACCTGATCGGAGATCGAAAAGGCCTTGGACACAGCTAGATTCCGGGCAACTTGACGTCCGTCAACTCGCCGGATAGTCGCGCCGCAGCAGGTCGTGGAACGCGAAGGCGGGCACGCCGAGGGCGGCTGTCAGGGCGGCCGCGTACTCGCGAGCGATCACCAGTCCGTCGGACTGCTCGTCGAACGTTCCCGTCAGATCGACCGCGATCCGGCACCCGAACGTGTCGGTGACCGCATCACCGTCCACCTTGGCCTCGACGACACCACGGGGCAGCGGCAAGGCGTCGACCGCGGCCCGGACGTCGTCGGCCCGGGCTCCCATATCGACGTAGACCGACACGAACGCATCCATTGGACTCAATCATCCCGGCCGACAGAGCTATCCGACAACTGCTCCAGCCGCTGGTTGCCTCTTGTTCACATGATGGTCACGAGGTCACAGCATCGTCGGTCGCCCGAAACTCGCCCGCACACCTGGCGAATACAGCGCGCGAAGACGCTCCCCCACCGGCGCCACGCCACCGGCCGATACCAGGTCATCGTGCAGCGCAACGACATTCGCGTCGTAGAGCGGGAATGGCACGTGCGCATTGGGCACCCACCAGGTCCGGCCACCCCTGCACGTGTGTGCGCCCCATCGTGCCGTCAGCCAGATCTCCAGCGGCGTCGGCTCGACGAGAGGGCCCACCTCGACGACGACGCTGCTCCGCAGTCCGCGGTGCGGCAGCCGTCGCACGCTCGTGTACGAGATTCGCCGCCCGTCATGAATCAACCGCATCCTCGCCCACGTATAGGGAACGCCCATGCCCAGCCGAGTCGCAGGCACGACCGCCAACCGGGACGTCTCCAGCGACCGGAACAGCACGCCGTGCCTGCCTGCGTCGTCGGTCGAATAAAGCCGGACATTGGTTTCGAGGAAGCGTCCGAAATAAGGGATCGGGCGCGGCAGTCCCAGCTCCACCTCGCTCATGGCGAATGGGACCAGCCCGACGTACGTCGCGCCGTCGAGCACGTCGGGCCGAGTGCCCCGCGGGTACAGATGGGCGATGGCGCCGGGTCTACCGGCCAGTGCACGAACGTCAGATCGCTCCAGCGCTGGTGGGTGAAGACCGGCCGCGGCAACTCCGGCGCGGTGACGGGGAAGCCGTCGGGCAGCTGACCGGACACGGCGCGATCGTCCACGTCAGCCGGTACCGCGGCCCGTCTGCTGCTGCAACTGGTCGATCAGGTCGGACGCCGCCGCCTTGGTCAGGTCGTCGGGCACCTCGCGGTCCGCCTCCTGCGCCAGGGTGTGCAGATAACTGCGTTGCGGTCCCGTCATCGGCTCGTCGCCGGTGACCCACTCCGATGTGTCCTTCTCTGCGGTCTCGTTGGGCGCGTGCTGCGCATCGTCGCTCACTGACATCACCTCCGCGGGGGGAGTATCCGTCGTACGTACGTTCGAAACGTCAATCCGTGACCCGTTCGTGCGCGGTCAGCAGCAGCTGGTCGTAACTCGAACGGGCGGGCAGCACATCGGAGTAGGCCAGGCCGAGGAAGTCCTCGACGATCTGCTCGGCGATCGCGCGGAGTTTCACGTTGGTGGCCTGGGAGCGCCACTTGAGCAGATCGAACGCAGCCTCGGCATTGATGCGATAGACGAGCATCAACATGCCCTTGGCCTGCTCGATGCCGCC
>JAOPUT010000134.1 GCA_025963385.1 Mycobacterium sp.
GGTTAGAAACCCTTGAAAAATCAAGCGCGGCAGCATGTTCACCATGCCCTCATCGCCGATCGTGATTCCGGGGGTGAAGCTGCGGCCCGCGATATCCCCCGGCGATGGTGTCCCGACGCGGCGCGCAATTTTGCGGACCATACGCCAGTCATAGCCAATCGTGTTGATTGACAACCAGTCGCGGGTCTTGATGAGTTCAATTGGTTGGCCGACCATTTCGCGCCAGTGCTTGAACATGTAGGTGTGGCTCATCACGGCGTACTCACCGCTAAGGTGAACATCCAACAATGGCAAGGAAAGGGCTTCGAAGCCGCTCCACAACCCCGGCTCGGTGGGCGTGCATGCCCCGTTGTTGACGACTTTCGCGGTCACCACTGACGCGCGATTGCCGTTCACGGCCTCAACGAACTCCCCGAACCGGCCCGTTTCAATGAATACGACATCATCATCCACCTTCACGAATAGGTGATCCCGGTACTTGGGGTTGTGAGCGTAGTGGCGATAAATGGCATTGAACCCCAGCCACGGGGCGATGCCAAAGTAGTCATTCAAGACGGTGATGCGTTCACCCTCGATGGCTCGGAGGTAGTGATTGTCGTCGTCATTTCGCGACAGATTCCACACGTGATATTGGACATTGGGATGCTCGGTAATGATGCGCCTGACTAGCGGGAGCTGGAGTTCCATGTTCTGCTTGCGGCCGGCGAACACGAACAGAATGACGTTCATCTACGTAATCCGCGCTGCCGATTGCCGGAAACCATGACCGGTGATAGTCCAGCCGATGCCGGCGCGGGCAGCGAACACACGCCAGGCGCGCTGTAGTCCCTGGACCCGATCACGGCTTGGAGCCGACTCGCTGCGACGATGCCGGTGTTCACATCGACCCCTGGTGTCCGAGTCGACAAGGCTCTCACAACTTTTCACCATGAACGTCTCGAAGAACGCAGTGCCCCGAAGGAACAGCACCCGGTCAGCGGACACCCCCGCAGAATCTCACAACTGACACGCTCCTACCTGGCACTTCGCCGGAATCCGACGCAGGCGTGTCACCAAAACAACTCAACGGCAACGCGCAACATCCCACGCCAGCAGCATGTCGTCGTCGAGCACGTATACAGACCGGTCGACGAGCCGGATCCCGTCGGCCACGGTGGTGATCCCGAGTGCGCCCACTGCCTCGGTGCCTGCTCCGATTATCGTCGGTGCGATCCCGACCACCAGGCGATCGACGAGGCCGGCACCGAGCATCGACGTGATCACCCGGGCGCCGCCCTCGACGAGGAGCGTCAGCGTGCCAGCCGCCCGCAATCGGGAAAGAGCGGCAGGAAGGTCGACGCCCCGGGGGCTGGACGGGACGACGTGGACGCGCACCCCGCGCTCGTGCAGGGCGGTCCGGCGGCCGGCCGACGCGCGCCGCGTCGTGATCACCGTGGTCGCCGCGTCCTGGCCGAGGATCTGCGCCGTGGGCGGCAGCCGAAGCGTCGAGTCAAGCACGACCCGCAGGGGCGACGTTCCATCGACGAGGCGGACGGTCAGGAGCGGGTCGTCCGTCATCACGGTGCCCACGCCGACGAGTACGGCATCGCACGCGGCCCGCAGCGCGTGCGAGATGCCGCGCTCGGCCTCGCCGCTGATCCATTTGGCATCGCCCGTGGAGGTGGCGATGCGTCCGTCGAGCGTTTGAGCAAACTTGAGCACGACGTAGGGCCGGTCCTCAGCGGCCCGTACCTCACCGAGCAGAGCGCTCGCGGCGACGGCCGGGAGGGGACCGGTGGTGCGGAGGTAGCCGAGGTTGCGGGCGTGCGGCGCGGTCGGCAGCGGCTCAACCGCCACCACGTCGATTCCCGCCCGCCGCATGCCATCGACCTTCCTCGGGTTGTTGGTCAACAGCCGCACCGACCGCAGGTCGAGCGCCGACAACACGGCGGCCGCATTGTCGTAGGTGCGCCCGTCGACCGGCAGGCCGAGGCGGAGGTTCGCGTCGCGCGTGTCATGGCCCTTGTCCTGCTCGACGTAAGTCCGCAGCTTGTTGATCAAGCCGACGCCCCGGCCCTCGTGGCCGGTGGCGTAGACGAGCACGCCGCAGTCCTCGGCCGCGATCCGGCGCATGGCCAGCCGCAGCTGCTCGCCGCAGTCGCACCGCAGCGAGCCGAGCGCGTCACCGGTGAGGCACTCGGAGTGGAGGCGGACGAGGACACCCTCTTTCTGCTCCACGTTGCCGCGCACCATGGCCAGGTAGACGTGGTCGGTCGTGCTCTCGAAGGCCCGCACGTCGAATACACCCCACGGCGTGGGTATGGGGACACGCGCCATCTCAGTGAGCATGCAGCACTCGCGCGACGTGCCGTTTCGCCTGCTCACCGGCGGCCATATCAGGAGATGATGCCTTCGTCCGCCGCCGCTGTCGAGGCCGCGGGCCCGCGTCAGGTCCGAGTGCGCCGTCGACCAGGCCAGGGCGCGCACCAACTCGAGCGGGCATCATCCACCTTGAGCGGTGGTCCGCCATTGGGTCGGTCCGACCCCACCGTTCAGAAGCCGCAGGGTCGAACCGATCTACGTGTCAGGACTCCAGGCTGAGCGCACTCCTGTGCATTGGCTACCACCTCGCTGCGGCGGCATGCTCGGCGCGGTGCCCTATGCGATGGTTCGATGATGCCCCTGCCTCCCGGCCAGTACGTGTTGCGCAAGCTGCCTCACATCACTGCACTGTTCTGGGCGATCAAGATTCTGGCCACCACTCTGGGCGAGACGGCCGGTGACTATTTCTCCCAGACACTTGGGCT
>JAOPUT010000137.1 GCA_025963385.1 Mycobacterium sp.
TTGCCCGCCTCAGCCGGGCCATTGCAGGTGCTGGTGCCCCGATCGGCGATCGACCCGATGATCGCTTAATACTGCGGGCCTCGCCAGTAGCGCACCCGTTCCCAAAAGTTTCACCACATTGCTGCTACGTGTCCTGCTTGATGCGTTTAGACCCGTATTCAGCGAGGGCGACGACGTCACATCAACTTTTCACCGCGAGGGTGATGAGGTCGGTCGTTCCGAACATCGGCGTGATGCCCACATTGGTGACATTCCCACCGACGACCTCTGGATCGTTGTTGAGAATCGTCGGCAGGATCGGCCACGCTGTCGTCTGGATCTCGTTGGCGAGCTCGACGGTCTTCTTGGTGATTGCAGCAGAGTCCTCTGTCGAGGCCTTCAGCTTTTGTAGCTCACCGGACATTTTTGGGTCGAAGTACTTGGCATAGTTGGTCGACGCCCAGCTCGTGCCGTCCGTGTTGGGCCCCAACACGGGCAGAACTATCGACGCCACGGTGGGCCAGTCCCAACACCAGGCGGGGTAGTCGGTCAGCGCCGGAGCGTCGTCTGCGGCGATGACAGAGTCGATGTCGTTGTCCGGGACCACGTCAACGATCACCTCTATGCCCACGGCCTTCAGATTGTCCCGGATCTGATTGGCTTCCTTTGGCGGAGCGGTGGTAGCCAAGTGCAGCGGCGGCACCGACTTTCCCTGAAGCAGTTTCTTCGCGGCATCTGGATTGCCGGAAGGCGAGAGCCCGAGGTCAGGTGCGATGTAACCGGGAATGTTCGGCGGGATCAGTGAATCAGCGGCGGGGCCGGTGAGATCGCCGCCTCCAATGGTTTGGATGCCCCGCCGGTCGATCGCGAGTGCGATCGCGTGCCGAACGTCGGGATCCTTCAATATCTGCGTATTCATCGCGATGTAATTGACGCAGGGCCCGGGCCCGTCGATGAACCGCGGCTTCACCGCGGAATCTTGAACCTTTTCATAGTTATTCGAGGCCAGCACGTAGTCCAACGGCACCGCGAAGGCATTGTCACCATCGCCCGCGAGCAGCCGCTGATTGGCGAGGCCCCTGTCGACGTTGAATTCGATTTGGAAACGGTCCGGATAGGCAGGTCGGTTGGGATCGGTTGCAGCGTCCCAATTCTCGTTACGAACGAGATTGAGCGACTTGTCGGGTACGTAGTTCTCAATCTTGTAGGGACCCGACGCGACCGGATGACTGTAATAGTCCTGTCTGGTGTCCTTGTCCTTGGGCACGGGTGCGGTATAAGACAGCGACAGGATCCAGTCGGCGTCGGTCTGAGGCCCCGCGAAGTGGAAGATCAGCGTTCGGTCATCGGGCGCTTCGACCGAGGTCAGATCTTTCTCGGGGGTGGCATAGGGACTTTCGAAACCCGTGTCGTTCGCGAGTAAATCGGCCATCCACGTCGCACCGCTTGGGAACACCTCGTGGTCAAAGGAGCGCATTACGCCGTACTTGACGTCCTGCGCGGTGATCGGACGACCGTCCTCGAATTTCAGGCCAGGGCGCAGGCGGTAGGTCCAGGTCCGCCCCTGATCGCTCGGAGTCCCGAGGGACTCGGCCAGATCGGGCTGGACGGATACCTCCTCACCTGGGGTGTCCTTGATGAATGTCAGGGTCCGGTAAACGAGCCGGCCTACCTCCATCGAGTCTGACTGATAGCTGTTGGCCGGGTCGAATGATTCGAACTCCGTCGTTGAAAGCACCCGCACCGTACCGCCTTTCGCGGTGACGCCCTTATCCTTGATCCGCACAACGGAAGACTCCGTAGGCGTAGGCGCGGGCGTGGGCTCGGCGGATTTCGCCCCCGACGCTGAGTTATCGCTGGACGAACACCCTGTCACTACAAGCACAAAGGCTATGCCAAAGACCATGGCCCTCCTGGTCTTACGGGTCCCGTGTTCTGCACGACTGTTATTGCTCATGATCTTGCTGTCTCCCCCCGGATGGGCGGCGTCCCCCGATGCCGCTTATCAGGAGGCTAACGGTTGAGGTGCAGCGAACACACAGCTGATACGAAGACTGGCACTCGTTGATTGCGACGGCAAATAGGTCGCACATCCATACGTTCCGAGTGTTGCGCAAACGTACAGGAGAGGGGCGGTTTGGGTCCGCCACTCACAGTGAGTTCCCAGCCAACTTCGCGTCCCTCGACGCATCGCGCCTACCCGTACGCGGGATAGCGTTTCTCCCAGATGGCGAGTTGCTCTAGGCGATGGCCACGTGCGATTCCGGTATCGCGGCCGAGCAGCATCGTGGCCCCGCCGACACCGTCGTAGCGTTCCCAGGGCTCTTCCCCACGAACGAATTTCAGCCACAGCTTCTGAACTGCGTCGGACATCTGGCGAGCCGCCTCGTCGTCACCGGCCAGCGCGGGCGCAGCGTCCAGGTTGCCGAATAGCAAGGGCAGGCAGGAATCATGACATGCCCCCAGTCCGGCACGCGGCGATGGCCACTGCAGTTCGTAGCAAAACACCGGGTTGCCACGCTCAGCATGTGCTCGGACGAACTGCTCGGTCGGCGCGGTGAAGTGGTAGTCGGTGACGATCGCGCTGGCGACATCGCGAAGCGTGTATTGGTCGAAGCGGTACGTCGCCACCACCGCGTCGGCGTCGTGACCATCCCCGGCGAGCATCTGTGCCCTGTCCCGTACGTACTGCTCGGTGAAGACGCCTTCATCCAGCGCCGAGTCAAAGATCCGCCACTCGTCGCGCGTCGTCCCGGCGAGGACGGGGATCGCCGGCATGTCGCAAGTCCGCGCGAGCGCCAACGGATGTTGCTCGATGACGTCGCCGTCGATGCAGGGATGGAACGGGCCTTGCGGCGGAACGAATCCGGGGTCGATGCCGCGTTGGGCGGCAAGGATTTCCTCGACACCCGGTTCTTCGGCGCGCGTGAGGGCACCGGTCGAGACGATCTGCTCGGCGACGGCCGAGGCAGCTGCTACAGAGCGGACGCGCTCCAAGCCGCCGCTCTGCAGAATCGCGCGGTCGAAGAGGTCGCACCCTCCGGCGAGCAAGGCCGATATCGCGATCGCACCGGAGGACTGCCCCGCCACCGTGATTGCGCTAGGGTCGCCGCCGAACGCGCCGATCTGCTCGCGCACCCACTGCAGCGCGTGCCTCTGGTCGCGCAGTGTCAGGTTGGTGGAGTCGGCCCCGTGCCAGTCGGGCGCATAGAGCGCACCCAGCACACCGAGCCGGAAGTTCATCGTCACCACCACGATGTCGCCGTTCCGAGCGAGTCGCGAACCGTCGAGGAGCGGCGCGGATCCGTGACCCTGCGTCTGCCCGCCGCCGTGCAGGAAGACCAGCACAGGTCTGCGGTTGGCGTCGGCCGCGGGCGTCCAGATGTTGAGCGTGAGACAGTCTTCGCTCATGGTGAGGTCACGCTTGGCCAGTCGCTCGGGCGAGATGTCCTGCGGGGCGATCGGCCCGAACGCAATGGCCTCGCGCACGCCTGCCCAGTTCGTCACGGGTTGCGTTGGGCGCCAACGACGCTCGCCCGTCGGCGCCGCAGCGTATGGCACACCGCGAAAGACGACGATGTCTGCACTTGCGTCACCGCGCAGTGATCCGTACGAAGTGCGCGCGACAGCGGTCACAGGCGCTCTGTCAGCGGGGCCATGTTGGTCAGGGGGTATTGCCTCGCCATCTCCCCGTCGAGCACCCGGGTCAGAAAGTCGCGGCCCTTGAAGCTCACCACTTCCACACGAAGGCCGCTATGCGGGTCGCGCAGGAACGCTACGCCGGCACCCGTGCGCTCCAATTCCCAACCGTCGTCCCGTAGCCGCGCGACGTCGTCGCGCCAGCGCTGCGCGTAGTAGCCGACGTGGTGCATGCCGCCCAACTTCGGCTCGGCGAAGATCGAGTCAGTTGCAGCGACGACCTCGATGAGCTCCAGGTAGGGCGGTCCGGAAACGGAGAACGCGATGCGTACGTTCTGGTCATCAGTGGAACCGTCCGGACGGGCGAAGCCGCTCCGCATCTCGAACGGTGGCGCCCAGGTTATCTGCAGGGCGCCGGCGAGCGTCTGCATGGCACGCAACAGATCTGGGACGAGGTGGCCCACGTGGTAGACGTTGTCGAAGGCCGACGCGGCGAGCGTCTCGAGTTTGGGGTCCATGTCAGATCCTGTACCTGCGGCGGATGGCGTCGAAGCGTGCGTGCAGTTGTGCGGCCCGCTCCTCGGCCGGGACGCGCCGGGTATCGGCCGGCAGGACGGTGTACAGCTCCGCCCGGGGGACGACCGTGGTGCTGACCTCGGGCAGCTGCCGACTCCCGATGACGCGCATCGTGAGGTAGCCCTGGGTGAAACGTTGGGTGTCGATCCAGTTGTGCACGCCGGGGTCGTTGTGCGCCAGCACCATTCGCACGCTGCCGTCGGAGTCGATCGCCGATCTACTCGGTGTATAGCTCACCGGCCGATACAGGTAGTCCATGCTGTTCCAGAACGCCCCCATGTTGGTCAGCATCCAGAACTCCCCGTCGTCGGCGAACTCGAAGATCAACGCTTCGTCCGGCCCGAGACGCCAGGGCATGGTGACGATGAGCCGCCCGCGGCGCGCATCGCGTTGCTCCGCCGTGCCGGTGAAGCGCGCACCGGGAAACACGTTGGGCTCGGGTTCGCCGAAAAGCGAGCCGATCTCCAGTTCGCGGTCTGGCCAGTCCGTCATCGCCCCGGTGAGGAAGTCGCCGGCCCACTGCATCGACGCGATGAGATCCTGCGGTGTCGGCACGGGACGTGGCGTATCCATGTCGATGCGCTCGATGCTGAATTGTGCCGAGCGCTCCGCCCATGCGTCGAAGCCCTGCCGCATGAAGAGCTTGCGGGAACCCGGTGTGGTGGGCAGCCAATTCGGTTCTCGCCGTGCACCACCGACGTAGAGAACGAATTTTCCATCGGGTTCGGTAACCAGGTCATCGCCGGTAATGTTCGCCTCGGGGGTATCGCCGAAGGGCTCGTGGAGGTTCGGGTGATCGGCGCCGTAGTACACGTCCGTGTCGGGACGCGGCCCCTGGACGGTGAAATTGATGAAACGGGCCGTGCCCCGGTTGCCCGCGATCCGGTACGCCGATGCGCCGTCGATCCACGCCTGCAGATAGACGAAGTCGGCGTTGTCGCCGCCGAGTTTGCGGCTCGGCCCGCAGAACGGGTGGATCATCGGATAGCGGGTGTCCTTGGTCTCCAGAGCGAGTTCATAGGCTTGCCCGAGATTCTGAGTCAGGTAGCGGAAGGCGTCGGCACGCTGCAGGGCATCCGCCGGTGAGGTGTCCTTGAAGGCGAGATCGCCTGCGGCCCTGAGCCGGTCGCAGAATTCGTGCCACGCCGCGCGCAGTGCCTCGTCGTCCTCGCAGTCACCGTAGGCCATCAGCGCCTCGTCTCGATGTCGATGCCGAACCGCTCACGATAGGCGGCGAATTCGTTGTGCAACTGCTGCACGGGAACCGGTAGGACGTCGGTGGAGTAAGTGAACTTGCCGTAACGATCGCTGCGGTTGGTGACAAGGTAGTCGCGCATTGCCTTCTCGACTTCGGCCGGCAAGGGCAGTCCGGCGAAGTCGTAGAAGCCACCGATCGTGGCGACCGGGTCGGTGACGAAGTCACGGTAGCGGACGTGGTGGATGCGCGGGTCATCGACGAACGGGTCGGCGAGGTAGGCGTGGAAGTTGGCCCGAGAGCCCTCGATCGTGGTCTTGGCGTACTGCGTCCAGTCCAGAGTCCCGGCAAGGCTCTCGTTGATCTGCCCGAAGGCCACGATCTGGGACGCGAGCACCTGCACGGGGTCGCGGTGTACCCACACGATGCGGGCGTCGGGGTAGGTGTCGAAGAGCGCTCGCAGACGTCGGCCGTGAAATCCCTTGAGGACCCAACGCTTCGGCGGGCGGGTGTATTGAACGTGCTGCAGCATCATGCGGTGCAGGACGTACTGCGCGTGGTGGTCGGCAGAGATCGTCTGGATCGACTGCATCTTCAATGGAACTCGCCACCAGGCGCTTGGGTTCGTCGCGCGAAAGTCGAAGGCCCACGTGCGTTCACACTCCGGCAGTCCGGCACCGAGCAGATCGTTGTAGGGGTGGCTGACGATCCAGGGCGGGATGCGGTCGAGGATCTCCCGCCAGTCCTCGTCGGCCTGTGCACGGCGCGGGTCGTCGAGGGCGGCCGGTCCAGGTGGCGGCGAGGGGTACATGACCTCCCAGAACTGCAGCGCGCGCGAATCCTCGTCCTCGGCGAGCAGGGTATGCAACAGGGTCGTCCCCGACCGCGGCTCGCCGGTGGCGAAGAGCGGGGCCGTGATTCGTTCTGCTGCGAGCGGCTGGCGTGCGTGGTCTGCAATGAAGTGCAGGCGGCTCGTCAACAGTCCGTGGATCGTGCCTGCGGCCGCCCGCGAACCTGTGTCGTCGAGTTCGGCGCTGTTCAGCCTGTCGACGACCAGGGCCACGCGTGCGGGCAGGGTGTCGTCACCGAAGTCGGTGAACCCCGTCGATTCCTGTGCGTCGGCAATGAGGACGTCCGCGTCCAAGATCGTCATGGCGTGCTTCCTGTGAGGTGTAGGAGTGCGTCCTCGACCTCGCGAACTTTGCGTGCCGACTCGGCGGCGTAGACCTGCCCGGCCATTCCGCTGTAGTCGAGCACCGACACGACCCGGGCACCCGCCTCGCCGAACTCGGCGATCTGCTCGGCGACCTGCCTCGGCGTGCCATGGGGAACGACAGACAGGATTGCGGCCGGGTCGACCTGCTCGAAGAGCCGGAGCAGTCTGTCGCGGGTCAGCACGCGTGGGTCGATGTCCTGGATGCCGCGCCAGTGCTCCCCCATCGGATGGCGGTGGCCGGTGGTTGCCAGTGCGTCGGCCGTCAGTTGCAGCACCAGCGACTTCACCAGTGGACGTTGCACGATCGCGGTCAGTTCGTCGGGCTCGCCGATGAGGCAGACCACCATCTTCGCCGCCGTGATCGCCTCCGGGTCGCGACCTGCCTGTTCGGCCGCCTCCCGGATGCGCGCGAGCTGGCCGCGGTACGTCTCCGGCCCGGCGCTGCCCGTCGGCCACCAACCGTCACCGAACTCGCCGACCAGTCGCAGCATGCGGGGGCCGTTGGCCCCGATCCAGATCGGTGGCGGGCCCGTGGGGTGCAGCTCGGCGTCCAGCCGAGCGTGCTCCAGCGTGAAGTACTCTCCTGCGAAGTCGATCGGTCCGTCGGTGCTCCAGAGGAGCCGAATCAGCCGGAGCGCCTCGGCGAATCTGCTCACGGTGCCCCGGTGGTCGAAGCCGTAGGGCGCCAGGTTCTCGCGCTCGCCGGCACCGAGTCCCAGGATGAACCGGCCCTCCGAGAGATGGCTCAGGGTCAGCGCCGACTGGGCCAGCATCACCGGGTGGCGACGGACGGTGTCGAGAATGCTGGTGGCGAGCCGAGTGCGGGTCGTGCGCGCAGCGACGGCACCCGCGAGGGTGAGGGCGTCCAGGTACCGGTGCGGCGACGGCGACACCTCCGCGAGGTCGGTGAACTCGGGCGTCCAGATCGAGTCTGGCCAGAAGCTCACGAGGTGATCGGGCATCCACAGGGAGTGATAACGGCCGTCATCGAGGGCGTCGAGGCCGCTGAGGTCGAGCGGCAGAGTCGTCCGAAAGAACGAGGCCAGCTCCAAGGGCATGCAGCGCAAGCTACCGGAGGTTGGCGGCTACGTCCCCGGAATGCTGTGCATCTGCCCAGCAGCGACGAGGCCGACGACCCGGGGCGGGACTG
>JAOPUT010000380.1 GCA_025963385.1 Mycobacterium sp.
ACCACGACCTTCGCAATCCCACCGACATGATCCTGCTCGAGCGGGTCGCCAAGGCCGTGTTCCACACCGACGGCATCGCCCAGGTGCAGTCGATCACGCGCCCTTTGGGCACACCCCTCGACCACACGTCGATCCCCTTCCAGATCAGCGCGGGCAATTCCTCGCAAATCAACAACCTGCCCTTCCAGGAGGCTCGCGCCGCCGATCTGGTGAAGCAGGTCAAGGTGATCGACGACTCCATCGACATCCTTCGCCAGCAGTACGGACTGCAACAGCAGTCCGGCGCCATCACCGACGAGCAGACCAAGGCATTCCAGGGAACGGTCGCCACGGCTCAGGACCTACGCGACAAGATCGCCAACTTCGACGACACCTTCCGCCCCCTGCGCAACTACTTCTATTGGGAGCCACACTGTTTCGACATCCCAGCCTGCCACGCGATTCGTTCGGTCTTCGACACGCTCGACGGCATCGACGCACTGACCGACCAGCTCGCCGACGTCGCGGGCAGCATCGCGAAGCTGGACGCACTGCAGCCTGAACTGCTGGCACTGATCCCTCCGCAGATCGCGAACCAGCAGACCAACAGCGATCTCACGATGACGAACTACGCCACCACGTCGGGTCTCTACGATCAGTCAGAGGCGGCGCTGCAGAACTCCACCGCGCTGGGCCAGGCCTATGACGCATCGAAGACCGACGACTCCTTCTACCTACCGCCAGAGGCCTTCACCAACCCCGAATTCGCCCGCGGGCTCAAGCTGTTCCTCTCCCCGGACGGCAAGGCCGCCCGCATGATCATCACCCACGACGTCGATCCCGCCACCCCTCAAGGCATTTCGCACATCGACGCGATCCGGCACGCCGCCCAGGAAGCCGTCAAGGGCACACCCCTGGCGGGCTCCAAGATCTATCTCGCTGGCACGGCAGCCACGTACAAGGACATCCAGGACGGCGCCAAGTACGACCTCTTGATCGCGGGGATCGCCGCGCTGAGCCTGATCCTGCTCATCATGATGTTCATCACCCGAAGCCTGGTGGCGGCATTGGTCATCGTGGGCACGGTCGCGCTGTCGCTGGGCGCGTCGTTCGGGCTGTCGGTGCTCATCTGGCAGGACATCTTCGGCATCGATCTGTACTGGATCGTGTTGGCGCTGGCGGTGATTCTGCTGTTGGCCGTCGGTTCGGACTACAACCTGCTGTTGATCTCGCGGTTCCAGGAGGAGATCCATGCCGGCTTGAAGACGGGGATCATCCGTGCGATGGCCGGTTCCGGCTCGGTGGTGACCGCCGCGGGTCTGGTGTTCGCGGCCACCATGGCTTCCTTCGTCTTCGCCGACCTGACCATCCTCGGTCAGATCGGCACCACCATCGCGCTGGGCCTGCTGTTCGACACGCTGATCGTGCGGTCGTTCATGACCCCGTCCGTCGCGGCACTGCTCGGGCGCTGGTTCTGGTGGCCGCGAAGGGTGCACACCCGGGCCGTCCGCCAGTTGCGTCAGCCCTACCGACCACGACGCGACTAGGCGTTGGCGAGTTCCTCAGAGGACTCGGGCTCCGCGGAAGGTGCTTGCTGCAGGCGCTTCTTCAGCCCGGCGACCCTGCGCAGCTGAGCAGCGATGTTCATCGACGTGAACATCGGGATCCCCCCGATGAACGTCCGGAACGACGGGTTGCCGCCGTCTCGGTGCAACATGTAGAGACAGCCGACCACGTAGAAGAAGCCCATGGTGAACAGGGCGGCGGGGATCGCGTACGCCAGCGGTGACCGGGCGTCGGAGATCAACTCAGCGGCGTAGACCCGCTCGTCCTGCGACAGCGGTTCGCCTTTGCGCGACTTGGCCAACACCGCCTTGTGTGCGCCGACCTTCTCGCCCAGAAGTGCGGGTGTGCGAGTCTCCAGCCGTCTGATGTACCTGAAAACGCATGTGGCGAAGAAGATTTCCATCACTGCAGCAAGTATCGTGAGATACCCCCATGGACCGAGATCCATCCTGCCTCTCCTTTGCTAGCCAAAGAACCGTCGGCTACCCGACCGCCCCTAAAACGTTACCTCAACTAACTGTTCTGCGGGTGACCCGAACCCCGGATGAATTCGCGGAACGGCCCGCGTTCCAGCGGGAGGAAGGATCAGTTCCACATCGGCGCCGGCTGCGGCGCCCAGGAGGAGAAACACCATGAGCTTGGACGACATTTCACGCCTCGGTACGGCTGAGGCCGACGAGTTGGTGCCATCGCGCTACGCACTGCAGGTCGGCAACATCGACGTGCTGGTCATCAGTGACGGGGTACTGCCCATCACGGCATCGACGTTGGCCACCAACGTCGAAACGGCCGACCTGACGGGCTGGCTGGACGAGATGTTCCTTCCGTCGGACGTCGTCGACTGGCCCTTGAACGTGGTCGTGGTGCGCAGTGGCGGTCGGACCATCCTCGTCGACGCCGGACTCGGAGTGGAGTTCCCGGACTTCCCTCGCGCAGGACACGTGGCCTTCCGTCTGGAGGCTGCGGGTATCGATCCCGGCTCCGTGACCGACGTGGTGCTCACCCACCTGCACATGGACCACATCGGCGGGCTGCTCACCGAAGGGTTCAAGGCTCGGTTGCGGCCGGACCTGAAGATCCACCTGGCGGCCGCCGAGGCCGAGTTTTGGGGGGCGCCCGACTTCTCCCACACCGACATGCCCGCGCCGGTACCCGGCGTGCTGCGGTCGACCGCGACGCGGTTCCTCGACGAGTACCGGACCCAGCTGCGGCCGTTCGAAACGGAATACGAAGTGGCGCCGGGCGTCCTGGTCTGCCGCACGGGCGGTCACACGCCAGGTCACAGCGTGGTCCGGCTGTCCTCCGGTGGCGAGCGGCTGACGTTCGCGGGCGACGCCGTGTTCGCGCCGGGGTTCGCCCACCCCGACTGGCACAACGGCTTCGAACACGACCCCGAGGAGGCGGCGCGCTACCGGCTGGGTCTCCTACGGGAGCTTGCCGTCACCGGAGAGTCGCTGGTGGCCACTCACCTTCCGTTCCCGTCCGTGTGCCGGGTAGCGCCCGCAGGCAACGCCTTTCGGTGTGTACCGGCGACGTGGGACTACTGACTCGCGGAGGCCCGAACTTCTCTGTCCGACAAC
This sequence comes from Mycobacterium sp., assembly GCA_025963385.1. Lineage (GTDB taxonomy): Bacteria > Actinomycetota > Actinomycetes > Mycobacteriales > Mycobacteriaceae > Mycobacterium. The sequence goes on from JAOPUT010000380.1 coordinate 3,126, forward strand.
CGTTCCGATGCGGTCACCCGTCCCGATGCGTGCGCCGTATGATCTGCAACGAACGCCGAGGAGGGGCCAGTGCCTGATACCGCAGATCTGCTCGCCATCGTTCGCTCTGGCCGGAAGCAGTCGGCGGTCTGGCACGTGGACGTCGCCCCGTCGACCCCGCTGATGCGGTTGTGCGGCGCCTGGGTCACCGACGATCTCGGCGTGCTACGCAACGTCGTAACCGCTCGTGTCGTGGTTCCCTTCGGCGGGCGACTCGACGCTGAGGCAGCCGAATTCGCAAGCACCGCAGCCGGCGTGGTTGACCTCGATATGACGTTGGCCCTCATCGGCGAGGTCATCGCGGAACTCGACGAGAAGCATCACGCGGCCAAGACCGCCGCAGGCAATGCCCGCGCGCCGATCAAGTGGCCGGACCTTCCCGCACCCCTGGACTGGCAGGCATTGCCGATGGCGCCGCGCGGAGTCAATCCCGACCCGTTCGTTTCCGAGCTGGTCGCGGTGGCGAACTGGGTGGCCGGACTGGCCGAGGCGTGGTCGCGGGTGGAAACCCTCCGCGCGTCGAGGGAACACCTCGCCTGCGGCGACCGGACGACACGTCTGCTCCCCGTCGAAACCCACTGACATCGAGGCATGGTCACGATGCGGTCCGCAACTACCGGACGTAGTGCGTTGACGGCGGGTCCGCCGACGACGACACTCTTTTCGGTGACTCAGGATTCGTCAGCGACCGTGCCTGCCGATGTGTTGGTGATCTTCGGCATCACCGGAGATCTGGCCAGGAAGATGACGTTCCGGTCCCTGTACCGGCTGGAACGTCGCGGGCTGCTGGATTGCCCGATCATCGGCGTTGCCCGCCGAAACTGGTCGGACGAGGAGCTGCGCGCCCACGCGCGCACGGCCGTCACCGACAGCGGCGAGGCCATCGACGATGCGGTCTTCGATCGCTTCGCCAAACGACTGTCGATGGTGTCGGGGAACTACGACGACGCGGAAACCTATGAGCGCCTTGGCAAGGCGATCGAAGGGAAGCACACCCCCGTGTTCTACCTGGAGATCCCGCCGTCGCTGTTCGGACAGGTCGTCGACCGGCTGGCCGACGCCAACCTGACCAGCGGCGCCCGGGTCGTGATCGAGAAGCCCTTCGGGCACGACCTCGCCTCGGCCGAAGCGCTCAACGACGAGCTGCGACGGCATCTGGAGGAATGGCAGATCTTCCGCATCGACCACTTCCTCGGCAAGGAACCCGCAATGGACATCATGTTCCTGCGGTTCGCCAACTCCATCTTCGAGCCGCTGTGGAACCGCGACCGGATCCGCAGCGTCCAGATCACGATGGCCGAGAACTTCGGAGTCGAGAACCGAGGCAGCTTCTACGACGAAGTCGGGGCGCTGCGCGACGTCGTGCAGAACCACCTGCTGCAGCTCGTCGGACTCCTCGCCGCCGAACCACCCAGTACTGCCGACGCCGACGGGCTACGTGACAAGCGTGTCGAGGTGTTCCGGGCGATCCCCTCGATCCAGCCTGCGCAGTACGTCCGCGGCCAGTACCACGGTTACCTGTCGATCGAAGGCGTCGCACCCCATTCGCAGACCGAGACGTTCGCGGCGTTGCGGCTGGAGATCGACAACTGGCGCTGGGCGGGCGTGCCGTTCTTCATCCGGGCAGGCAAATCCCTGCCGGTGCGCGCCACCGAGATCCGGATCATCTTCAAGCGCCCACCGCGACTGCCCATCTCCACGCACGCGCCCGACGCCGACGAGCTGATCCTGCGCATCGATCCCAATCCAGGAACCGACCTGCTGATCCAGGCCAAGGCGCCAGGCGCGAACCGCACCCGGGCCGTCGACCTCTCGCTGATCTTCGGCGACGAACTCGGTGAGGCACCGGAGCCCTACGAGCGGCTCCTCTCCGATGCGATGAAGGGCGACTCTAGCCAGTTCACCAGACAGGACACGGTGGCCGAGACCTGGCGCATCGTCCAGCCCCTGCTGGACGACCCACCGCCGGTCGAGTCCTACCAGCCCGGCACGTGGGGCCCGCCCGGCGCCGAGAAACTGTTGGCGAGACACCCCAGCTGGCGCGAACCCTGGCTTGGCTGACGGCCACTTGAGTCTTGACCTCCCGCAAACCATCGGTGCAGGATCACGGGCATGGCTACAACCTGGCGCACCCGAGTGGGTGCATCGCTGGCCATCGGTGTCGCCGTGCTGGGTTCGTCCGGCTGCAACAAGACGATCAGCGCCGACAGCGCCCAGAAGTCGGTGGCCGACTTCGTCGCCCAGAACACAGAGGTCACCGCCACCAACGTGAAGTGCCCAGACAACACCGAGGCGAAGGTTGGTGCGGAGTTCGACTGCACGTTCACCGCGCCGGACGGCGACTACGTGGCGCACCTGAAGATCACGAAGGTGGACGGCAGGAACGTCGAGTACGACATCGAGTCCAAGCCTGTCTAGGGGGAACCGGGGCGGCTGGCGAGGCGTCGAGCACCGTGTCGCAGGACTAGTCGACCGTCGCCGTGGGTAACCGACGCCCATCATGCCCATGACCGCATTCACCGACACCGTTGACTGGACCAAGACCGGTCGGGCCGACCCGCACACCGTCAGCTATTTCCGGGAACTGCTGGGCCTCTGGCTGGACGACGCGGTCGCCATCGATCCCCAGCGGCATGCCGACATCGTGCTCGCCGTCGACGAGGCACTCGCCAACTGTGCCGAGCACGCCTATCGCGGCACGGCGCCGGGAGTGATGACGCTGCGCGTCGGTCACGACGTACGAGAGGCGACGGTCAGCGTCTGCGTCACCGATCGTGGGGCCTGGGTCGACTCCACACCTGCGCAGGCGGGCAGGCGCGGGCGCGGAATGGATCTGATGCGGGCGCTGGCCGATCACTGCTCGATCGAGGGCAGCGCCCGCGGTACCACGGTGTGTCTGCGCTTCGACCGCTGCCCGGCGCCACGCCTGGACTGACCCGCCTCAGGGACCGCCTCGGCATGTCCAGCATGACTGGATGTTTCGACCGCCAGCCATAAGATGTGTCGTCATCGTGACGGCAGCGCCTTGGGTGGTCTCCCGTCTCGGACAACGCCTTACCCTTCTCGCAACGTTCGCACCGTCGACCGAGGGGTCCGAACCCGTGCCCGCATCGATTGCCATCCGGTTCTTCCTCGAACTGGCCGTGATCCTGGTGGCCTGCCGTGTGGTGGGACTGGTGGCGCGGCGCTTCGGTCAACCACAGGTCGTCGGCGAGATGATTGCCGGAGTGATCCTCGGCCCATCGCTCCTCGGTCTGCTGGCGCCCGGTGTCCAGCAATATCTGTTCCCCCCTGGTCAGGCGAACACGGTGCTCTACACCATGGCGCAGATCGGCCTGGTGCTCTACATGTTCTTGATCGGCCTCAACTTCGACGTCGACCTCATCAAGGACCGCGCGGGGACGGCGGCGGCCGTCTCGGCGGCAGGAATCCTCACACCGCTCGCGCTGGGAGCGCTCATCGCCGGGCCACTCCTCGCCAGCGGAAGCTTCTTCGGAGAGAACGTCACCCTGGTCATGGCGATGATGTTCCTCGGTGCATCGATCGCGACCACCGCATTCCCCATGCTCGCCAGGATCATCTTCGAGAAGCGACTTTCCGGCACGCCTTTGGGCACCCTTGCGTTGGCGTGTGGCGCGAGCGACGACGCGCTGTCGTGGTGCATCCTCGCGATCGTTCTCGCCATGCATCGAGGCAGCCCCTCGACGGCAGTCCTCGCCATCGGCGGTGGGCTCCTCTACACGTTGGTCGTGTTGACGGTCGGCCGCAGGACACTGCAACCCCTCGGTCCGATCTCCGAGCGTCGACAGGGCATCAGCGCAACGACGCTCAGCACGGTGCTGGGCCTGCTCATGCTCTGCGCCTGGTTCACCGACGTCATCGGGATCTACGCCATATTCGGAGCCTTCATCCTCGGCGTCGCCATGCCGTCGGGCTTCTTCGCGCACCGCTTGACCGACACCGTCGAGCCGCTGGTGACCACGTTCCTGCTGCCACTCTTCTTCGTCTATTCGGGCCTCAACACCCAGATCGGCCTACTCGACAGCCCGGCGCTGTGGGCGGTGACGATCGGGCTGCTCGTCGTGTCGATCGCCGGGAAGGGATTGGCGTGCACGGTGGCCGCCCGTCTGAGAAGGGTGCCCCTTCGCGAATCGGTTGCGCTGGGAGCATTGATGAACGCCCGCGGCCTGATCGAGCTCATCCTGCTGAACATCGGCCTTCAGGCCGGGATCATCACTCCCACGCTCTTCACCATTCTCGTCATCGTCGCCATCGTCACCACTCTCATGGCAACGCCCATCTTCGACTTCGTCTACGGCAGACACCGCCAGACGACGCCGCTGGCAAAACCCGACGCGCCTCGGGAAGCGACCCAGTTACCGAGCGCGACAAGGCGATCCGAGGTCGACGCCGAGGAGGCGTAAGGGATTCGTAACAACTTTGGCGCTTCTCCATGCTTACGATCCAGGTGACGTTGGCCGGTGAGTGACTCCGTGGAAACCCGAGGGTCCGAGGGAAGGTAACGCGTGGACGTGCCAGCGCAGTTTGCGCACCTGAGTCCAGAAGCCCGGGAAGCGCTCGCTCAGCGAATCAAGACTCGCCTGTCGAAAACCGACACCGACGCCGCCACAACCCAGCACGACGTCGCCATCATCGGGGGCGGCGTGGCGGCCCTCACCCTGGCACTGGAGGTCAGTCAAGCGCGTCCGAACGCTCGAGTTCAGATCATCGAGCCCAACTCCCACCCCGCGCCCGAGATCACCCACACCGTCGGCGAGTCGACGGTCGAGGTGTCTGCGCACTACCTCAGGGATCGACTCGGCCTGGCCGACCACTTGCAAAGTTCTCAGCTCCGCAAGATGGGACTGCGAATGTTCTTCTCCCGTGCCGGAAACGCCGACATCGCCCGGCGGGTCGAACTCGGCAGCTCCACGTTCACGCCGCAGGCGACCTACCAGATCGACCGCGGCAGGTTGGAGAACGAACTCTACGAGCGCTGCCGAGCCGCCGGCGTCGACATCGTCTCCGGCCGCGTCCGATCGATCGATTTCGGTGCCGGCGACGGTCCGCACTCCCTGTGCATCCAAAGCCATGACACGGTCACTCACACGACGGCACGCTGGATCGTCGACGCGTCGGGCCGCAACCGCACGTTGCCCAGGGAACTGAAGCTCAAGCGAGCCAACGGACACGACTGCAATGCCGTCTGGTTCCGTGTCGCCGCCGAAATCGACGTCGGCGACTGGAGCGACGACGTCGACTGGCAGTCACGCCTCGTCGAAGGCGATCGGGCGTTCTCCACGAATCACCTGATGGGCGAGGGCTATTGGGTGTGGCTCATCCGACTCGCATCGGGAGCAACCAGTGTCGGCATCGTCGCCGACCCCGCGTTCCACGCGTTCGACGGTTTCAACACCCTGGCCAAGGCCAGGGTGTGGTTGCGCGAGCACGAGCCCCAGTGCGCTGCCGAGTTGGCGAAGCTCGACCACCTGATCATGGACTTCAGGGTGATGAAGCACTACAGCCACAGCGCGACGAAGGTCTTCGACGGCCACGACCGTTGGTGCCTCACGGGCGACGCCGGCATCTTCCTGGATCCGCTGTACTCATCGGGCCTGGACCTCGTCGCGATCGGCAATGGCCTCATCACCGATCTCATCGCCCGCGACCTCGACGGCGAGGACGTCGTCGCGCGATCGGCGATCAGCGATTCCCTCTTTCGATCCCTGACCGACATGTGGCTGGCGATCTACCGGGATCAGTACGCGTTGATGGGTTCGCCGACCGTCATGTCGGCCAAGATCATTTGGGACGTGGCCTTCTACTGGGGATTCGTTGGATTCCTCTACAGCAACGATCGGTTCGTCAGTGTCGCCGACGACCAAGCGGTGGTGCCGTACCTGCAGGGGCTCATCGACCTGAGCAATCGCATGCAAAGGTTCTTCCGCGAGTGGGCCGCCGTGGAAAGCGTCGACTGCCCCGCGGATTTCGTGGACCTGTACGCGCCCCTGAACTTCATGGCGACGCTTCACACCGCCATGATGGGGCGGGCAGCCGCGTTCACCAACCAGTTCGACGCGAACGCCCGACTGCTCCGCCAGCTGGCGGGCCAGCTCGCCGACACCGTGCTCGAAGACAAGGCCTTCTGCTTTTCAGACGACGCCGTCATGAGACAGGTGCAGGCCTGGCAACGAGACTCACTGCTTCGCGAACTCCGGTCCATCTACCGTCACGAGCAACCCTCCAACCCGCTCAGCAGGGATTGGATCGTCCGTACCGCAGCCGCGCATTGATCTTCCGGTTCCGGCGAAGGCAGTCGCCAAGCAGTGCGCGATCCTTCACCAACCCGGCCTCCCGGTTCGCAAGCTTCGACAGTGAGAAGGAGGGGAACCTTGCCCATTGAGCTCGGTCGCGATCCGTTGGCGATCGTCGGGATCGGATGCCGCCTTCCAGGTGACGTCACCTCACCGGAGGGCTACTGGAACCTGCTGTGCAGCAAGACCGATGCTACCAGGGACGTTCCCGAAACCCGCTGGAACGCCGCCAAATACCACGACCCGAACCCCGCCAAGGCAGGGAAGATGGTCACCCGCCGAGGCGGATTCCTCGACAGCATCGATCAATTCGACGCTCAGTTCTTCGGCGTCTCGCCGCGCGAGGCGAACCTGCTGGATCCACAGCAACGTCTCCTGCTGCAGACCACGTGGGAGGCGCTGGAAGACGGTGGAATTCCCGCCGACGGGCTCGCCGGTACCGCGGTCGGCGTGTTCATCGGCGGCTTCACGCTGGATTACCAGCTCCTCCAGAATCAGGGCCGCACCAGTCGTTTCCGTTTCAAGACTCACTCGTCCACCGGAATGATGATGACGATGCTGGCGAACCGGATATCGTACGCGTTCGACTTCCGAGGACCGAGCATGACGATCGACACCGCCTGCTCGAGTTCGCTCGTCGCGGTACATCAAGCGGCGTACAGCATCTGGAACGGCGAATGCGATCTCGCACTGGCAGGCGGCGTCAACGTGATCATCGGGCCCAACACAGCCATCGCGGAATCGAAGAGCGGGTTCCTCAGCCCCGACGGACGCTGCAAGGCCTTCGACGAATCCGCCGACGGGTACGCCCGCGGAGAGGGTGGTGCCGTCGTCGTCATCAAGCCACTGGCGCAGGCGCTGCTCGACGGTGACGACGTCTACGCGCAGATTCTGGGCACGGCGGTGTCGCAGGACGGGCACACCGACGGCATCACCGTGCCCAGTGAGGACGCGCAGAGGTCCGCGATCGCGACGGCTCTGCGGCGGGCCGGCATTCACCCGAACGACGTCGGTTACGTGGAGGCTCATGGCACCGGGACACCCGTCGGTGACCCGGTCGAGATTCGGGCGCTCGCCAGTGCGCTGGCGTCCGAGCGTCCCGCCACGCAACCCTTGCTCATCGGATCGGTCAAGACCAACATCGGCCACCTCGAGGCAGGTGCAGGGGTGGCCGGATTGATCAAGACGGCATTGGTGCTCAAGCACGGCTACATTCCCGCCAACCTGCATTTCCAGAACCCCAGCAGCCGGATCCCCTTCGCGCAGTTGAACATCGACGTACCGACGACGGGCCGCCACTTCCCCGGCGTCGAGCGACGGATAGCGGGAGTCAACTCCTTCGGCTTCGGCGGCACCAACGCCCACGTCGTCCTCGCCGAGCCCCCCGCCGAGGGCCATGCCGTCACCCCCGATGCCTCTTTGCAGTCGCCGCTGGCCGTGTTGCCGATCTCGGCGCGTTCCGAGGAGGCTTTGGCGGCGACGGCACACCGATTGGCCGAATACGTACGCACCCACGCCGATCTCACGCTGCCCGACCTCGGATACAACCTCAGCCGTCGCCGCTCCCACCTCAATCATCGCCGCACCCTCGTCGCGGACGGCCTGGACGATGCCCTGGACCAGCTCGACGCCCTCGGCGCCGGCGGTGGGCAGATCTCGGCGGGCCGCACGTCCCCGACCCCGCCCAAGCTGGCGTTCGTCTGTACCGGCATGGGACCTCAGTGGTGGAAGATGTGCCGCGGCCTGCTCGACGTGTATCCCGCGTTCACCGAGAGCATCCTGCGCAGTGATCGCGAGTTGTCCCGGTACGCGGACTGGTCGTTGATCGACGAACTCAGCCGCGACGAAACCACCTCACGCATGGACGAGACCGAGGTCGCGCAACCCGCCAACTTCGCCGTCCAGGTGGCGCTTGCCGAGCAACTCGCTCGGTTCGGCATCTCGCCCGATGCGGTGATCGGACACAGCGCGGGTGAGGTGGCGGCCCATCACCTCGCCGGTCTGCTCACCTTCGAACAGGCGATCCACGTCATCCACCACCGCAGCAGGTTGCAGCAACGCACCAGCGGGATGGGGCGCATGCTCGCGGTCGGCCTTGGCGCAGAATCGCTGATGCAGACGCTCGACACCGAGGCACTCGACGAATTCGGCCGGCGGGTCTCCGTCGCCGCGATCAACAGCCCGTCCTCGGTGACGATCGCCGGCGACGTCGAGGTCCTCGACGGCATCGTCCGCCAGCTGGACGAGGCAGACGTCTTCTACCGATACCTGTCCGGAAAGGTGCCCTACCACACGCATTTCATGGATGCCGTGAAGGGCGACCTGTACCGTGCGTTCGACGGGCTGTCGTCGGCTGCGGCGGCGATCCCGTTGTACTCCACGGTCACCGGTGAACGGTTGAGCGAATACGCTGCGGGCGCTGCGTACTGGTGGCAGAACACCCGCGCCACGGTGCTCTTCGAACCCGCGGTCCGTCGAATGCTCGACGACGGGTACACCCACTTCGTGGAGCTGGGCCCGCACCCCGTACTGGCTTCGTCGATCCTCGAAATCGCCGGCACGCAACGGATCCTGCTCGCGGCAGCTCAGCGGCGCGATGACGACGACGGCCGAACGCTCATGAATTGCGTTGGCACACTGCACAGTCACGGTCACGACCTCGCGTGGGACGCGTTGCATCCCAGGCGTGGGGCCAGGACGCTGAAACTCCCCACGTACCCGTGGCAGAACAAGAGCTTCTGGAACGAGAATCCCGAGGCGGCGGAGGACCTGCACTACCGTCCGGTGCATCCGCTGCTGGGGCAACCGGTGAGCGGCGCGCACCCGACCTGGGAGGTCGAACTCAGCTCGGCCACCACGCCCTTCCTTGCCGACCACCGGGTGCAGGGCACCGTCGTCGTGCCAGGGGCAGTGTTCGTCGAGATGGCCATGGCCGCCGCAACGGAGTTCTACGAATCGGATTACAGCGTCGACGATTTGGTGCTTCACCGCGCGTTGATTGTCGACGAGGCCTGCGACCCCATCGTCAGGACCACCCTCAACCAGGACAGGGGCACGATAGAATTCGCCGCGTTCACGCCGACGGCCGACGGGGACTTCAAGTGGACGGTGACGGCGACGGCCGAACTGAACACGCTCCCCCCGCGGCCCGGGCGTGCCGACGCCCCGAGGGCACTCGAGGCCGTCACCTCGATGTATCGAGACGACTTCTACGCGCGCACCCAGGCGCTCGGATTCGAGTACGGGAACGCCTTTCAACCCGTCGAACGCATCACCGCCGGTGATGGTTGGGCGACGGCCGAGCTGAGCATCCCTCCTCAGATCGCCGACGGACTCGACGCGTTCAAATTCCATCCGGCACTCATAGACGGCGCCTTTCAGACACTGTTCGGCACGACGCTCGGCGACGGCAACGCCGACACGTATCTGCCCAAGCACATTCGGCACAGCGCCATCTATGGTCCGCCCGAGGAGAAGATGACCGCCCACGTGCGCGTCGTATCGGCCGGGATCGAGCAGATCGAGAGCGACATCACGATCGCCGATCGCGCCGGGCACGCGCTCGCGGTCTTCGAGGGGTTCACGGTGCAATCACTGCGCGCCTCGTCGGCCATGTCGACCGATCGCATCGACAAGGGACTCTACGAGGTTCAGTGGGTGACGAACCCCGTTGTGGCGCCACCCGAAACTGCGCCTGAGAGCTCCACCGACGAGCGATCCTGGCTCGTCTTCGTCGACGCCGTGGGGGTGGGCGGGACCGTCGCGGGACATCTTCGCGACCTAGGCCACCGTGTACAGACGGTCGCCCACCAACCCGTCGGCGCGCTCACCGAGACCGGTGAGGGGTATGCCCTGGACCCGGGTCGACAGGACCAGATGAGAGAGTTGCTCAAGGTCCACCTCGATCGCGACGGGGACCTCGCCGGAATCGTCAACTGCTGGCCGCTCGACATCTCCCAGGGCACCGAATCACCCTATGGGCTAGGTGTTTTCGCCATCCTGAACCTCGTCAACGCGCTCTCGGAGCTCGACACCGTCACGCCGCACCTGCACGTGGTCACCGCAAACGCACAGCCGGTGCTCGGAACCGAACTGCTCGCCGTCGACCAATCCGCCATCTGGGGGCTCGGACGCGTGCTCGGTCACCAGGAGTTCCCGGAGTACTGGGGCAGCCTGGTCGACATCGAGGACACCGATGAGCGCGATGCGACTGCCGCGCGGATCTGCCACCACCTCCTCGACGACGACGCCGAGGACCAGGTGGCGATCCGCGGTGCGGAGACGTACGTCCCACGCCTGCGCCCGTGCACGGGTCTGACGAAGGCCTTCCCCATCAAGCTCACGGTCAACGCGACCTACGTCGTCACCGGCGGAACCGGAGCCCTCGGCCGCAGCGTGGCGACCTATCTGGCCGAACACGGGGCGCGACACATTGCCCTTCTGAGCCGACGCGAGCTTCCGCCCCGTAGCCGATGGTCCCAACTCGGCGCCGACCACCCGCACTTCGCGGCCATCGAGACCATTCGCAGGGTCGAGCGCCTCGGTGCCGAAGTCGTCTGCGCCAGTGTCGATGTCACCGACGCCGACCAGGTACGGGACTGGCTGAGCCAGCACGGTCGGGCCGGTGGCCGACCGATCCGTGGAATCGTGCACACCGCAGGATCGGTCGACGACCGACTTCTGGTGAACATGACCGAGGCGCAGTTCACCAGCGTGATGGCGCCAAAGGTCACCGGCACCCGTGTGCTGCACGATGCCCTGGACGGCCACGACCTGGAATTCTTCGTCATGTTCGGGTCCGCTGGGTCGGTCATCGCCTCCCCCGGCCAGGGCAACTATGCCGCGGCCAACGCATTCCTCGATGCGTTCGCCCATCGTCGTCGCGCACGGGGGTTGCCTGCTCTCACCATCGGGTGGGGACCGTGGTCGGTGGGAATGGTCGAAGAACTCAAGCTGGAGAAGATCTACGCCCATCGGGGCATCGAGTTGATCACGCCAACGGCCGGAGCCCGCATCCTCGATCGGCTCATCAATCAGAAGACCCCGGCCGTCGTTGCGATCAGCGCCGACTGGGGCAGGGCGCGCCAGATCGGGATGGGCGGACGACTACCGCCGATGTTCGCCGATCTGGGAGCAGACGAGACGTCGCCCAACTCGACCGATTCGGACTCATCGGTACTCGACGCTCTCGCGGGTGCTGCGGAGTCCGACAGGCTCGGCGTCGTGGCCGAACACGTTCAGCGCATGGTCGCCACCGTATTCGATTGCGCCGTCACCGACGTCGAGCCCGACGACACGCTGGACGACATCGGGATGGATTCCTTGATGGCAATGGAGTTCCGCGTCAGGATCAACGCAATGTTCGGCATCGATCTACCGGTGCTCGAGATACTCCGAGGGGTGAGCGTCAACTCGCTGGCCGCTCGAATCCTCGCCGAGGTCGAACCGACCCGCGCCGATGCGGCCGCGTTGACCGAACCGCGCGCGGAGGATTCCGCGACGGGCGACGACCTCGACCGGCTGATGGCAGACCTATCCGAGGCAGACCTGCGGGCGCTCCTCGCCGAACTCGAGGGGCCGGCCGGTGGGGCGGCCGCCCCGTGAGGCAGCGGCAATGACGAGCGCCGTCCACGTCCGTGGGTTGTCGAAGGCCTACGGACGGTTGCACGCGGTCCAGGAGGTGGACCTCGACGTCGAGTACGGCGAGGTGGTCGCATTGCTCGGCCCCAATGGCGCAGGCAAGTCGACCACGATCGAAATCCTTGAGGGCCATCGCAAACGCGACTCCGGCCATGTGCGCGTGTTGGACGAGGATCCCGAAAGTGCCGGTCGCACATGGCGCGCCGAGATCGGGATCGTGCTGCAGGAGGCAAGCGACTTCGGAATGCTCACGGTGTCCGAGACGATGCGGATGTTCGCCCAGTGCTACGGCAAGGTGCGAGATCCCGGGGAGGTACTCGAACTGGTCGGGCTGGGATCGACTTCAGGCTCGAGGGTCAGGACGCTGTCGGGTGGGCAGCGGCGCAGGCTCGACGTCGCGCTGGGCATCATCGCCGCACCCAGGTTGCTCTTCCTGGACGAGCCGACCACGGGGTTCGACCCCGAGGCCCGACGGCAGTTCTGGGACCTCATCAGGCTGTTGGCGGGCGACGGCACGACCATCCTGCTTACCACGCACTACCTGGATGAAGCCGCCGCGCTGGCGGATCGCGTCGCGATCATCGCCGGCGGCAGGTTGGTGACCGTGGACTCACCGGAAAGACTGACCGCACAGGCGAATTCGACTGCGACGGTCCGCTGGGTGGAGGGTGACGAGGTCCACGTGCACCAGACCGACCGTCCGACCGAGTTCATCAGGCAGCGCTCCATCGGCGGTGCCGAAATGGTTGAGCTGACGGTCACCAGGCCGACGCTCGAGGACGCCTATCTGCAGTTGATCGGCCTGGCGTGATGGCGACCGAACACGTGCAGGGCGTCACACAGTCGGTGGTTCCCTCTCCGCTGCGCATCGGCTTGTCGCGGGTCTTGCCCGAGGTGAAGATGTTCTACCGTCGACCCGAACAGTTGGCCCTGACGTTCTCCATGCCTGCCGTGATATGCCTGCTGCTCGGTTCGATCTTCTCGGCGAAACTGCCCAACAGCGACACCAGCACGGGTGCCGTCATCGCCGCGAGCATGCTTGCGTACGGGATACTTTCGACGTCGTTCATCAACCTCGGCATCAGCGTGGCCGCAGACCGCGAGACCGGCGCCCTGAGACGTCTTCGCGGAACTCCGGCAACCGCAACGTCGTACTTCGTCGGAAAGATCGCCTTGGTCGCCATCGCGAGTCTGGCCGAGGCGGTCATCCTTCTCCTGGTGGGAGTGCTGATCTTCCAACTCCGACTCCCCACCGACGCCTTCGGCTGGTTCACGCTGACGTGGGTGTTCGTCCTCGGCATCGTCAGCTGCTCGTTGATGGGCATCTTCATCAGCAACTTCGCCAGCAACGCGGTGTCCGCCGCGGTGCTGACCAATGGCCCGGCGGTCGGCCTGCAATTCGTGTCGGGCACCTACGTGCCACTGATGGCATTACCGGTGTGGATGCTGACCATCGGCTCGATCTTCCCGGTCAAGTGGATGGCGCAGGGCTTTCGATCGGTACTGCTGCCGCCGCAGATGGTGGTCTTCGAACCGGCAGGCAGCTGGGAGCACTGGCGGACATTCCTCGTCCTGGCCGCGTGGAGCATTCTTGGACTGGTCTGCTGTCTTCGGGTGTTCCGGTGGTCGGACAGGAGCTGAGGTGATGCGGCTCTAGTAGGCCACCGTCCAGGCGATGATGTCCGCCAGCCGAATTCGCAGCACCCCGATGTCGACGTGCGCGGCGGGCGGGACGAACAGCTTCGCCTCGTGCAGGTGTAGATGGTCACCGTCGGTCGCGTCCACCTCGTCGAAGACGGTCCCGACGCCCGAGGCCCCGGCGTCGCCGAGGCGGGCGGTGCAATAGCGGTTGAAGTCGCGCCGGTCCATCACCACACCGGTGAATCGGCCTGCGGCCGTGAAGACGATCAGTTCGACCGTCTCGTGCTGCGCCGACAGTTGCGTGACCAGTCGCTCCAGCATGGGGTCGCCATCGGGCCTGCCCGTCGAGGCTTCGTCGTCGTCCACGGTAGCCAGTATGCGCGGTGCTCGGCGCTCGAGGGATGTGTCGCCGTCACCGATGATGGCTCAGATGCTCGCCGCGCTTCTCGTTGATCTGATGGACGCGAACGCTGACCTCCAGCTGGAACCGGTCCGCGGGATTCTTCAGTGACATGCCCGTGAGCTCCTCGATGAGCTTGATCCTGTACAGCAGCGAGTGCCGATTCAGGAACAGGGCCCTGGCGGCCGCGCTGGTGTTCGTCGCCTCGTCGAGCAGGATCTCCAACGTGTGGACGAGTTGCCCGCGACGCGTCTTGTCGTAATCGACGAGCGGGCGCAGGGTTTCGAGGATGGTGGCCATGCTGAGCGGATGATGCCGAAGCACTTCGGCAAACTGCTGCGGACCGACGGTAGCTCCCGGCACCGTCGACGGCACGGTCACGGAATGGCTGCGCGCCGGCGGGAGCAGCACCCAGGTGACGGAGTCCTCCCGCATCCCGCTCAGCTTCTCGGCGGAATCGACCAGATCCGATACCGCGGAGGCGGATTGAGCCGACGCGAAGTGGCTCATCACGAGCTCGTCCGTCACGGAGGACTTCACCGTGACACCCGCGGAGAGCGCCAGCTTCCGGAGTGCCTCCGTGAAGGCATGCGCCAAGTCGCTCCAGCCGGCGTCACCGCCCTCGCGACGACCGATCGCCATCTGCACCTCGGTGTCGGGCGCCGTCGCGGAGACCAGCGGCAGGAGGCTGCGTTGGACGTCGGCGAAGGCGACCTCCCAGGGCAGCAGCACGAGCGGGAACTCGTGCTCGTCGGCCAGCGGAACCAGTTCGTCCAGAAGTTCGCGGGTGTCGATGCCCGGCGGCGGACACAGCACCACGCCCGCCGCGGGCGAGGAGACGAGGAAGGCGAGGAAGGCGGACACCCCCGGCTGACGGGAATCGGCACTGGTCGTGAGGACGAGGTCGCCGGCTCGCACGAACGCTTCGGCGGGCGCGTGCGTGATGTCGACCCAGAGCACGTCCCTCGTGAGCCCGCGATGTCCGGCAAGCACCGAGCCTTGATCCAGTGGCGGGACCGTCAAGGCCTTCGCCACGGTGAGTGGCGAGCCATGAGACATGTCGCCCCGTTTCCTCGTATCGAACCTGGCAGGTCGCTGAGACCGCCGGATTGTGACGGTATCAGCGACCCGCGTGCGTTCCGAGCGGGCTCCTCGCGATCGGGTTACGGTCTCGACGAGGGAACCGACAGGTCGTCGGGCGCCCGTCCGCTCAGTGCGGCGCCGATCGCCAGGAACACGAGCGGCGACACACCGAACACCCAGGCCAGCGTCGTGGAACCACCGACAACCACGGTCAGGTTCACGACGATCAGCACCACGGCCGCCGCCAGCGCCAGCGTCGCCACCGCGGCCAGCACGATGATGTTCGTCGGGCCACCGCGGCGCTTGAAGAAGAGTACGACGGAGATCGTCGTCAGCAGCCACAGGATCGACAACCCCCAGATGCCCAACCCGCCGAGCGGGCCGAAGATCTGCAGCACGGGGTCGAGCCCCAGCGCCACGAACACACCCATGATTACGAGCGACAACACCGTGATCAAAACCGAGGCATTCGCCGGTGAGCCGAGGCGTGGGTGCACGTCGCCGAGTTTCTTCGGGAGGACGTGGTCGCGTCCGAGCACGAACGTGTACCGCGCGCAGATGTTGTGGAAGGCCAGGGCACAGGCGAACACGCTGACGAACCAGAACAGCGTGGTGAGATCCTTCCCGAGCATGCCGAGGTACTTCTCGGCGGTGTTCACCATGAAGTTGTCGGGGTCGTCCTTGGCGATCTGGATGGCGTCGTGGCCGCCGTTGCCCTCGACCAGGGCCCAGCTCGAGAAGGCGTAGAAGCTGGCCACGATGCCGACGGCCCAATAGGTGGCGCGGGGCACCGTGCGGTCCGGGTTCCTGGCCTCGTCGCGGAAGACGGCCGTCGCCTCGACGCCGACGAAACCCCACAGCGCGTAGAGCAGCGCGATGCCGAACGCACCCGCGATACCGGACGGCGTGAAGGAGTCGCCGGTGATGCCCTTGTCGCCGCCCTGCACCACGATGACGAAGTCGAGGATGACCAGGATGGTGACCTCGGACACCAGGAAGACGCCCAGCACCTTGGCGCTGAGGTCGATGTCCCGGTAGCCGAGGAACGCGATGATCAGCAGCACCAGTGCCGACAGCAGCCACCACGGAACCGACGGTCCGTGGAACGTTTCGACGAGGCTGGCCAAGATGACACCGTCGTATGCCGCCACGGCCAGGAGTGTCGCCATGTACGCGGGGAGCGCGAGCACCGCGGCGCCGGTGCCTGCCGCTTTGCCGAGGCCCTTCTGGACGTAGGCGTAGAAGGCGCCGGTGTCGCTGACGTACTTCGACATCGCGACGAAGCTCGCGGCGAACAGCAGGAAGATGACGCCGGCGACGATGAACGCGACGGGCATCCCCGTGCTGTCGCCGAGCGCGATGCCGATCGGCACGTTTCCGCCGATCGTCGACAGCGGCGCGGCCGCGGCCACCACCATCAGGACGATGGCGGGTACGCCCAGGTTTCCGCGCAGGTGACTTCGGCGGCCCTCCTGCGTTGCGCTGCGGGACCGGTCGTCTTCGTTGACAACTTCGGACACGGCTGAACCTCCTCTGTCGAGTTCGGGGCAAGTGTGCGAGACGGGTGACCCTGGTGTCACAGGCTTTCAGCACTTTC
Organism: Mycobacterium sp.; assembly: GCA_025963385.1. Classification (GTDB taxonomy): domain Bacteria; phylum Actinomycetota; class Actinomycetes; order Mycobacteriales; family Mycobacteriaceae; genus Mycobacterium. Next base: position 19,840 of record JAOPUT010000380.1, read on the forward strand.
CAACACCTTGTTGAAACGACGTCGCGGTGCCCTCCGGCGCCGTCACACAGATTGTTGGAAGGTCTGCGTTTGCCGTTGTCCCCCAGTGCGCTCGGGTCGATGCTGTGTGCCATGCACCTGGACAGCCCCACGCCTAAGCACGACAATCGGCTGGGTCGCATTCGCCTGCTGGATCGGCAGCGCGTCAACCTTGACGGGTTCGCCGAGCCCGACTCGGAACTCGGGATGATCTCGCATCTGTCCCCCCACGACCCGGAACCTTCCTGGATCGTCGCCGACGACGGCACCGTGCTGGAGATGGATTCGACCGCGGCCGATGACTTCGACGCCATCGACGAGTTCGTGGTGCGGTACGCCGTCGATCACGCGGAGGCGCCGACGTCGATGGCCATGAGTGAGGTCGAGCTGGCTCGGTTCATCGTCGACACGAGCGTGCCGCGAGAGCAGGTCCTGAAAGTCTGTGCGGGACTGACCCCGGCGAAGATGGCCCGCGTCGTCGCGTCGCTGCATCCCGTCGAGATCCAGATGGCGATGATGAAGATGCGGGCGCGGCGCACGCCCGCCAACCAGGCCCACGTCACCAATCGCCTCGACGATCCGTTGCTCATCGCGGCCGACGCGGCAACCGCGGTGGTGTACGGATTTCGGGAACTCGAGGCGACCGTCCCCGTGCTCGATGACGCTTCTGCCGTCGCCGTGGCGCTGCTGATCGGTTCGCAGGTGCCTGCCCCCGGCGCGTTGACGCAGTGCTCGGTCGAGGAAGCCCGCGAACTGGAACTCGGTGTGCGCGGCTTGGTCTCGTACGCCGAGACGGTGTCCGTCTACGGCACTGAGCAGGTATTCACCGACGGTGACGACACCCCGTGGTCCAAGGCATTTCTGACGTCGTCCTACGCCTCGCGCGGGATCAAGATGCGGCTGTCGAGCGGAGCGGGTTCCGAGGTCCTGATGGGCCAGGCGGAGCGCAAGTCGATGAACTACCTCGAGGCCCGATGCGTGGCGCTGGCCAAGGGCATTGGTGCGCAGGGCGTGCAGAACGGCGGGATCGACGGCGCCTCGATCACGGCCTCGGTGCCCGGCGGAGTTCGGGAACTGATCGCCGAGAACCTCATGGTCATGCTCCGCGGACTCGAATCCTGCAGCGGTAACGACACTCTCGTCTCCGAGTCGACCATGCGCCGTACCAGCCGGACGCTGCCGGTGCTGCTGTCGGGCTCGGACTTCATCTTCTCAGGATTCGGCTCGATCGTCGCCTACGACAACATGTTCGGCCCCTCGAACTTCAACGCGGCCGACCTCGACGACTATCTGGTGATGCAGCGCGACTGGGGGGTCGACGGTGGACTGCGATCCGTGGATCCCACCACGCTGGAGGCCATGCGCCGTCAGGCCGCCGAGGCCACGCGTGCGGTGTTCGAATACCTCGGCCTGGCCGACTTCGACGACGATCACGTGGAAGCCGTTGTTGGAGCCGAGGGTTCGAAGGACCTGCCGGCCACTGACGGGGTCAAGGTGCTGAGTGCCGCCAGGATGATCGACCAATCGGGGCTGACGGTGATCGATGTCGTGACCGCGCTCGCCGAGACCGGTTTCCCCGATCTGGCCGACCGGGTGCTGGGAATGGCCAAGGCCCGGGTGACGGGCGACTACCTACAGACGGCAGCGATCTTCGACGAGGAGATGAACGTGCTGTCCGCGCTGGAGGATCCGAACGACTATCGTGGTCCCGGCACGGGATATCGGCCGACGCCGGAGCGTCAGGCTCAGATCGACACCGTGCGGCAGGCGCGTTCGGTCACCGATCTGGTGAAGGAACAGGCGACGTTCGCCGAGCCCGAACGTCTGATCGCGCTCGGCCCCGCCCACGTCGGTGAGGATCCGCGCGAAGTCGTCGTCGGTCTCTCGCCGGCGTTCGGCACCAAGTTGTTCCACACCCTGTCGGGCATGACCATCTACGACGCCCTCGAGCAGATCCTGGCGGGTCTGGAGGAGGAGAAGTGCGTGCCTCGGCTCGTCCGGATCGCCGACAGCATCGACCTCGGCTCGATCGGCAAGTCGGCCGCGCGACTGTCCGGTTCCGGGATCGGAGTGGGCCTACAAGCCAAGGGCACCACGCTCATTCACCGCCGAGACCTCCCGCCGCTGGCCAATCTGGAACTACTCAGCGTGGCGCCCCTGATCACTCCGGAGATGTACCGCCTCATCGGCATCAACGCGGGTCGGCACGCCAAGGGAACGACGCCCGCTCCGATGCGCAACGCCTACACCGACGAGGCGATCACGGCCCGCTACCACACCCGGGTTGTGTCGATGGTCGCCGTCGAGCGTGCCGAATGCGCACGCAGTGAGCATCTGGACATGGAGTTCAGGCGATGACCGCGTACTCACACTCCGGCCGCACCGTCGCCGACGTGACGGTCGAGGCTGCCTGCCACGGGGACCTCGTCCTCGACGACATCCGCATCAGCCGGGAGACCCTGCTGAAGCAGGCCGACAACGCCGAGCGCACCGGGTCGGCGCAGTTGGCCATGAACCTGCGCCGCGCGGCCGAAATGACCGCTCTGAGTGCGGAGGACATGCTGTCGGCCTATGAGGCGTTGCGGCCCAATCGGTCGTCGTTCGACGAGCTGGAGGAACTGGCGCAGCGACTCGACGTGCAGGACGCACCCACGTGTGCCGCGCTGGTCCGGGAGGCGGCAGTGGTCTATCGGCGGCGCGGCCTGCTGCGATGACCGTCTGGGCCGGTGTCGACATCGGCAATGCCACCACCGAGGTGGTGCTGTGCCGTGCGACGTCGGACCTCGAGGTGTTGGCGAGCGCACGCACCCCGACGCGCGGCGGCAAGGGTTCGCTGCGGGCGGTCCAGGGAGGCGCGCAACTCGTCCGGCGCGTGGCGGATGCGTACGGACTGGTGGTGGAGCGTGCGGCCTTCGCCCCAACGCCACCGGTCCACTCGACCGTCGAACGCGTCCTGCTGGAGAAGCGGCGCACCGGCCGCCTCGCCATCGCCACCCGGTCGGCGGCGACCACCGCCGGTGACGCTGCAGGCGTGGGTGTCCCGGTGTCGGTCGAACACCTGGACAGGGCGGATCGCGGCCGTCCCGTGGTCGCCTGTGCGGGTCGGGAGGTGGGCTACGCCGACGTCGCGGATGCGGTGAATGCTGCTGTCGCAGCGGGCCGCAACGTCGTCGCGGTGCTGACCGCGAACGACGAGGCCGTGCTGGTGTCCAACAGACTGCGGACGAGCCTTCCGGTGGTCGATGACGTCGACGTGCCGCACGTGTTGACGGCGACACTCGTCGCCGTCGAGGTGCGCCAGGGATCGTCGCCACTTCGGCGGCTCACCGACCCGTTTTGGCTCACCGACGTGTTCGACCTGCGCGACGACGAACGCGTCGACGCCCGAGTCGTCGCCGACGAGCTCTTCGACAGCGTGTGCGCAGTGGTGACCCTCGACGCCCGTCCCCCGTTGCCCGCAGACCCGCCGCGCCGGCCCGACGTGCCCGCTGGCGTCACTCACGTCGTAGAGCTCGCTGACATTGCCGCACAGGCTAATTCGAGACGCGGGTCGGTATCGATCGACAGTCTGGTGATGGCCACGATGGGCGGTGGAGCGGACGTCCCGACGGGTGCCGACGTGCTCGGCGACGCCCTGGGTGTGCCGGTCGAGCGGATCGACTCCGAGGCCGAGGCGGCGCGGGTCGGCGCCCTCACGACTCCGGGCCTCACACCCGACGTCGTGGTGGTGGACGTCGGGGGCGGGACCGTCGACGTCGTCGCCGATGGACACCGGACCGTACTACCCGGCGCGGGACAGCTCCTCACCACCGCGACGGCGGCGGCACTGGGCATTTCGGAGAGTGCGGCTGAGTACGCGAAGCGCGCAGAAGCCGTCACCGCCGTCACCGTTCATCTTGTCGAAGACGAACACGGTCGACGCCGGTTCCTCGACAAGCCGATCGACGGTCGCTGCACGGGCTGGCTGCTAACGAATGCGCCAAGTGGGCTGCTGCCGTTCACATCCCAGCTTTCGGGTGCGGAGTGGCGCAGCTGGCGCCTCGCGGCCAAGCGATTGGTCATCGGCGGTAACGTCACGAACGGCATCGAGCGGTCCACCCCGAACGCGTCGGGAGTGCTGCTCGTCGGCGGCGGAGCGAGCGACGACGAACTGGTCCGCGCGGTGAGCGAGCAACTCGGCCAACGGATCACCGTGGGGCGCGGCAACGTCGCCGGGCGGCTGGGCCATCGCTTCGCCGTGGCCTACGGGCTGGTGGCACTCGCCGCACGCAGCTCGTGAGCGCCGATCAGGCGGCGTCCCTCCACGCCATTTGGTTGGCGAAGGCGATTTCGATGTGGCTCGCGCGATGGTGGAGCCCGCCCGGTAGTGGTGGTGCGTGGGAGCGGTGGCGTTGGCCGGTGGGGGTGGTGACCTCACAGGTGTGGGTGCCGTCGGCGTCGTGTCGAGTCTCGACCCGCCAGCCGTCGGCTTGTTTGGTGTAGTTGCACGCCTCGCAGCTGCCTTGACCGTTCACCGCACTGGTGGGGCCACCGTCGTGGTGGGGGGTGGCGTGGTCGTGGTGGCGGATCGGGGCGTCACAGTAGGGGGTGCGGCAGGTGTCGTCGCGGAGATCGATGAACCTGGCCAGACCCTTGGGGAACAGGCGGGCCCGTGACTCCATCGCCACCAGTGCCCCACTCCTGGGATGCTTGTACAGCCGCCGCAGCGTGGCCCGAGATGCCTTGTCGCGCACGGCCGACGCGATCAGCCCCCGCGCCACCGTCGCGGGCACCGGACCATAACCCGCCACGCGTGCGGGGTCGTCCGCGCCGCCCACCATGCTCTCGTCGGTGATGACCACCTCCACCGCGACGGGCACCGCCACGTCGGCAGGCCGGCCGGTGACCCGTTCATACAACGTGTCGGCCATGACCTGACCACGGCCGCGGCCGTCACCACACAGATCGGCTTCCCGCCGCAGCGCGGCGTAGACCCCGACCCCCTTGGCCATCGGCAACAACGCGGTCACATACGTCATGTTGTCCGGCGCAGGCCGACACGTCACCGTGCGGTCGGCTTCGGCGCGCACCGCCCGCTCCACGACGGCGCGGGCATCCAGTTCGTAGGCGATGGCCTTGGCGTC
>JAOPUT010000146.1 GCA_025963385.1 Mycobacterium sp.
CAAGCAGCAAGTCGGCCAGATCTCGGCGAACATCCGCCGCCTGCGCCGCCCGGACCCGTACAAGGGCAAGGGCGTTCGCTACGAAGGCGAGCAGATCCGCCGCAAGGTCGGAAAGACGGGTAAGTAAGCCATGACTAGCACTGTCAACACGACCAATAAGGCACCCGCAAAGCGGAAGCCGCTGGGGCAGAACGTTTCCGAGACCCGTCGGGTTTCCCGGTTGCGCCGTCACGCCCGACTGCGCAAGAAGGTCGCGGGCACTCCCGAGCGTCCGCGCCTGATGGTCAACCGCTCCTCGCGCCACATCCACGTGCAGTTGGTGGACGACCAGAGCGGCACCACGCTGGCCGCGGCGTCGTCCATCGAGGCCGACGTGCGCGCGGTCGAGGGCGACAAGAAGGCCCACAGCGTCCGCGTGGGACAGCTGATCGCGGAGCGCGCCAAGGCCGCCGGATTCGACACCGTGGTGTTCGACCGCGGCGGATACACCTATGGCGGTCGTATCGCTGCGCTGGCTGACGCTGCGCGCGAGAGCGGACTGAAATTCTGATGAAGATTCGAAACGGAAGGACTGCCTGATGGCCGATCAGCCAACAGCAGGAACCGGAACCGGCGCTGGTAGCACCGGAAGCCGGCCCCCACGGGGCGGCGGCGGTGGCGGTGACCGCGACGGACGCGGTCGTCGTGACGACCGTGGTGGCCGCGGTGGCCGCGACGGCGGAGAGAAGAGCAACTTCCTCGAGCGCGTGGTCGCCATCAACCGCGTCTCCAAGGTGGTCAAGGGTGGTCGGCGCTTCAGCTTCACCGCCCTGGTCATCGTGGGCGACGGCAACGGCATGGTCGGCGTCGGCTACGGCAAGGCCAAGGAAGTTCCCGCCGCGATCGCCAAGGGCGTCGAGGAAGCGCGCAAGAGCTTCTTCCGCGTGCCGCTGATCGGTGGCACCATCGTCCACCCCGTTCAGGGTGAGGCGGCCGCCGGTGTGGTCATGCTGCGCCCCGCCAGCGCAGGTACCGGCGTCATCGCCGGTGGCGCGTGCCGCGCGGTGCTGGAATGCGCCGGCGTGCACGACATCCTGGCCAAGTCGTTGGGCAGCGACAACGCGATCAACGTGGTTCACGCCACCGTTGCCGCGCTGAAGATGATCCAGCGTCCCGAGGAAGTCGCCGCCCGTCGCGGTCTTCCGATCGAGGACGTCGCACCGTCGAGCATGCTCAAGGCGCGACGTGAGAGCGAAGCGCTGGCCGCCGCGGCAGCGCGTGAAGGATCGGCATAGTCATGGCTGAACTGAAGATCACCCAGGTGCGCGGCACCGTCGGGGCGCGCTGGAAGCAGCGGGAAAGCCTGCGGAGTCTCGGACTGCGCAAGATCCGTCAGAGCGTGGTCCGCGAGGACAACGCCCAGACGCGTGGCCTGCTCGCCGTGGTCAACCACCTCGTAACCGTTGAGGAGGCGTAACTCGTGAGTGACGTCATCAAGCTCCACGACCTGAAGCCCGCCCCCGGGTCCAAGACCGCCAAGACCCGCGTCGGTCGCGGTGAGGGCTCGAAGGGCAAGACCGCGGGCCGTGGCACCAAGGGCACCAAGGCCCGCAAGAACGTTCCCGTGACGTTCGAGGGTGGGCAGATGCCCATCCACATGCGGCTGCCGAAGCTCAAGGGCTTCAAGAACCGGTTCCGCACCTCCTACGAGGTCGTCAACCTCGGTGACATCAGCAGGCTGTTCCCCACGGGCGGCAGCGTCGGTGTCGACGAGCTGGTGGCCGCGGGCGCGGTTCGCAAGAACACGTTGGTGAAGGTTCTCGGCGACGGCAAGCTGACCGTCAAGGTCGACCTCACCGCACACAAGTTCAGTGGCAGCGCGCGCGAGAAGATCACCGCCGCAGGCGGTTCCGCCACAGAGCTGTAGATGCTTCACCGTGAGGGCCCCCGCTTCGGCGGGGGCCCTTTGCGTTGCGCCGCGGGAAGTGGGGGATCGGGAACCGTGGTGAGAGCACCGCTGGTCACCGCAAGCCCGGCAATACCTCCGCGGCGAGCCGTTCCATCTGCTCACGGTCCTCGGCGACGTCGTTGCCAAGCGGATTGAGCAGGATCATCTCGGCGCCCCCGTCGATGACCTCCCGCAACCCGGCGATCACGTCGGCGGCCGTACCCGAGACCGGTACGTCCTCGATTCCGCGCATGGCGCCGTACTTGCGGTGTAGTCCGGCGACGACCCGCTCCCTCGCGCGCTCGGGGTCGTCGTCGATCATCAGGTAGACCCGCTTGCCGATGGTGAAGTCCGACGCGTCCCGTTCCTGGACCTCGAGCTCCCGACGGACTCCCGCCGCGACGCGGCGGAACGTGTCGGTGCTGGACGAGCCTGCCCCGAGGAAGGCGTCACCCAGGCGCACCGCGCGTGCCAGCGCAGCGGGGGCGGTGCCACCGAACCAGATCGGCGGATGCGGCCGCTGCACGGGCTTGGGCTGGATCGGCAGGTCGTCGACGTCGCGGAAGCGGCCGTGGAACGTCACCCGTTCCTCGTCGGACCAGGCGGCCTTCATCAGCTCGAGCCCCTCGGTGAAGCTGCTGATGAACGTCTTCGGCTCGACCCCGAACGCGGTGAACTGCCGGAAGCCGCCGCCAGGCGCGACTCCGAAGTCCAGCCTGCCGTGGCTGAGCCGGTCGACCGCCGTGGCCGTGGCGGCCAGCTGCAGCGGGTCGTGCAGTGACGACACGATGACCGCGACGCCGAGCCGCAGGCGCGTGGTGCTCGCCGCCGCATACGCAAGCAGCTCGAGCGGCGCGATGAGCCGTTCGGAGCCGATGGTCTGTTCGAGCGTCCAGCCACCCTCGAAGCCGAGCTCCTCGGCGCGGGTCAGGTAGTCCTTGAAGCCGTCGGCGTCGAAACCGGTCTCGTCGAGCTGGGGCAGGGAGATGGAGAAGCGCACGCGGTCCACGGTACGACGCGAACGCATCGGTAGGCTCGCGACCATGCTCAGCTTCCTGACCGACGTCCCAGGTACCGACGAGTTGCGTGCGATCGTCCGCAAGGTCGACACCGCGCGGCACCACGGTGTGCCCAGTGGCTGTGTGCTCGAGCTCGACCTGCAGGCGGTGCCGCAGGAATCCAGCGGCTTCGACCCGTTGGCGATGCTGACGGGCCACGGCAAGCCGCTCCTGCTCCGCGAGGCGGTGGCGGCGATCCGTCGCGCCGCCAAGGACGACAGGATCGCGGGCCTGATCGCCCGCGTGCAGATGGCTGCGGCGGCCGCGGGTCCGGTGCAGGAGCTGCGGGAGGCGATCGTCGAGTTCAGTGACGTCAAGCCTTCAGTCGCGTGGGCGGAGACCTACCCGGGCACCATGTCGTACTACCTGGCGTCGGCGTTCCGCGAGGTGTGGATGCAACCGTCGGGCACCGTCGGCCTCGTCGGGTTCGCCACCAACGCTCTCTTCCTGCGTGACGCGCTCGAGAAGGCGGGCATCCAGGCCCAGTTCATCGCGCGCGGCGAGTACAAGTCCGCTGCGAACATGTTCACGCAGGAGAACTACACGGACGCTCACCGGGAGGCCGACGGGCGGCTCATCGAGAGCCTGCACGACCAGGTGCTCGCGGCCGTGGCCGCATCACGACACATCGAGTCCGCCGATATCGACGCACTCGCCGACAAGGCGCCGCTGCTGCGCGACGACGCGGTCACCGGGCGTCTCGTCGACCGCATCGGGTTCCGCGACGAGGCGTACGCGCGGATCGCCGAACTCACCGGCGCACAGGCGGTTTCACCTGACGACCCCGACGCCCCCCCGCGGTTGTACCTCTCGCGCTATGCCCGTGCGTCGTCGTCGGCTCCGTCACTGCCCGGCCGCAAGTCCAAGCCGACGATCGCCGTCGTGACGCTGGCCGGGCCCATCGTCAGCGGCCGCGGTGGCCGCACCCTCTCACCGTTCGGCACCTCCAACGCGGGCGGCGACACCATCGCCGCCGCACTGCGCGAGGCGGGAGCCGACGACGACGTCTCCGCCGTCGTGCTGCGCGTCGACAGCCCCGGCGGGTCGGTCACCGGCTCGGAAACCATTTGGCGCGAAGTGGTTCGGCTCCGCGACGCGGGCAAGCCGATCGTCGCCTCGATGGGCGCCGTCGCCGCATCCGGCGGCTACTACGTGTCGATGGCCGCGGACGCGATCGTCGCCAACGCGGGCACGCTCACCGGGTCGATCGGCGTCGTCACGGGCAAGCTCGTCGCCCGCGACCTCAAGGTGCGTCTTGGCATCGGTTCGGACTCCGTGCGCACCAACCGGAACGCCGACGCCTGGTCGGTGAATGCACCTTTCACCGACGAGCAGCACGCCCACGTGGAGGCCGAGGCAGACTTGTTCTACACCGATTTCGTGCAGCGCGTCGCGGACGGTCGCGGGATGACGGTCGAGGCCGTCGATGCCGTTGCGCGCGGACGGGTCTGGACCGGTGCCGACGCATTTGACCGTGGGCTCGTCGACGAACTCGGCGGCCTGCGCACGGCGATCGAACGCGCCAAGGTGCTCGCCGGGTTCGACGCCGATGCCGACGTCAAACTCGTCGCGCTGCCCGGCACGTCGATGCTCGACATGCTGCGGCCGAAGGCGTCGTCGCAGCCCGCTGCGGCATCGCTTCCGGATGCGCTCGGCGCGCTGGTCGGCAGATCCGCCGCCGCGCTGCTCACCCAGGCCGAGCGATCGTTGACCGGTGCCAACGCGCTCTGGCTGGGGGAGCACCGCTTCTGAGCATCAGCCCCCGAGTACCGCGCTGACGTAGCTCAGGTCGGCGAACATCGCCGACATCTCGTCGTTGGGGAAGTCGAAACCGTTGACGGCGTACGCTTCCCGCATCGTCAGCACCGACACGTCCCAGCCGCGTTCGGCGAGATACTCGACCACGTGGCTGCGCTCGCCCTGATACACCAGGTCGGCCATCTCGATGTCGGACCCCAGCTGCTTCATCCGCTCGGACATCTTCTTGGCGCGCTCGTCGGTGAAGGCGTCGAGGTCGGGGACGTGCTCGGTGGCCAGCCGACTACCGGGTGCCGAGAGTTCGGTGATCGCGTCGAACAGTCTGTCCTGGGCCTCGGACGGGAGATAGATGAGCAGGCCCTCCGCGCTCCACGCGGTCGGCTGCGAGGGATCGAAGCCGTTGTCCTTCAACGCCGTCGGCCAATCCTCGCGCAGGTCGATGGCGACGGTGCGGTGGGTGGCCGTCGGCGTCGCCCCGATACCCGCCAGGGTCGTCGTCTTGAACTCGATGACCTCCGGCTGGTCCACCTCGTAGACGACCGTGCCGTCGGGCCAGGGGAGTCGGTAGCCCCGCGCATCCAGGCCCGCGGCGAGGATGACCGCCTGCCGAACCCCGGCGTCGGCCCCGTCGAGGAACACCTTGTCGAAGAAGCGGGTGCGGATTGCCATGCTCTCGGCGGCCCGCCGCGGGGTGAAGGCCGGTTCGACGTCGGTCAGGTCGATGTCACCGTCGAGCATGCGGGTGAACAGGTCGACGCCGACGGCGCGCACCAGCGGTTCGGCGAAGGCGTCGTCGATCAGCTTCTCGCGATGGCCCAGCGCACGCTGCGCAGCCACCATGGTGGCGGTGGCGCCGACGCTAGAGGCCAGGTCCCAGCTGTCGCCTTCGGTTCTTGCCATGTTCTCTCCTCTACTTCAGGGTTGACGTCAGGTACCCGGAGTCGCCGCCGAACGCCGCGAGTTCGTCATCGGGTAGGTCGAATCCGTTGGCGGCGTACGCCTCCGCCGTGGGGCGGATGTCGTTCTGCCAGCCGTGGGACGCGAGGTAGTCGGCCGCGCCGTTGCGCTCGCCGATGTAGAACAGCTCAGCCAGGTTGATGCCGGAGCCGATGCGCTTGGTGCGCTCGGTGAGCTTGTCCGCCCAGTCGGCGGGCAGTGCGCTCATGTCCATGTGCTCGGTCGCCAGCCGGCTGCCCGGAGCCGACAGCGCGGTGATGTTGTCGAAGAGCCGGTCCTGCGCCTCGGGCGGCAGGTACACCAGCAGGCCCTCGGCGCTCCACGCCGTCGGAGCATCGGCGTCGAAGCCCGCCTCCCGCAGGGCCGTTGGCCAGTCGTCCCGCAGGTCGATCGCCACGGTGCGGCGTTCCGCGGTGGGTTCTGCCCCGAGGTCGGCCAGCGTGCGGGTCTTGAACGCGATGACCTCTGGCTGGTCGATCTCGTAGACCACGGTCCCTGCGGGCCACGGCAACCGGTACGCCCTGGTGTCGAGTCCCGAGGCCAGGATCACGGCCTGCCGGATACCGGAAGTGGTTGCTGCGGTGAAGAAGTCATCGAAGTAGCGGGTCCGAACCGCGATCTGCTCGTTCATCGCCCTTCGGTTGAGCATCGGGTCGTCTTCACCGGCTGGGCGCCCATCGGGTCCGGTGAGCTCGCCGTCGACCAACTTCACGAAGGTGTCGATTCCGACCGCGCGGACCAACGGGTCGGCCCACGGGTCGTCGAGGAGGGCGTCGGGGCCCTGCGATGCGGTGGCGCGGGACGCGGCGACGGCGGTGGCCGTCGCGCCGACGCTTGAGGCCAGGTCCCAGGAATCGTCCTCGGTGCGTGTCAAGACGGTCTCCTAACTGAGTGTGGCGGTGACGGACAGGGAATTACGCAGCCGGGCAAGCACTTCGGAGTCCGGGAACTCCCGGCCGTACCCCGCGAAGACGCTGGGACGGGTACGGGCCGACACCTGCCAACCGTGTGCGGTCAGGTAATCGGCGACCGGTGTGCGTTCGCCCGCATAGAACAGGTTGGAGAAGTCGACGTCGAAACCCTTGTCGCGCCAGCGCTCGGCGACCGTCGCCGCACCCCCACTGAGCGATGCTCCGCCGTCGGGGTGGTACTCGGTCGCGAGCCGACTTCCCGGCGCACTGAGCGCGGTGAGGTCGTCGAACAGTCGGTCCTGGGCGTCCGGTGGGAGATACACGAGAAGGCCCTCGGCGCTCCACGCGGTGGGTTCGTCCGGGCGGAAGCCCGCCTGCCGCAAGGCCTCTGGCCAGTCGTCGCGAAGGTCGACGGCGACGGCGCGACGCTCGGCGGTCGCGGTCGCGCCGATGTCCGCCATCGTCGCGGTCTTGGCCTCGATGACCTGGGGCTGGTCGATCTCGAAGACGACCGTGCCCTCGGGCCATGGCAGGCGATAGGCGCGTGAGTCCAGCCCGGAGGCCAGGATCACCGCCTGGCGTACACCCGCGTCCGTGGCCTCGAGGAAGAAGTCGTCGAAGAATCGGGTGCGGACCGCCATCACGTCGGTCATCAGGTTCGCGGCACCGTCGTCGTCGGAGTCGGTCGTCGAGAGTTCACCGTCGACGAGCTTGGTGAAGAACTCGATGCCGACCGCGCGCACCAGGGGAGCGGCGTAGGGATCGTCGATCAGCGGGTTCGGCTCGCGGGACGCCAGCGCCCGCGCGGCGGCGACCATGGTGGCCGTCGCCCCGACACTGGAGGCGAGGTCCCAGCTGTCTCCTTCGCGTCTGCTGTCGGGGCGGCTCAATTGGCACCGCCGAGCGTGCCGCTGACGTAGCGCATGTCGGCGAAGCCCGCCATTTCCTCGTCGTCGAACGGCGGCAGGTCGTGCGCGGCGAACAGTTCGCGAAGCGTGCTACCGCTCATTCGCCAGCCGTGGTGGTCCAGGTAGGCGGCGGCCTCGTTGCGATCGCCGAAGTACACCAGCTGGGTCAAGTCGAGGTCGAAGCCATGCTCGCGCCAGTGGGCGGCGATGCCCTGCATGCGCTCGCGCATCTTGGCTTCGTTGGCGGGATCCTGGGTCGGCGCGCTCTCCGTGGCGAAGCGGCTGCCGACGGCGCTCAGCTCCGTGACCGTGTTCAGCAGGGTGTCCTGCGCCTCGGGAGGCAGATAGCCCAGCAGTCCCTCGGCGCTCCACGCGGTCGGCTTCTGCGGATCGAAGCCGGCTTGCTTCAGTGCCGTCGGCCAGTCCTCGCGCAGGTCGATCGAGACCGTGCGTCGGTACGCCGTGGGTGCGGCGCCCAGCTCGGCCAATGTCCGGCTCTTGAACTCGATCACCTCGGGCTGGTCGATCTCGTACACCGTCGTGCCCGCCGGCCACGCCAGCCGGTACGCGCGGGAGTCCAGCCCGGAGGCGAGGATGACGGCCTGGCTGATGCCCGCGCTCGTCGCGTCGAGGAAGAAGTCGTCGAAGAACATGGTGCGGACGGCCATGTTGTCGGTCAGGCGGGTCATGCCGGTGGCGGCGTCACCGCCGAGCGCGGTCGCCGCGAGGTCGCCAGAGGCGAGGCGGGTGAGGACGTCGACGCCGACCGCGGTCACCAGTGGCTCGGCAAACGGGTCGCTGATCAATGGGCGCTCCGCACGGGTCGCCATCGCCCGCGCAGCGGCCACCATCGTCGCGGTCGCTCCCACGCTCGAAGCGAGGTCCCAGGTGTCGCCGTCGGTACGTGTCATCGGTACTCCCATGAAGATTAGTTAGCTGATGTAACGAGCTGTCCGCGACTGTACGCTTCGTTCCTGATACGCCAATCGGGCCTCGGCCCGCCGATCGGATGAAGGTCCGACCGGCGTCAACTGTTACCCTCGTAGACTGTTCCAACGCGCGATTGCGCTGGCTTCAGGCATGCCTGTGCGCCGGCGGACGGATCGCTCAGGACTTACCCATAACGCGCTGGTCGGACCAGCCCCATCGGCACGCCGCGACATGAGCCCGGCTGCGCAGGAGGAAGAGTGCTTTCGGCTTTCATCTCGTCGTTGCGGACGGCCGACCTCCGACGGAAGATTCTCTTCACCCTCGGCATCGTCATCCTCTATCGGGTCGGTGCCACGCTGCCGTCCCCCGGCGTCAACTACCCCAACGTGCAGCAGTGCATCCAGCAGGTCAGCGGCGGTGACTCGGCGCAGATCTACTCGCTGATCAACCTGTTCTCCGGTGGCGCACTGCTGCAGCTGTCGGTGTTCGCGGTGGGCGTCATGCCCTACATCACCGCCAGCATCATCGTGCAGCTCCTCACCGTGGTGATCCCGCGGTTCGAGCAGCTGCGCAAGGAGGGCCAGTCCGGCCAGGCCAAGATGACGCAGTACACGCGTTATCTCGCCGTGGCTCTGGCGCTGCTCCAGGGCACCTCGATCGTGGCGCTCGCCGCAAACGGCGGACTGCTTCAGGGCTGCACGCTCGACATCATCTCCAACTCCTCGATCTTCACCCTGACGGTCATCGTGCTGGTGCTCACCGCAGGCGCCTCGCTGGTCATGTGGATGGGCGAGCTCGTCACCGAGCGCGGCATCGGCAACGGCATGTCGCTGCTGATCTTCGCCGGCATCGCCGCTCGCATCCCGTCCGAGGGCAAGACCATCCTCGACAGCCGCGGTGGCATGGTGTTCGCGCTGGTCTGCGTCGCAGCGCTGATCATCATCATCGGCGTCGTGTTCGTCGAGCAGGGCCAGCGCCGCATCCCCGTCCAGTACGCCAAGCGCATGGTCGGACGCCGCATGTACGGCGGGACGTCGACCTACCTTCCTTTGAAGGTCAACCAGGCTGGCGTCATCCCCGTCATCTTCGCGTCGTCGTTGATCTACATCCCGCATCTGATCACCCAGCTGATCCAGAGCGGCAGCGCCAACCCCGGCACCGGGTGGTGGGACAAGTTCGTCGCGAACTACCTCACCAACCCCGCCAGCCCGGTGTACATCGCGATCTACTTCGGCCTCATCGTCTTCTTCACGTACTTCTACGTGTCGATCACGTTCAACCCCGATGAGCGCGCTGACGAGATGAAGAAGTTCGGTGGCTTCATCCCCGGCATCCGTCCTGGCAAGCCAACTGCGGACTACCTGCGATACGTTCTGAGTCGCATCACCCTGCCCGGGTCGATCTACCTCGGTGTGATCGCCGTGCTGCCGAACCTCTTCCTGGAGATCGGCAACACCGGCACCGTGCAGAACCTGCCCTTCGGCGGTACCGCGGTACTGATCATGATCGGCGTCGGCCTGGACACGGTGAAGCAGATCGAAAGCCAGCTCATGCAGCGCAACTACGAAGGGTTCCTCAAGTGAGAATGGTTCTGCTGGGACCGCCGGGCGCAGGCAAGGGGACGCAGGCGGAGAAGCTCGTCGAGAAGCTGGGCATCCCGCAGATCTCCACCGGCGACCTGTTCCGGCACAACATCAGCACGGGAACCAAACTTGGCCTGGAGGCCAAGAAGTACCTCGACGCCGGCGACCTGGTGCCTGCCGCGCTGACCAACGCACTGGTCGACGACAGGCTCAACGACGAGGACGTCGCCGACGGGTTCATCCTCGACGGCTTCCCGAGGTCGGTCGAACAGGCCGAGGCGCTCCGCGACATGCTGGCCAAGCGCAATCTCAAGCTGGACGCCGTCCTCGAGTTCCGGGTTTCCGAGGACGAGCTTTTGAAGCGGCTCAAGAGCCGTGGTCGGGCCGATGACACCGAGGACATCATCCTCAACCGCATGAAGGTCTACCGCGACGAGACCGCACCGCTGCTGGACTACTTCTCCGACGAGCTCAGGACGGTCGACGCCGTCGGATCGCTGGACGAGGTGTTCGCCCGCGCGTTGCGCGCGCTCGGCAAGTAGTCCGATGATCGCAATACCCGGCCTCCGCGGACGGAAGGTCGTCGCCCAGCGTACTGCGGGTGAACTCGACGCCATGGCCGCAGCCGGTGCACTGGTCGCCGCCGCGCTCCGCGCCGTACGACAGGCCGCCCAGCCGGGCGTGTCGACCCTCGAGCTCGATGCCATCGCCGAGTCGGTGATCCGCGACGGCGGCGGCATCCCGTCATTTCTCGGATATCACGGCTTCCCAGCAAGCATCTGCTCGTCGGTCAACGACCGCGTCGTCCACGGCATCCCGACGGCGGACGAGGTACTGGCGGCAGGCGATCTGGTGTCGATCGACTGCGGGGCGATCCTCGACGACTGGCACGGTGACTCGGCCGTCACGTTCGGCGTCGGACCGCTCATCGACGCTGACTCGAACCTCTCCGAGGCCACGCGCCTGTCGATGGAGGCGGGCATCGCTGCGATGATCCCCGGCAATCGGCTCACCGATGTCTCCCACGCGATCGAGACCGGCACCCACGCCGCGGAAGCGGCGCACGACCGCAAGTACGGCATCGTGGCAGGCTACGGCGGGCACGGCATTGGCAAGAGCATGCACATGGATCCCTTCCTGCCCAACGAAGGATCGCCGGGTCGCGGGCCGCACCTGGCTGCGGGCTCGGTGCTGGCGGTCGAGCCGATGCTGACGCTGGGCACTACCAAGACCATCGTGCTCGAGGACGAGTGGACCGTCATCACGGCCGACGGCACCCGCGCCGCGCACTGGGAGCACACCGTCGCCGCGACCGATGACGGACCGCGCATCCTGACGCTGTAGTTCTGCCCCTGGCCTGGTGCTTCGTCCTTACTCTGGTGAACCAGACCGCCGTCCGCGACGTGTCATTGGCGGAGGTTGCACATGGACGATCCGGAGGCCGCGATGATGCGGGTGCTGTACGACGAGCACGCTGCAGCGCTGTGGCGCTATGCGCTGCGTCTCACCGGTGACCAGGCTCGGGCCGAGGACGTGGTGCAGGAGACGCTGCTCCGGGCCTGGCGCCATCCCGAGGTCACCGATGACGCGGAACGCTCGGCACGGGCCTGGTTGTTCACCGTCGCGCGCAATCTGATCATCGACGAGCGTAGGAGTGCGAGGTTCCGCAACGAATCCGGCACCGCCGACGTCGAGGCGATCGCCGACCGGGCCGGTCCCGACGAGGTGGACAACGCGTTGGACAAGCTCCTTCTCGGCACCGCACTGAGCCAACTCTCCGAGGATCACCGCGCGGTGATCCTCCGCGCGTACTACCAAGGCTGGAGCGTCGCGCAGACCGCGGCGGATCTGCAGATCGCCGAGGGCACGGTCAAGTCCCGGCTGCACTACGCGGTGCGGGCACTGCGCCTCAACTTGCAGGAAATGGGGGTGACACGATGACGAACTCCGGTGGACTCCACGGCCTCGAGCCTGTGGACGGCGACCGCTACGCGACATGGGATGCGGCATACGTGCTCGGAGCACTGTCGAGCATCGAGCGTCGGGAATTCGAAGCGCATATCGAGACGTGCGACCGCTGTCGCGCCGCCGTCGCCGACCTCAGCGGCATGCCCGCGCTGCTCGGCCTGCTGAGCGCCGACGACGTGCGCAGTCTCGAGCACGAACACGAACCGCCACCGCTGCGGACCGAGGTGCTGGAGTCGGTGCTGGTCAAGGTGCGGTGGCGCAGGCGTCGGGCGCGGTGGCTGACGTCGGCCGCGGTCGGAGTGGCAGCGGCACTGCTCGCCGTCGGACTGGTGATCGCGATCCGACCCGAGCTCATGGGACTGCGCAGCGGTGACTCGACGCAGTCCGTCGCGCAGCTGGAGATGGACAAGCTCGCGCCGACCCCGTTCAGCGCCACGGTCGCGCTGAGCAGCTTCGCCTGGGGGACCCGCGTCGACATGGCGTGTACGTACGGCCAGTGGTCGGGGGGCAGCGACACCACGCCGAGCAACCTCGGCATGGTGGTCGTCGGCCGCGACGGCAGTCGCACACAGGTCGCGACGTGGCTCGGGTTGTCCGGCGCCACGGCGCTTCCCAGCGGCAACACGCCGATGCCGAAGGACCAAATCGCCTCCGTGCAACTGGTTTCCGTCGACTCGGGACAGGTGCTGCTCGAGCGCCAGTTGTAGCTTCTCGCGGCTGCGGTGAACCCGCGCGCCACCTCTTGCGTGTTAATGGCAGGGAGTGGAAGCAGGTGAGCAATGGTCAGTAAGCGAGTGGTCGACCACGTGGTGGATCAACTGGCGGCCCAAGGAGTGACGCACCTCTTCGGAGTGGACGGCGCCAACATCGAGGACCTCTACGACGCGGCACGCCTGTCACCCGTCCACGCGGTGCTGGCCAAGCACGAGTTCGGCGCCGCCACCATGGCGGACGGGTTCGGCCGCGCCACCGCGACACTCGGTGTGGTGGCCGCGACGTCGGGCGGCGGATCGCTGAACCTGATTGCCGGGCTTGGTGAATCGTTTGCCAGCCGGGTACCCGTGCTCGCGCTCGTCGGGCAACCGCCGTCGACGATGGACGGGTGCGGCAGCTTCCAGGACACCAGCGGTCGCAACGGCTCGCTGAACGCCGAGGCGCTCTTCTCCACGGTGTCGGTGTACTGCAGGCGCGTGCTGTCTGCCGACGACGTGAAGACCGCACTGCCAGAGGCCATCGCCGCCGCGCTGGCAGGTGGTCCCGCGGTGCTGCTGCTGCCAAAGGACGTGCAGCAGAGCCAGATCGACGCCACCGCGCCACGCGTCGTCAAGGCCGTCCGGCGCATCGACTCACCGCAGGCGATCATCGATCTGCTCCGCAGGCGCGGGCCGGTCACCATCATCGCCGGGGAACAGGTCGCCCGTGACGACGCGCGCTCGGAGTTGCGGACGCTGCAGCGCGCCGTCAACGCCGTCGTGGCGACGGTGCCCGATGCCAAGGACGTCGCGGCGGAGGCGGGGCTCGTCACCGGGGTGATGGGACATCCGGGAGTCGAACGGGCCATCGCGACGAGCGCGACGTGCCTGCTCGTCGGGACGCGGCTGACGGCGACGGCCCGCGCCGGGCTGGACGACGTGCTTCGGCGGGTGCCGGTGGCATCGATCGGGGCCGAAGTCCCGTACGTCGAGTGCGAGCACGTGCACTCCGACGACCTGCGGGTGTCACTGACCCAGCTCGCGGCGTCGCTGTCGGGGGGCGAGCATCCGAAGCGGGACCGGCTGTTGCACAACACCTTACGGCCGCCCGCCTGCTACGGTGCCGGCATCCGCTACCGCGACGCCATGACGGCCATCGATGCCGCGCTGCCCAAGGACGCCGACGTCGTCGTCGACGCGGGCAACAGTGGCGCGGCGGCCATCCACCATCTGCGGGCGCGGCCGTCGGGGCGCTTCCTCGTCGCGCTCGGCATGGGCGGTATGGGCTACAGCTTCGGAGCGGCCACAGGTATGTGCTTCGCCAGGCGGCGGCGGACCGTCGTCATCGCAGGCGACGGCTCGTTCTTCATGCACGGTATGGAATTGCACACCGCGATCCAGCACGGGCTGCCGCTGACCGTGGTGTTGTTCAACAACAACGCCCACGCCATGTGCGTCACCAGGGAGCAGCTGTTCTTCGAATCCCCCCGGTCGCTTCGCTCCTGCCCACTGGAGGACGAGCGGTACAGCCACAACCGGTTCACCAGGAGTAGGCCGGGTGCCGGCCTGGCGGCCATGTTCCCAGGGCTGCCGTCGGTCGACGTCACCGAGGCTGCCGCGCTACCGGGCGCCCTGCGCTACGCACTCGACCACGACGGGCCCTCGGTGGTGAGCATCGAGTGCTCGGCCGATGAGATTCCCCCCTTCGCCCCCTTCATCGCTGCAGGAGAACACCTTTCACACCATGAGGAGATGAGGCACGATGTCGCTGCCCGCACTTGACGATATCGAGACCCACACGGGCTCGTCCGAGCCGATCGACGGAGTCATCCGGATCGAGACGTCACCGCGCGAGGTGGCGACGCCGATCATCATGGAGATGATGCGGTCGGTGTATCCGCACGACGACGTCTTCGGCGAGTATTGCACCGTCAACGACTACGTCGACTGCCCGCCTGCCGACCTCTTCGACTACCTCTCCGACACCAGGAGTCTGGAGGAGTGGACCTACAGCCTGAGAGGTTTCACGACGACCGCGACGCCCGGGCTGTGGCGGGCCCATGACCGGCTGGGCTCGGAGACCGAGATCTTCACGCGCACGGTCGCCAACCGCGCGGCCATGACGGTGGACTACCACTGCGCGTGGGACCAGGGCAGGCATCTGTGGATGGTGTACCTGATGCGCGTCGTTGACGCCCGCGTCGTGCTGAACAAGCCTGGGTCCGTGGTGTTGTGGACCAACTGCCACCACCCGTTCTACGACCACAATCCCTATCCCGAGGCCGCACCGCCCGAGCGGCCGGTATGGGTCGGCGACTTTTGGGACATGTTCGGCGCCGGACACCGACTGGAGCTTCGGAACCTCAAGGCGATCGCTGAGTACCGCCACCGCAACGGCTTGCCGGTGCGCCCCGATTGGATGAGGTGAGTGACGTGACCGCCGAAACCACTCCCCGGGTCGCTGCGCTCCTGCCCGCCGTGAGCCTTGTCGACGTATCGACCTATCTGCCAGGCGAACCCGTGAGCGCCGACTACTACGCGCAGTTCGCAGACTCCGACGATCTGCGGGACAGCCTGATGTTCCGGGCGCCTCGCTTCCGTCACCACGTCGCACCCGACGAGACCGCGGTCGACATGGTCGAGCGGGCGGCGGCAGGGCTCGTCGACCGGCACGGCGCGGACGTGCTGAGCTCGGTGGACGTGCTGATCACGCACACCCAGCTGCCCGACATGCCGTTCTATGGCGGCGGCGGCGGCATGGCGCATCGCCTCGGCATGAAACCGAATTGGGTGATCGATCTGCACAACGGCGGCTGCGCGGCATTCGTCCTCGGGCTGAAGCTGGCCCGCAACCTGCTGTCGTCGGGCGAGGGGCGCACCGCGCTGATCGCCGTCGCGCAGAACGCCGCGGGCCAGATCTTCGACCAGGAGACCGTGCGGCGCAAGGCGCAGGCGTCGGTGCCCGGCGACGGTGCCGCGGTGGGGCTGGTCACCGCGTCGGGTGAGTCCCCGATCCTCGACGTGGAGTGCCGCACCTACGGCGAGTACGCGGGCGACATGACGATCGCGATGGATCCGCCGCGCAAGTGGTGGCAGTCGGGCCCCGGTGAGGGGTGCATCGGCTTCACGGAGAGCAAGATTACCAAGGTGCTTGCCAGGGGCAATCGCCAGGTGCCGGAGGTGGCATATGCGGTGTGCGATCGAATCGGACTGCAGCCCAAGGACATCGGCCTACTCGTCACCAACCAGCCGAACCGCGTATTCCTGCGCAACTGGCGCGAGGCGCTCGAGGTGTCCGAGGACAGGCACGTCGACACGTTCGACGAGTGCGGCAACCTCTTCGCCGCGGGGATCCCGGTGAACCTGGACAGGGCCGTCTCCACGGGCCGGGTCGGCCGCGGCGACATCGTGATGATGGCCGCGTTCGCACACGCCGGGGACTTTGCCGGGGCGGCGGCCGTGCAGTGGGGTGGGCGGACGGCATGACCGCATCCGCATGGGCGCTGAACGACGCCGTGAGCGCGCTCCCGGATGCCGTCGATCCATTCGCCCTGTCGCTCAACGAGAATCCGTATCCACCTCTGCCGTCGGTGCGGTCGGCGCTCGTCGCGTCGATCGGCGTCGCCAACCGCTATCCCGAATTCCTCCCGGAACGGCTGCGGAACCTGATCGCCGACAGGATCGGCGTCGGCGAGCACCAGGTAGTGATCGGTGCCGGTGCGACCGGGGTGGCGCTGCAGGTGTTGCACGCCGTCACCAGTCCCGGTGATGTCATGGTGATGACGTCGCCGACGTTCGACGGGTACCCGATCTTCGCGCAGATGGCCCGGCTGTGGTCGGTGACCGTGCCGCTGGACAGGCACGGCCACCACGATCTCGATGCCATGGCCGAGGCGGCAGGCCAGGCGCGGGTGGTCGTCCTGTGCCGTCCGCACAACCCGACCGGTACCGTCGAGTCGGCTGAAGACATCGATCGCTTCCTGCGCAGGGTGCCGTCCGACACGGTGGTCCTGCTCGACGAGGCCTACGTCGAGTTCCTGGCTCCCGAGTTGCGCATCGATGCGCCGTCACTCGTCGCGCGCTTCCCGAATGTCGTGGTCCTGCGCACCTTCTCGAAGGCCTATGGTTTGGCCGGGCTGCGCATCGGCTACGGATTCTGCGCGCCCGAGCTGGCCAGGAGATTGTGGACGATGCAACTCCCGTTCGGTACGCCGGTCAGCGCCCTCGTCGCCGTTGCCGCGTCCTATGACGCGGAAGCCGAACTAGGGCAGCGGATCCGGATGATCACCGCTGAGCATCGATATCTTCGCTCCCGGCTCTGCGCGATGGGTGTCTACAGCACCGAAGGCCACGCCAACTTCGTCTACCTGCCCGCGCAGCGCGAACCGTGGCGTGCGGTGTTCGGTGGAACGGACCTGCGTGTTCGTCACTACGGAGACGGCGGGGTGCGGATCACCGTCGGTGATAGGGCGTCGTCGCGGGCCGTGCTGGCAGCGGTTGCGCGCCGCTGAGTTCCGGTCCCACCCAACTTTGCGGTATGAAGAGGCGTGCCCTCCCAGCCCCACGAGCGCGACCCGATCGCGCTGGCCCGCAAGAACTGGGAACGGGCGGGCTGGGGTGAGGTGGCCGACGGCATGGTCGCGGTCACGTCGGTGATGCGCGCCCACCAGATCCTCCTCGCCCGCGTCGAGACGGCACTGCGGCCGTACGACCTCAGCTTCTCGCGCTACGAGCTCCTGCGGCTGCTGGCGTTCAGCAGTGGCGGCGCGCTGCCCATCACGAAGGCGTCGGACCGGTTGCAGGTCCACGTCACCAGCGTCACCCACGCGATTCGCCGCCTGGAGACCGACGGGCTGGTGGAGCGGGTCCCGCACCCCACCGATGGCCGCACCACCCTGGTGCGGCTGACCCCGCTCGGCCGATCGACCGTCGAGGACGCGACGGCGACGCTCAACGGCGAGGTGTTCGCCGACATCGGCATCTCCGCGGCCGAGTCCGCGGCACTGGCGGCGGCGATCGAGACGTTGCGCCGCCAGGCCGGCGACTTCTAGGTCACGGCACTCGAATCCCGTTGCCGGGCATGGCAAGCAAGTCGCGCGACGACTGCCCACCCGAGGTCCGTGGCGACTGACCCTCAGCCGGCAGGGACCGACGGCAGCGGGATGGTCGCGGTGACCGCGGTCCCCGAGCCCGGCCGTGATCGGATGTTGAGCCTGCCACCGACGATCTCCGCGCGCTCCGCCATCGACAACAGGCCGTAACCGCCCATCTCGTCCCCGCCCAGCGGATGCTCGAACGTGTCGAAACCGACTCCGTTGTCGACGATCTCGAGCCGCGCCGAGTCGTCGGTCACGGAGAACGTCAGGCTCGCATTGGTCGCGCGGGCGTGCTTGACCACGTTCTGCAGGCACTCCTGAGCGATGCGGTAGAGCGCGATCTCGATGTGATCGGGAAGTCTGGTGTCGGCAAGGTCGACGTCGATGTCCACCTGCGGAATGGATCTGGCGAGGCTGGCCAGCCCGCCCGCCAGCCCGAGGTCGTCGAGCACCGGCGGCCGCAGTCCACCGATCGCCGCCCGCGCCTCCTGCAGGGTGAGGTCCACCAGCTCGCGCGCCATGCCCAGCTGCTCGGCGACGACCGCGGCGTCGCCACCCACCGCCCTGCTCGCCGCGTCCAGCCGGTAGGCCAGCGTCACCAGCCGCTGCGAGATGCCGTCGTGGATGTCCCCGGCCAGCCGGCGACGCTCGATCTCCTGCGCCTCGATGACCTGCTCGACGAAGTTCTCGTGCGCACGTTCGCGGGCCACCAGCCGGCGGTGCAGACGGGCCTGATGCATGGCGCCTGCGATCAACCGGCCGATCACCAGGAGCAACTCGACATCGCGATCGGTGAACTCGCGCCGCTCGACGGTGTGCACATTGAGGACGCCGACCAGGCCGCCGGGGTCGGTCTCCATCGGCACCGACACCATCGAGGTGAAGTCGGAACCCCGCAGCGACTCGAACGGCTTGTAGCGCGGGTCGCTCTCCTTGTCCTGGATGATGACGACCGGTTGGCGCTCGCGCGCGACCCAGCCCGACACCCCCTGCCCCAGCGGCAGCCGGATCTTGCCGACCTCCGCGTCGAACGGCGGCGTGGCCCCCGTCAGCGTGAGCGAGCGTTCGGCGTCGTCGAGCACGTGCACGAAGCAGACGTCGGTTCCGGTCGCTGCGGTGATCATCCGCGCGGCGGCCTCGGCCAGCGGCTCGACGCCCGGGCCACTGGACGCCGCCTGGATCAGTTCGCGCAGCAGCGCCAGCTCGCGGTCGGCGTCGAACAGGTCGCGTACGGCATTCCCCGGCGGCGAAGTCACTGGTAGATCCCCTCCCGAAGGGCCGTGGCGACGGCGCCCGTGCGATCGGCCACGCCGAGCTTGCGGTAGATGGCCCGCAGATGGGTCTTCACGGTCTCGTCGCCGATCACCAGTTTGGTCGCGATGCCGCGATTCGACAGGCCGTTGACCACGTACGAGAGGATCTCGCTCTCGCGCTGGGTGAGGCCCTGCCGGGCCCCGGGCCAGAACTCGTCGCGCTGCAACCGGGCAGCCGTGTCGACCGCCCGCGCGGCCATGCCCGGGTCGATCGCGGTGGCTCCACCGTGCGCGAACTCGAGCTGACGGACCAGCTCGTCGCTGCTGATGCTCTTCAGCAGGTAGCCGGCCGCACCGACGCGCAGCGCCTGGAACAGATACTGCTCGTCGTCGTAGACCGACAGCATGACGACCTTGCGCTGCGGGTCACGCTCGCGGAGCGCGGCGCACAGGTCCAGTCCGCTGGAGCCCTGCATCCGCACGTCGCACAGCACGATGTCGGGGTCCAGCTCGGACACGACGGCCATGGCGCGCTCGGCGCCGACGGCCTGCCCGACGACCTCGACGCGGTCGCCGAAGGTGGTCAGCATGGCCTTGAGACCCTCGATCACCATTTCGTGGTCGTCGACCAGGACGAGCCGGACCGGTGAGCTGATGGCCGACATGGCACGAGCATAGGACCGGCGTTCGGGCAGGCAGTCCAACTTCGCCTTCTCAATCCCCCGGCCTCAATCCCCCGGATGGGGGAGGCGCCGTTGTTGTGACGTAGGCCACTCTTGTCGCCATGGTGGACATTCAGGCGCGGACGTGGCGGGCAGGCCGGTTCTGGTGGGACTCGTCCCGCCCCAGCGAGGTCGGCCCGCATTCACTGCGAGCGCTGGTCTTCGACCTCGACGCGCTCACCGACGTGGAATGCGGTGGCCATCGCCTCGCCTTCAACGCCGCCTTCGCCGCGCACGGGTTGACGCTGAACTGGTCCGTGTCGCGGTACCGCAAGCTGCTGGCCCTGCGCGACGAACGTCAGCGCGTGGCGGCCGAGCTACGGGCGCGCGGCGTCTGTACCGAGTGCGACGTCCTCCTCAAGGTTCTCGTCGACGAGGTCTGTACGACCAAGTCGATGATGGTCGACGAGATGATGCTCGACGCCGATCTGGATCCGCGGCCCGGTCTGGTGGATCTGATCACCGACGCGTTCACCACAGGCGTCGCCGTCGGTGTGGTGAGCAGCGGGCGCAGGCAGTGGGTCGAACCCCTGGTGCGCCAGTTGGTCGGCGACGGTCTGGTGCAGACGATCGTCACGGCCGACGACGTGACCACACCCGGCGACGCCTACCGTCTCGCGCTGGCCGAGCTGGGCGCCCCCGCCCGCGATGCCCTGGTGTTCAGGGGCGCGCCGACGAGCCTGCGCGCCGCGCTCGACGCGGGCCTCGCCGGGGTCCTCGTCGACCCAGGCACCCCCGGCGCGCGTCCCGACTACGACGGTCTGCGCGTCGCGGATTGCCAACGGCTGCACGCGCAACTGTGGTCGAGCGGAATCCGCTCAGCTGCCGCGTAGCAATTCGATGACGGCGCTGAAGTCCTCGGCTGCGTGCTCGGTGGCGAACTTCGCGTAGATCTCGGCGGCGTGGCTGCCCAGCGGGGCGGCCGCGCCCGTCGAGTGCACTGCTGCCATCGCCAGCCCCAGGTCCTTGTTCATCAGGGCCGTCGCAAACCCCGGCTTGAAGTCGTTGTTGGCGGGCGATGTCGGAACCGGTCCTGGCACCGGGCAATTCGTGTGCACCGCCCAGCAGTTGCCCGTCGCGCCGGTGATGACGTCGAACAACGACTGCGCCGAGAGGCCGAGTTTCTCGGCGAGCACGAACGCCTCGCCCACGGCAATCTGCTGCACGGCCAGGACCATGTTGTTGCACAACTTGGCGCTCTGGCCGTTCCCGGAGCCGCCGCAGTGAATGATCTTGCCCGCCATCGGTTCCAGCACGGGCCTGGCCCGCTCGACCGCAGCGTCCTCGCCGCCCACCATGAACGCCAACGTGCCTGCGGTGGCGCCCTTGACGCCGCCCGACACGGGGGCGTCGATCTGCGCATGGCCGTGCTCTGCGGCCTGCGCATTGATGGCCCGCGCATCGTCGACGGAGATGGTGGAGGTGTCGATGAACAGCGTGTCCGGCTTGGCGGCGGGCAGCACCTCGGCGTAGCAGGCCTTGACGATGGCCCCGCTTGGCAGTGAGGTGATGACGACGTCCGCGTCGGCGACGGCCTCGGCTCCGCTGTCGAAGACCTTGGCGCCCTTGCCTTCCGCGGCGGCCTTCAACTCGGGCACCAGGTCGAAGCCGCGGACGTCATGTCCCGCCGCCACGAGGTTGGCCGCCATGGGTCCGCCCATGTTGCCAAGGCCCAAGAACGCGATGATCGCCATTGCTAACCATTCTCCCGTCGCTTCGCTCGCCCCGGAGGGCCTCCTGTGATCAAGACGCGCGGGTCCGAGCGGCTTCCGCCCGACCGATGACCACGCGCATGATTTCGTTGGTGCCCTCGAGAATGCGGTGCACCCGCAGATCCCGGACGATCTTCTCCAGTCCGTACTCACTCAGATAGCCGTACCCGCCGTGCAACTGCAGCGCCCGGTCGGCGACGTCGTAGCAGGCGTCGGTCACGTGCAGCTTGGCCATCGCGCACAGCTCGACCTTCTCCGGGTGATCATCGTCGAGCGCGGATGCGGCACGCCACAACATCATTCGTGACGACTCCAACGCGGTTGCCATGTCGGCCAGGGTGAACCGGATGGTGGGCTCGTCCAGCAGGCTGCCACCGAAGGCCTCTCGGTCGCGTACGTAGGCGGCGGCCTTCTGGTAAGCGGCCGTGGCTCCGCCGAGCGAGCAGGCGGCGATGTTGATGCGGCCGCCGTTGAGCCCGTTCATCGCGATGCCGAAGCCCGCGCCATCGCCGTCCGTGCCGCCGAGCATGGCGTCTGCCGGTACCCGCACACCCTCCAGGATCACCTGCGCGGTCGGCTGGCCATTCCAACCCATCTTGTGCTCCTGCGCACCGAAACTCAGCCCAGGAGAACCATTCTCGACGAGGAACGCCGAAATGCCGCGTGGGCCGTCGGCGCCGGTGCGGGCCATCACGACATACACGTCGGACGTTCCCGCGCCCGAGATGAACTGCTTGACCCCATCGAGCACGTAGTCTGCTCCGGGTGCGGGACCGTCGCGTACCGCCTTGGTGCGCAGCGCCGCGGCGTCCGAACCCGCGGATGGCTCGGTCAGGCAGTAACTGGCCACCGCCTCCATCGACGCCAGCCGGGGCACCCAGGACTTGCGTTGTTCGTGCGTGCCGTAGCGATCCACCATCCATGCGCACATGTTGTGGATCGACAGGAACGCCGCCGTCGAAGGATCGGCCATGGCCAACTTCTCGAAGATGCGCACCGCATCCAGCCGTCGCAGACCGCTGCCGCCGACGTCCTCACTGCAGTACATCGCCGCCATCCCGAGCTCCGCCGCCTCGCGCAGGACGTCGAGCGGGAAGTGCTTGGTGGCGTCCCACTCCAGGGCGTGCGGCGCGATGCGCTTCTGCGCGAACTCCGCTGCCGTCTCGGCGATCACGCGCTCGTCGTCGTCCAGCCCGAAGTAGTGGTGAGTAGTCAAGGGTGCGTGGCTACTTCATCGTCGGGATGGAGAACTCGGCTCCATCCTTGATGCCCGAGGGCCACCGCTGGGTGACCGTCTTGACCTTGGTGTAGAAGATGATCGAGGCAGGACCATGCTGGTTGAGGTCGCCGAAGCCGGAACGCTTCCAGCCGCCGAACGTGTGGTACGCCACCGGAACCGGAATCGGGACGTTGACGCCGACCATGCCGACCTGCACGCGCGAGACGAAGTCGCGTGCGGTGTCGCCGTCACGGGTGAAGATGGCCACGCCGTTTCCGTACTCGTGCTCCGACGGCAGCGCGAGCGCCTCCTCGTAGGAGTCGGCTCTGACGATGCACAGCACCGGTCCGAAGATCTCGTCGGTGTAGATCGACATGTCGGGGGTGACGTGGTCGAACAGGGTGGGTCCGATGAAGAAGCCACCCTCCAGGCTGGCATCGCCGAAGGTCAGGTCGTCGCTCGCGCGGTCGCGGCCGTCGACGACGGCGTCGGCACCCGCCTCGATGCCCTGGGCGATGTAGTCCTTGACCCGGGCCAGTGCCGCGGAGGTGACGAGCGGGCCGTAGTCGGCCTTGGGGTCGAGGCTGTGGCCGACGCGCAGCTGGTTGACGCGCTCGACGAGCCGGTTGCGGAGGCGGTTCGCCGTGTCTTCGCCTACCGGCACCGCGACGCTGATCGCCATGCAGCGTTCACCTGCGCTGCCGTAGCCCGCGCCGATGAGGGCGTCGACGGCTTGGTCGAGATCGGCGTCGGGCATCACGATCATGTGGTTCTTCGCGCCGCCGAAGCATTGGGCGCGCTTCCCGTTGGCCGCGGCCGTCGAGTAGATGTACTGCGCGATGTCGGAGCTGCCGACGAAGCCGACGGCCTGGATGTCGGGATGGTTGAGGATGGCGTCGACGGCTTCCTTGTCGCCGTGCACCACCTGGAAGACGCCCTTGGGCAGGCCGGCTTCTCCGAACAGCTCGGCCAGTCGCACCGGGACCGACGGGTCACGCTCGCTGGGCTTGAGGACGAACGCGTTGCCGCACGCCAGCGCCGGGCCCGCCTTCCACAGCGGGATCATCGCGGGGAAGTTGAACGGGGTGATGCCCGCGACGACGCCCAGCGGCTGACGCAGGGAGTAGACGTCGATGCCGCCGCCCGCACCCTCGGTGTATTCGCCCTTGAGCAGGTGCGGGATGCCGATCGCGAACTCGATGACCTCGACACCGCGCTGGATGTCGCCCAGCGAGTCGGCGATGGTCTTGCCGTGTTCGAGCGAGAGCAACTCGGCGAGTTCGTCGGCGTTCTTGTTCACCAGCTCGACGAATTTCATCAGGACGCGGGCCCGGCGCTGCGG
Organism: Mycobacterium sp.; assembly: GCA_025963385.1. Lineage (GTDB taxonomy): Bacteria > Actinomycetota > Actinomycetes > Mycobacteriales > Mycobacteriaceae > Mycobacterium. Next base: position 24,037 of record JAOPUT010000146.1, read on the forward strand.
GTTCCAGGCCGCCCACTCCTTCTGTGCCTCGACGGCTACGGCCACGGCCGCGTCGACCTCGGCCGTGGAGGCCATCGGGACCTGCGCCTGCACCTCGCCGGTGCTGGGATTGAGAACGTCGGCGGTGCGGCCGGATTGGCCAGCCACGCGCTGGCCGTCGATGAAGTGCGAGATCTGTGTGGTCATAGCGCCTGTCCTTCGGCAAGAATCACGATTACTAGGACATCCTAGTAAGTCCACCCCGCGCGGTGCAAGGGCGTCGCTGTCGACGGTGGACTGTGAACCTGCTGGGAGTCCTCGACATCTGCCGAACAGGAGCGACGCCTTTTGCGACGCTCGGCATCGAGTCGGGTTGTAACCCGTGCCCCTATCCCATGTCGTGCGGCCAACTCGGACGAAGACAGGCGACACGTGATGCCACGACGCGATTCCGCGCATCCGCGCCCGCTTCGGGTGGTGTCGGATGGTCGCTACCCGGACTGGGAGGCGGTCTACCAGGACAACGCGACCTGGGTGTACCGCACCATCTACGCCAGGGTCGGCAACCAGGCCGACGCCGAGGACCTCACCGCCGAGGTGTTCCTCGCCGCACTGAGGCCGCTGCGCCTGACGGCGAGCGTCGCCGAGGTGCGCGCCTACCTGCGCAACACCGCGCGGACGGTGCTCGCGGCACACTGGCGACAGACCATGGGCCGCGAGATCACCGAGATCGAGGACATCGCGGCACCACCCGAGAGCGAGGCGGCGATCAGCACGGCGCCCGAACGCGTCGCCACGGTGATGGACACCCTGCCGGACAACTACCGCCGCATACTGGAATTGCGCTTCCTGCACAACCGGTCGATCAAGGAGTCCGCCACGGAGATGGGCGTCAGCGTCGCCAACGCCAAGGTGCTGCAACACCGGGCACTCAGGCTGGCGGCTCAGGTCAACGAGAAGGGCGGCTCATGAACGCGCGCGGGTTGAACAGGTACGTCGACGACCTGCTGCGTGGCCGCCGCCCGAAGGGTTTCTCTCCCGACGACTTCGAGGCCGCCCAGATCCGCACCGCCATCGAGCTCAACGCGACGCGCGACGGCGCAGACCAGCCGCGTCCGGACTTCCTGGACGACCTGCACCGGCGGCTTTCCGATCAGATGGACGACGAGCCTCCGGCCAGGGCGGCATCGCCGAACTGGTTGTCCGCCAACCGTCGCCAGGTCATCGTGGGCACCTCGGCGGCCGCGACGGCGGCAGTGGCCGCGGTATCGGTCGACCGCCTGCTCGGCGCCGGCAAGAACGACGACGCCGACGTGGCGCAGGACCTGGTCCCCACGGAGGGCGCGTGGCAGCGGGTCGCCGCGAGTGCCGACGTGCCGGAGGGGGCGATGCATCCCTTCGACCTCGGCTCCGTGGTCGGCTTCGTCCGCCGGGTCGACGGCCGCCCCGAGGGCATCTCCGGTATCTGCACCCACCAGGGGTGCAAGCTGTGGTTCGACGCGCCCGACGACCGGTTGCGCTGCCCGTGCCACTCCACGTCCTTCTCCACGGAGGGCCAGGTGCTCACCCACCAGTTGCCCATCTCGCCGAGACCCCTTCCCAAGTTGGAGGTTCGCGAGATGAACGGTGACATCGAGGTGTTCGCACCGACCAGTCAGATCCAGCAGACCTGACCCGTGTAACCCGCCTCCCTATCCATTGACGGGAGATCCGCAACCGCGGACTCGTCAATCGACAACGGAGGTACCCGTCGTGTCTCGACGAACCCAGCGCGTGGTCGTCGCGCTGTCCACCGCCGCAATGGGGTCATTCTTGCTGGCCGCCTGCGCGGCAGCCAATCATCCCGCGGCCCAACCGAACCCGACCTTCAGCACGGACGTCTCCGCAACCCCCGGCATGTCGGGCATGGGCAGCACCCCGGGGATGAGCGGAATGCCGGGGATGAACATGACACCCGCGCAGGACGGGGGCACCCCGCCCGCCGCGCCTGCCGGCCCCGACGCGGTGAACATCGCTGGATTCGCCTTTGCGCCAGCCACTCTCACCGTGACGGCGGGAACCACCGTCACCTGGACCAACAAGGACGAGGATCCGCACACCGTGGTGGCCGGCAACGGCGCCTTCCGTTCGCAGGCGCTCGGTTCTGGCGGCGTGTACTCCTTCACCTTCCCGGCTGCGGGCACGTTCGACTACATCTGCTCCATCCACCCGTTCATGCACGGCACCGTGGTGGTGACGCCATGACCGAGGATCGCGATCCCACTGGGCAGTCTGCTCTTCGCGCAAGCGGCTCATTGCCCATGACCCGGCGCCAGTTGATCAGGCACAGTGCCTGGTTCGGCGCGGCCGTCGGGCTTGCCGTCGTCGGCGGGGAGGTGATATCGCACGTCGCGGGCTCGGCGACCGCCGCGGAGACCAGGCCGACGCTGCGCTTCGCGCAAGTCAGCGACAGCCACATCGGCTTCACCGGACCCGCCAACGCCGACGTGGCCGGCTCGTTCACCCGCGCCGTCGACCAGATCAACGGCCTCGGCTACACGCCGGACTTCGTGATCCACACGGGCGATCTCACCCACCTCGCCACACCCGACCAGTTCGACCAGGTGAAGCAGATGCTGTCCGGTCTCAGCACGCCGCACGTGTTCACCGTCCCCGGCGAGCACGACTCGGTCGACGACGCGGGCCAGAAGTACCGCAAGGTGTTCGGTGCGGGTACCCGCGGTGACGGCTGGTACAGCTTCGACATCGCGGGAGTGCACGTCATCGCGTTGGTGAACACGCTGAACATGACCAAGCTCGGACACCTCGGACAAGATCAACTCGACTTCGTCAAGAAGGACGTGGCACCGCTGTCGAGCGACACCCCGATCATCGTGTTCAGCCACATCCCGCTGTTCGCGATGTATCCCCAGTGGGGTTGGGGCACCGACGACTCCGTCCAAGCGCTGTCGTATCTGAAACGGTTCGCCTCGGTCACCTGCCTGAACGGCCATGTGCACCAGGTGTTCTCGAAGACCGAAGGGAACGTGACGTTCTTCAGCGCCACCACGACCGCGTACCCGCTGCCGCATCCTGGCGACGGACCCGCGCCCAAGCCGTTGACCCTGCCCGCGGGCAAGCTGCACGACGCGCTCGGGATCAGAGAGGTCTCCTACAACAAGGGGCAGCAGGCGCTCGCGCTGAAGGAGAGGACGTTGCCATGAGAACGATGGTGCTCCGGATGGTGATCGCCGCGAGTCTGGCGGTCAGCGGCGTCAGCCACGCCAACCTCTATGCCAACGGCTACAACCAGATCCCCACCATCGGCCCGGCGTTCCTGCTCCAGGCGAGCGTGTTCTTCGCGGTGGCCGCACTGGTTCTGGTCGGCGGTCCGGACTGGCTGGTGTGGACGGCTGCCGTGCTGGCGGCGGGGGCACTCGGCGCATTCGTCCTGTCCCGGACCGTCGGCATCGCGGGGTTCATCGAAGTGGGCTGGGATCCCGCCCCGCACGCGCTGCTCAGCGTGGTGTCGGAGGTGGTGACCCTGTTGGCCTGTGCCGGTTGGTGGTTCGGTCGGCGTCCCGTCGCGGCCTGAACGCCCACCGCGCCGAGCGTGCGGTGGGGGAGGGACTTCGGCCGAATCCCCACCCTCACCGCACGTTCGGCGTTACGGAAGGCTCTTGAGTCCGTCGACGAACGCCTGAGCCTCGTCCCACGTCGGGAGCAGACCCGCATCGAGTACCTCGTCGAGTCGCGGCGCCGCGGCGTCACGCTCGGAGAGGTTCGGCGCGGCCCCGCCGACCAGGGGCCAGTCGATACCGATCGCCGGGTCGGTGGGGCAGATCGTGTGCTCGCGGGTGGGGGAGTAGCCAGCCGAACACAGGTAGGCGACCGTCGAATCATCCTCCAGCGCAAGGAAGCCGTGCGCCAGGCCCTCGGAGATGTAGATCGTCCGGTGGTCTTGGTCGTCGAGCAGCACCGAGTCCCAGCGGCCGAACGTCGGCGACCCCACCCGGATGTCGACCACCACGTCGAACACCGACCCGCGCAGGCAGGTCACGTACTTGGCCTGGCTCGGCGGCAGCTGGGCGAAGTGCAATCCGCGCAGGACGCCTGCTGACGACGTCGACACGTTGGCCTGCCTCAGGTCGAGGGAGTGCCCCGTCATCGCGCTGAACTCGCCATCGGTGAACCACTCGAAGAACACCCCGCGCGGGTCGGGGCGCACCGTCGGCGTGATCTCCCATGCGCCGGGCACCGAGAGTTCGCGAAAGGTCACTGGTTGCGCTCCTCGTACATCGCCTCGGACGCGTCCTTCAAAGGGCGCCACCAGGATTCGTTGGACCGGTACCAGTCGATGGTGGCGGCCAGGCCGGACTCGAAGTCGTCGTGCTGCGGGGTCCACCCCAGCTCGTCGCGGAGCGCAGAGGGGTCGATCGCATACCGCAGATCATGGCCGGCGCGGTCGGTGACGTGGTCGAAGTCGTCGGGATCGCGATCCATCAGGCGCAGCAGGGTGCGCATCACGGTGAGGTTGTCGCGCTCGCCGTCGGCACCAATCAGATAGGTCCGCCCCAGCTCGCCGTCGGAGAGAATCCGCCACACCGCGCGATTGTGGTCGGTGACGTGAATCCAATCGCGGACGTTGGCGCCGAGGCCGTACAGCTTGGGGCGGCGGCCCGTCAGCACGTTGGTGATCTGACGCGGGATGAATTTCTCCACGTGCTGATAGGGCCCGTAGTTGTTGGAGCAGTTCGAGATCGTCGCCCGCACGCCGTAGGACCGCACCCATGACCGGACCAACATGTCCGAGGCCGCCTTGGTCGACGAGTACGGACTCGATGGGTTGTACGGCGTCGACTCGGTGAAGCGGACCGGTTCCCCGAGCGGCAGGTCGCCGTAGACCTCGTCGGTCGACACGTGGTGCAGTCGAATGCCGTGCCTGCGCACCGCTTCGAGCACGGTGAACGTGCCGATGACGTTGGTGCGTAGGAACGCCTCGGGGTCGGCCAGCGAGTTGTCGACGTGCGTCTCGGCGGCGAAGTGCGCCACGGCGTCGGACTCGGCCACCAGCTTCTCGACGAGTTCGCCGTCGCTGATGTCGCCGTGCACCAGGCGCACGTCGTCGGCGACCGGCGCCAATGACTCGCGGCTGCCCGCGTATGTCAGGGCATCCAGCACCGTGACCTGGACCTCTGGATGCTCACGCACCGCGGCGTGGACGAAGTTGGCGCCGATGAAGCCGGCGCCGCCGGTGACGAGCAAACGCATGGTGACAAACCCTAGCGGTTGGCCGATCTACCCGTCGGTCGAGAGACCCAGCGGGCCCGCCAGTTCGGCCAGTGTCGGAAGCAGGGCGTCCGGCCCACCGAGCACTTGGATGGCGACGTGGTCGGCGCCCGCGTCGAGGTGCTCCTTCAGCCGTTTAGCGATGTCGTCTGGCGTGCCGTGGGCCACGACCGCGTCGATGAGTTTGTCGCTGCCCGGCTTCGCGACGTCGACGTCGGAGAAGCCCAGCCGCTTCCAGTTGTTCACGTAATTGCTCAGGTCGAGGTAGAAGTCGACGGTCTGACGGCCGATCTCACGCGCCTGAGCGGCATCCCTGGCCAGCACCACCTTGTGCTCGGGGGCCAGGTAGACAGACGGCCCGATCAACTGGTGCGCCTGTGCGGTGTGCTCGGGCGTCGTGAGGTACGGATGAGCTCCGGCACTGCGCTTGGCCGACAGCTCGAGAACCTTCGGGCCCAGCGCCGCGATGACGCGACGACTGGTCGGCACGTTGGCCGCGTCGAGGGCGTCCAAGTACTCGACGAGCACGTCGTACGGCTTGCGGTACTCCTCGGTGTGCTCGGGGTGACCGATGCCGACGCCCAGCACGAACCGGCCCGGGTGGGCCTTCTCGATCCGGTGATAGGACGCGGCGACCTCGTCGGCAGGCGCAGTCCACACGTTGACGATGCCCGTCGCCAACTGCAGCCTCTCGGTGGCCTCGAGGATCGGCTCGGCGAAGGACAGGTCACCTGCCGGGGAGCCACCCACCCAGACTGCGCCGTACCCCAGCTTCTCGATCTCCACGGCCTGCTCGGGTGTCACCGCCCCGAAGGTCCAGACGCCGAAGCGCCCCAGGTTCGGCTTGAGCTCGGAAACGTCGGTCACGATGTCCCTTCGTGGTTCGGTGGAGGCCAGGTCAGTGCAGGCCGAGTGGGCCCGCCAACTCGGCCAGTGCGGGCACCAGCTTGTCAGTACCCGTCAAGACCTGAACCGGAACATGGTCGGCACCGGCCTCGAGGTGCTCGGAGAGCCGGGCGGCGACGGCGTCGGCGGTGCCGTGGGCGACGACGGCGTCGACCAGCGCGTCACTGCCGGGCTTCGCGATGTCCTCGTCGGTGAAGCCGAGGCGCTTCCAGTTGTTGGTGTAGTTGGCGAGGTTCAGGTAGATCTCCAACGCCTTGCGGCCCACGGCGCGGGCCTTCTCGGCGTCGGTCGTCAGGATCGCCTTGTGCTCGGGGGCGATCAGGGCGTCGGGTCCGACGAGTTCCCGCGCCTGCCGGGTGTGCTCCGGCGTGGTCAGATACGGGTGCGCACCCGCACTGCGACGGGCCGCGAGCTTGAGCACCTGCGGTCCGAGGGCGGCGACGACCCGTCGGTCCTTGGGGACGCCGTGCTCGTCGAGCTTGTCGAGGTATTCGGTGAGCGCGTCGTAGGGCTTCTTGTACTCGGTGTGCGCCTCGGGGTGGCCGACGCCGATGCCGAGCAGGAACCGGTTCGGGTAGGCCTTGTCGATGCGGTGGAACGACTCCGCGACAGGACCCGCCTCGGCGGTCCAGATATTGACGATGCCGGTCACCACCTGCAGTGTCGTGGTGGCCTCGAGGATGGGATCCACCCAGTCGAGGTCGGCCGCCGGTGAACCGCCCGCCCAGAGGGCTCCGTAACCGAGGGCTTCGATCTCGCGAAGTTGATCGGGGGACAACTGCTGCCACATCGCATGGTGGCCGAACACGCCGAACTTGCCGAGATCAGGTTTCGTCATGGTTGGGTCAACCCGCCGCCTCGTCCCGGCTATTCCGATGCGATCGGCATGAGTCGAACTATTCCGCGGAGTCCGCCGGTGATTCCACGGGCCTCGGCGCGACCAGCGGCAGGATGACGATGAAGCGGGTGTCGCCTGGCTTGGACTGCACCGACATGTTGCCGCCGTGCTTCTCCACGACGATGCGCCAGGCGAGGTCCAGACCGAGGCCCGTGCCCTCGCCGAACGGCTTGGTGGTGAAGAAGGGCGTGAAGATGCGACCGATGATGTCCTCGGGGATGCCGGGGCCGTCGTCGCAGATCTCCACACGGATCATCTGGTCGTTCTCGCGCCTGGTGCGGATGGTGAGCGTGCCGTGCCCGTCCATCGCCTGGATGGCGTTCTCGATGAGGTTGGTCCACACCTGGTTGAGATCGCCTGGGTAGCACTGCAATTCGGGCAGTGACTTGTCCATGTCCTTGACGATGGTGACGGGCCTGTCCTTGCCGGGCCAGCCGACCTTGTCACCGAACATCATGATCGTGCTGCGCAGCAGCTCGTGCACGTTGGCGCTGCCGTACGCGCCGCGATCCATCTGCGAGTACTGCTTGGCGTCGGCGAGAAGTGCCGAGATGCGCTTGCTGGCCTCCGCGATCTCGTTCATGCGAAGTTCGTTGTCGATCGTGTACTTGAGCCATCCGAAGGCGCTCTGCATCGACGCCTTCGCCTGGACGTCCTCGAGTTGCGCCGACACCCGCTCGAGCCAGTCGGTGTCGAGGTTGGCGTCGACGAACGTGGGCGCGTAATCCCAGGCCCCGACGATGTCGTGGGCGTCCAGCCAGTCGCCGATCTTGTCCTCGAGGTCGGATGCCTCCAACGCGGACAACTCCACGTCGCGGGTCTTGGCGACGTGCTCGGCGACCTCGTTCTGGATGGTCACCAGCACGCGCAGGCCCTCGGGCTCGAACTTGCCCTCGGCGAGCATCGCCAGTTTGTGCCGCATGTGGCCGATGCCCTCGCGCAGGTCGGCCACCGCGCGGGCGGTAGCGGCCGCGGGGTTGTTCAGCTGATGAGTGAGGCCCGCCGTGATGGTGCCCAGTGCCAGTAGCTTCTCGCGCTGGCCGATGATCTGGCTGGTCCGGCGTCCGCCGACCATGTGACCTTCGAGCAGGTGGACGGCCATCGGGAACTGCGTCTGCATGAACCGCGCAAACGCCTCGGCGTCGAGCACGAAGCACCGCGACGGCTTGGTCAGCCGCACCGACGCCTGATAGAGGTGCTCCTCACCGGGCACGTACGCCGACCATGCGCCGAAGTACACGCCGCGCTGAGACGTGCGGTTGGTCTGGATGTCGACGCCGCCGGAGCGCTTGGACATGATGAGCTCGCCGTCGATCAGCACGTAGAAGCAGGTGCCGGGATCACCCTCGACGATCAGGGGTCCCGCCGGGAAGGTGTCGATGCTGCCGTCCCGACAGAGCACTTCGAGCTGCTCGTCGGACAGGTTCTCGAAGAGAAAGAGCGTCCGGAGCTCGTCGCTCAGGCATACCTCACCCATGGGTGATCCTCTCTAGGCTTCCGCCAGGTAGCGGTGCACCAGCATCACGGCCATCGATCCTTCGCCGACGGCGGCCGCCACCCGCTTCGCGGATTCCGAGCGCACATCACCTGCAACGAAAACACCGGGCACACTTGTTTCCAAGTGGTGCGGCGGGCGGTCGCGATGGCTCCAGCCGACCACGTCCTTGAGGTCTGGACCGGCGAGGACGAAGCCATGGTCATCCAGGGCGAGCACCCCGTCGAGCCAGTCGGTGCGCGGTGTCGCGCCGATGAAGCAGCACATCCGATCGGCGGACACGGTCTCTCGAACGCCGGTCTGCTTGTTGAACAGGACGAGGCCTGCGAGGTGGTCGTCCTCGCCGACGGTGTCCACCACCTCGGTGCACGTGCGGACGGAGATCTTGTCGTTCTGCTCGATCTGCTCGATCAGGTAGTGCGACATCGACGCCTCCAGCGACGGACCGCGGACCAGCAGGGTGACCGACTTCGCCTCCTTCGACATGAACATCGCGGCCTGGCCTGCTGAGTTGGCGCCTCCGACGATGTAGACGTCCTCGCCCTTGCACTCCGCGGCCTGCGAGACAGATGCGCCGTAGTAGACGCCGCGATCGGTGTAGTCGCACGCATCCGGGGCGTCCGGGTCCTGCCAGCATCCGTTGACCTGCAGGGACCGGTACTCGACCCCGGTGGCCAGGATGACCGATCTGGCGCCGATGGTGCTGCCGTCCTCGAACTCGATGGTCGGCGCGGCCTCCCCGACGTGCAGCTTGACCACCTGCCGGGTCGTGATCACCTCTGCGCCGAACCTCTCGGCCTGCCTGCGCGCCGAGGTGGTCAACGTGGCGCCCGAGACGCCGTTCTCGAAGCCCAGGTAGTTCTCGATGCGCGAGCTCCGTCCAGCTTGGCCGCCGGTCGTCGTGCGCTCGATGAGGACGGTCTTGAGGCCTTCCGAGGCGCCGTACACGGCGGCGGCCAGTCCCGCGGGGCCACCGCCGATGACGGCGAGGTCGTACATCTCCAGCGACGGGTTGGTGGACAGCCCGAGCATCGTCGCAAGCTCGCCGTCGCTCGGCTCGACGAGCGCCTCACCCTTCTCGGTGATGACGACCGGCAGTTTCTTGCCGTCGAGACCTGCGGCGTCGAGCAGCTGCTCGCCCTTGGGCTCGTCGGCCATGAACGACCGGAATGAGTGCTGGTTGCGAGCCAGGAACTGGCGCACCTCCCAAGACCGGGGGTTCCAGCGATGGCCGATGACCTTGGTGTAGGGCATTGCGCGATCGCCGACGGCGCGCCACTCCTCGAGGAGGCCGTCGATGACGGGGTAGAGCTTCTCCTCAGGCGGATCCCACGGCTTGAGCAGGTAGTGGTCGAGGTCGACGACGTTGATGGCGTCGATCGCAGCGTGAGTGTCGGCATAGGCCGTCAACAGCACGCGCTTGGCCAGCGGGAACAGATCCATGGCTTTCTCGAGGAACTCGATACCGCTCATCTGCGGCATGCGGTAGTCGGCGACGAGCACCGCCACGGTCTCGCCACGCAGCTTGAGTTCCTTGAGCGTCGCGAGGGCGTCTGGGCCACTCTCGGCGCGGACGATCCGATAACGTTCGCCGTAGTGGCGTCGCAAGTCACGGGCCACCGCACGCGATACCGCGGGATCGTCGTCCACGGTGAGAATCACGGGATTGCGGGGCTGGGATACAGGTCCAGTCATCACCCTCAATTATGCGCTGGTCGTCCAGTGGATATCGCCTCATGGGCGAGGCCGTGAGCCAACCCCTGGCGGGGGTGGCTCGGTGATTTTGGGGAGGGCCTCTGAGCGGGTACTATTGATCAACGGTGCGGCATCCGCGCCGGCTCTTGCGTGCCCTGTCCTGGAATTTTATCAATCCGGCTCACGTTTTGAAGTCGGAGGCGGTGCTTGCGGCGCCAGATAGGGAATTACGGAGGACATGGCTAAAAAAGACGGTGCCATCGAAGTCGAGGGCCGCGTGGTCGAGCCCCTGCCCAATGCGATGTTTCGCATTGAGCTGGAGAACGGACACAAGGTGCTCGCGCACAT
>JAOPUT010000149.1 GCA_025963385.1 Mycobacterium sp.
ACCTCGGGCATGCCCATCTTGGTGGTGTCGGTGACGATGCGGACGCTGCCGTGTGCGGCAACTCCCACGCCGCCGCCCATCACGATGCCGTCCATGATCGCGACGTAGGTCTTGGGGTAGTCGGCGATGTAGGCGTTGAGGATGTATTCGTCGTGCCAGAACGATCTCGCCTCGGCTCCGTTGCCCTTGGCGCTGTGGTAGATCGCGATGACGTCGCCGCCCGCGCACAGTCCGCGTTCGCCCGAGCCGGACAGCAGCACGGTGTGCACGGAGTCGTCGTCCTCCCAGTTCCTGAGAGCCTTCTCAAGATCGGTGACCATGCCGTGGGTGAGCGAGTTGATGGCCTTCGGCCTGTTCAGGGTGACGAGACCGACGCCATTCTCGACGTTTACTAGGACATCCTCGTTTTCTGCCACGGCTTGCAATCTAGATCGTCACCCCAGGCCCAAGCGACACGGGTAACCTTTCTCAAGAAGTTCACAGTTTCAGGGACGAGGCCGGGAACCGGTCCGAGTCGCCGCACGTTGAGTCATTGTTCGTCAATGTTCGTCACCCCGACGAGCCAAATGCACACGAGAGGAACCGACGGTGCGCGAGAGCAGCAACCCGGTATTCCGTTCCATGCCCAAACAGCAGGGCGGATACGCACAATTCGGTACCGGAGCCGCCGGCTACGGTGCGGGAGCGGTACAGGCCGACCCCTACACGGCCCAGCCGTACACCGACCAGTCGAGCAAGGTCTCCCGGCCGCTGACGATCGATGACGTCGTCACCAAGACCGGCATCACGCTGGCCGTTCTGACGGCCGTCGCGGCGGTCTCCTACTTCCTGGTGCAGGGCAACGTGGCGCTGGCGACGCCATTCACCCTCGTCGGCGCCCTCGGTGGGCTGGCGTTGGTGTTGATCGCCACCTTCGGTCGCAAGCAGGACAGCCCCGCGATCGTGCTGAGCTACGCGGCCCTAGAGGGGCTGTTCCTCGGTGCGGTGTCGTTCATCATCGCCAACCTCTACTCGACGGGTGGCGTCGGCATGATCGCCCAGGCGATCGTGGGCACGCTCGGCGTGTTCTTCGGCATGTTGGTCGTCTACAAGACGGGCGCCATCCGCGTCACGCCCAAGTTCACCCGCATGATCGTCGCCGGCCTCTTCGGCGTGCTGGCCCTGATGCTCCTCAACGTGGTGCTCGGCATGTTCGGTGTCGGCGGCGGCGAGGGCTTCGGACTGCGTAGCGGTGGCCCCATCGCGATCGGCTTCTCGCTGCTGTGCATCGCGCTCGCGGCGTTCAGCTTCCTGATCGACTTCGACGCTGCCGACCAGATGGTGCGCGCAGGCGTTCCGTCGAAGGCGGGCTGGGGCATCGCGCTCGGACTGACCGTGACGCTGGTGTGGCTGTACCTCGAAATCCTGCGGCTGCTGAGCTACTTCCAGAACGACTAGCAGCCCTCCCAGAGAGCCCGGCACCACGGTGCCGGGCTTTCTTCTTGCCTAGGTGCGCCCGAGTCTGCGCTCATGCAGGCGGTTACTCGTACATCTTCGCCAGGGATGCATAGTCGCCATCCACAGATCGCAGCTCATCCACAGCTTGGCGGCTGACGGGTCCGGCCGTCTTCCCGGCGTCGGCTCGGGTCCGCATGCTGCCCGCATGAATGAGCAACGGCACCCGTTCATTGGGTCGGAAGCACTGGCGGCCAACGAACTGACGCGCCACGAACTGCGTCGGTACTACCGCGCGATCATGCCGAACGTGTACCTGGACAAGCGGATCACACCCACGTTGGGCCAACGGACCAGCGCTGCGTGGCTGTGGTCGGGCCGTGAAGCGGCCGTGGCTGGTCTCGCAGCGTCTGCCATCCACGGTGCGAAATGGGTTGACGACAACGTGCCGATCGAACTGATCTGGCGCAATGCACGCGCGCCGCGAAACGTTGTCACCCGTGCCGATCTCCTCTTGCGGCACGAGTCCGAACAGCTGGCAGGGGTTCGAGTGACGACGCCGGAGCGCACGGCATTCGACATAGGCCGCCGAGGAAGGCTGGGCACTGCCGTCGCATGTCTCGATTCTCTCGCTGCGGCCACTCGGTTCGCTGTCGACGACGTCGCTGCGATGGCTATTGAGCACCGCGGTGCGCGTGGCCTGCCCCAACTTCGACGGGCACTCAGGCTGATGGACGCCGGAGCTGAATCACCGAAGGAAACGTGGTTGCGGCTGTTGCTGATTGAAGCGGACTACCCGCCGCCACGAACGCAGATCCCGGTCCTGAGCCCCGACGGGCAACGCCGCTACTACCTCGACATGGGATGGGAGGATCTCAAGCTTGCCGTCGAGTACGACGGCGATCACCACCGGTCCGACCCGGCTCAATTCGCCTATGACATCAGACGTTTGGCCGATGTCGACGATCTTGGCTGGCGGCTCGTCAGGGTGGCGGCGCGCAGTCGTCGGGGAGACGTGCTGGGGCGGGTGCAGCGGGCGTGGGAAGCCCGCTCCACTCTGCGTTGACGGCGGGTACTACTCGCACTTTCGCACCGTGAGCGCGGAGTGGGCGGGCGCCCAACGCAAACGTCAGCTGAGGCGCTCGACCACCATGGCCATACCCTGACCGCCACCGACGCACATCGACTCGATGCCGAACGTCTTGTCGTACGTCGCAAGGTTGTTCAGCAGCGTGGCGGTGATGCGGGCGCCCGTCATGCCGAACGGGTGACCGAGCGCGATGGCGCCGCCCGAGACGTTGAGCTTGTCCTCGTCGATGTCGAGCTCGCGTGCCGAGCCGAGCACCTGGACGGCGAACGCCTCGTTGATCTCGACGAGGTCGATGTCGCCGATCCGCTTGCCCGCCTTGGCGAGAGCCTTCTTGATCGCCTCGATGGGGCCGAGGCCCATGATCTCCGGCGACAGCCCACTCACGCCGGTCGACACGATGCGCGCCAGCGGGGTGAGGCCGAGTTCCTTGGCCTTGGTGTCGCTCATGATGACGACCGCGGCGGCGCCGTCGTTCAGCGGGCACGCGTTACCCGCGGTGATGGTGCCATTGGGCCGGAACACCGGCTTGAGCTGGCTGATCTTCTCGTAGGTGGTGCCCGCGCGCGGTCCGTCATCGGTGGTCACGGTGGTGCCGTCGGGCAGTGTCACCGGCGTGATCTCGCGCTCGAAGAAGCCGCTCTTGATGGCATCCTCTGCGCGGTTCTGCGACCGCACGCCCCAGTGGTCCTGGTCCTCACGGCTGATCCCGGTGTAGAGCGCCACGTTCTCGGCGGTCTGGCCCATGGCGATGTAGACGTCGGGGATGTTGCCGTCGGCGCGCGGGTCGTGCCATTCGTCGGCGCCCTCAGACTGGGCCAGCGTGCGCTCCTGCGCCTCGTCGAACAGCGCATTCTTGCTGTTGGGGGCACCGTCGGCGGCACCGACGCCGAAGCGCGACACCGTCTCCACGCCCGCGGAGATGAACACGTCGCCCTCGCCGGCCTTGATCGCGTGGAACGCCATCCGGGTGGTCTGCAGCGACGACGAGCAGTAGCGGTTGACCGTCGTGCCTGGCAGGAAGTCGTAGCCGAGCTCGACGGCCACGGCGCGGGCGACGTTGTAGCCGGCCTCACCCGCCGGCTGGGCGCAGCCCATCATCAGGTCGTCGATGTCCTTCGGGTCCAGCGACGGCACCTTGTCGAGCGCGGCCCGCACGATCTGGGCGGCCAGATCGTCGGGGCGCATGGTGGCCAGCGATCCCTTGACGGCGCGGCCAATCGGCGAGCGGGCGGTCGAAACGATGACGGCTTCGGGCATGACGGCCTCCTAGGTCAGTGGCTGCGAGTAGCTACAGCGAACCTAGCCGGTGACCGAAGCCACGATCGGTGCGGGTACGCCCGTCGTGCGCCGCCACAACCGCGTGATCCCACCGACCCGGGCCAATACCGAGTCGTCGCCGCCGCGGGCTTCCAGCGCAGGCTCGACGTCCGAGTCGACCGTCCACTCACCGAGTTGCTTGCACAGGGCGGGCAGCAGCTGCTGAGCGGCAAGCGCATAGCCCGCAGCGGACGGATGGAACATGTCGTCGGAGAACAACACCTCCGGCGCCCTCTGGAACTCGGGAGCGAGCAGGTCGGAGAACGGCACCGGCACTCCGCCCGCCGCACGCACGGCGGAGGCCTGTGCACGGGCCAGTCGAAGGCCGATCATGCGGGCGACAAGGCGCAACGGTTGGGGAATCGCGGTGATCACGCCGAAGTCGGGGCAGGTGCCCACCACGACGACGGCACCGCTGCCGCGCAACCGCCGCACCGCAGCTCCGACGCGACGCGCGGACGGCCCGATGCCGTTGACCGCCGTCACGTCGTTGGCGCCGATCATGACGACCGCGGCGTCCGGCGGCGGGCCCGCCACGAACATCGCGTCGATCTGGCCGGAGAGGCCCTTCGAGGTGGCGCCGACGATCGCCTTGGTGCTCAACCGGATCCGCTTGCCGGACTCTTCCGCGAGACCACGGGCGATCAGCACTCCCGGCACCTCGTCGGCGACGACGCAGCCGTAGCCCGTGGCCGTCGAGTCACCGAAGACCATCAGGTGGAGGTCGAAGGGAACACCACGGTGCCACTTCTGGCACTCGCCCCCGCCGGGAGCGTAGATGCCATCGGCCCGCGGGGGGACGTCCCAGGATTTGGGAATGACCTGGCGGGCCTGGTCGGCCTGGACGTGCAGCAGATTCCGGGCTCCGACGTACGCGGAACCCGTCGATGCGAGCGTGGCGGCCGCCAGGGCAATGGTCGACCTACGCGGTGCACGAATGACCACGGGATCAGTTTAGGCGCGAATCGGGCGACGTCCGCGTGGCGGATGCGCGCTCGCGGTCACGTTGCGGTATCAAGTGCGGTACGAAATCAAGTTCTTTGTTCGTTGAACAAATAGAGAGTGTCAAGCTAAGTTACCTGGGGCTGGCTAAGTATTAACCGAACCGGGCACTACAACGGCGTAGGGAAGTGGTGACGATGACCGCACCAAGTAAAGTCTCAGGGTCGTCAGGGCCTGCCATAGGCCCTGCTAGAGCGCGTAAAACCCGTCGATTTCCCGTCAGTGACGGCGCACCGGTCGAAGTGGTCGAGGACGGGCCGAGTTTGGCCGGCAGGTTGTTTGCTCTGGCGGCGATGATGACGGTCAAGCCAACGCTGACGGTCGGCAGCTACGTACCGAGGATGCCATGGCCGTTCGGCCTGGTCGACTTCATGGCGCGCGTGATGCGCCCGGCGCCGGGCACCATCCGCGCGACCATCGGCCTGCCCAACTGCACCGCGCAGCTCATCAGGGCGGCGGGCGTGCTCCCCGCGGACGGCAAACGAAGCGTCATCCTCTACCTGCACGGCGGGGCCTTCCTCGTGTGCGGGGCGAACTCGCACGGCCGACTGGTGACGGCACTGTCCCGGTTCGCCGACAGCCCGGCGCTGGTCGTCAACTACCGGATGATCCCCAAGCATTCGATCGGCGAGGCGCTCGACGACTGCTACGACGCGTACAAGTGGTTGCGGCTCAAGGGATACGAGCCCGACCAGATCGTGCTCGCGGGCGATTCGGCGGGCGGCTACCTGTCACTTGCGCTGGCCGAGCGACTGCACGACGAGTGCGAGCTGCCCGCAGCCGTCGTCACCATGTCGCCGCTGTTCGAGATCGACAACGACGGGCGCGCCCAGCACCCCAACATGCACACCGACGCGATGTTCCCGCCGAAGGCCTTCGAGGCGCTCATCGGGCTGATCGAGGGCGCCGCCAAGCGCCACCTCGTCGACGGCGAGCCGGAGCAGGTGTACGAGCCGCTCGACCACATCGAGACGGGTCTGCCGCGCACCCTGATCCACGTGTCCGGATCCGAGGTTCTGCTCAACGATGCGCGAAAGGCCGCGCACATGCTCGCCGCGGCGGGCGTTCCGGTCGAGGTGCACATCTGGCCCGGTCAGATGCACGTCTTCCAGCTGGCGGCGCCGACGGTGAAGGAGGCGACGCGGTCGCTGAAGCAGATCGGCGACTACATCCGAGAGGCCACCTGGTAACCGGATCGCGCGCCTGACACGATGGACGCATGCGAATCGCGGGTCATGTCAGTGAGCTCATAGGCAATACGCCTCTCGTTCGGTTGAACTCCGTTGTCCCCGAAGGCTCCGGTTTGGTGGCGGCCAAGGTCGAATACCTCAATCCCGGCGGCAGCTCCAAGGACCGCATCGCGATCAAGATGATCGACGCCGCCGAAGCAAGCGGTGAGCTCAAGCCCGGCGGGACGATCGTCGAACCCACGTCCGGCAACACCGGGGTGGGGCTGGCGCTGGTGGCGCAGCAGCGCGGCTACAAGTGCAT
This sequence comes from Mycobacterium sp., assembly GCA_025963385.1. Taxonomy (GTDB): domain Bacteria; phylum Actinomycetota; class Actinomycetes; order Mycobacteriales; family Mycobacteriaceae; genus Mycobacterium. The sequence continues at coordinate 6,335 of JAOPUT010000149.1, forward strand.
CTTCGTGTGCCCGGACAAGGTCAGCGAGGACAAGCGGAACGTGTTGCGCGCCTACGGCGCCGACGTCGTGGTGTGTCCGACCGCCGTGGCGCCCAGCGATCCCGACAGCTACTACAGCGTGTCGGACCGACTGGTCGCCGAGATCGACGGGGCGTGGAAGCCCGACCAGTATTCCAACCCGATGGGACCGGAGAGTCACTACGAGACCACGGGCCCGGAGATCTGGGCCGACACCGACGGCAAGGTGACGCACTTCGTCGCCGGCGTCGGCACCGGCGGCACCATCACGGGAACCGGCCGCTACCTCAAAGAGGTGTCGGGCGGTCGGGTGAAGATCGTCGGCGTCGATCCGGAGGGTTCGGTCTATTCGGGCGGCACCGGCAGGCCGTATCTGGTCGAGGGCGTCGGTGAGGACTTCTGGCCGTCGGCCTACGATCCGTCGATCCCCGACGAGATCATCGCCGTCTCCGATGCCGACTCCTTCGAGATGACGCGTCGGCTGGCTCGCGAGGAAGCCCTTCTGGTCGGTGGTTCGTGCGGGATGGCCGCCGTGGCGGCCGTCCGCGTCGCCGAACGGGAAGGCCCCGACGCCGTCGTCGTGGTCCTGCTCCCCGATGGCGGAAGAGGTTATCTCTCAAAGGTTTTCAACGACGCATGGATGTCGTCCTACGGCTTCCTTCGCAGCAGGCTGGACGGATCGATCGAGCAGTCCACGGTCGGGGACGTGTTGCGCCGCAAGTCGGGTGCGCTGCCCGACCTCGTCCACACCCACCCGGCGGAGACGGTGCGCGACGCCATCGGGATCCTGCGCGAGTACGGCGTCTCGCAGATGCCGGTCGTCGGAGCGGAACCTCCGGTGATGGCAGGAGAGGTCGCGGGCAGTGTCTCGGAACGCGAACTCCTTTCGGCCGTATTCGAAGGCCGGGCAAAGCTCGCCGACGCCGTTTCGCAGCACATGAGCCCCGCCCTTCCGCTCATCGGAGCCGGTGAACTGGTCAATATGGCGGCGAAGACGCTGCGCGAATGCGACGCCGTGATGGTCGTCGAGGAGGGCAAACCGGTCGGGGTGCTCACCCGGCACGATTTGCTGGGATTCCTCTCGGATGGAAATGCGCGCCGGTAAAGATGCCGTTGGTGGAGTGTCAGACCCTGCCATGAGTCTCGAAATCCGTTAGCTAAGGCAAGGATTCCTGGATCCGCGGGGCGTGAGAACGCGTGATGAACTTCGCTTTATGGACGGCTTTGTGAGCGGGTTCTCAGGTAGGGTAACACCGCTCAGACCCAGCAAATCGATCACTGGAAGGCGTCCATGACCGAGTATCCGCCGCCCCCTCCCGGCAATTACCCGCCACCGCCTCCCGGCAATTACCCGCCACCGCCGGGACCCGGTGGCCCTGGGGGATACGGCGGGTACGGCGGGTACGGCGGAGCGCCGACGGAACAGCCCAACAACAACCTTGTCTGGGGCATCCTGGTGACGGTGTTGTGCTGCCTTCCCCTCGGCATCGTGTCGATCGTCAAGGCCACCCAGGTGTCCGGGCTGTGGGGCCAAGGCCGGTACGCCGAGGCTCAGCAGGCCGCTGACGACGCCAAGAAGTTCGCCATCTGGGGTGCGATCGCGGGCGTCGTCGTCGGCGTCATCTATTTGATCTTCACGCTGGTCGTCGGCGCCAGCTCCTTCTCGTACTCCTAACAGCCAGTTCATGCTGGAAACGCGCCGACCACTGGCACTCGCACCACTGGGCGCACCGCTCGGTGTGGCGGTGGCAGCCGGGTTGGTGTGCGGTGCCGTCTGGTTGGGCGATCCGATGACCGCGGGGGGACCGCTCCCGGTATGTCCGACGAAGGCGCTGTTGGGGATTGACTGTCCGGGTTGCGGAAGCTTGCGGATGATCTCCTGCCTTCTGCACGGTGACCTCCTCGGCGCGCTCCGCTACAACGCGCTCGGGCTGGTGTCGGTGTTGTTCCTGCTCTGGACTTTTGGCGCGTGGACGTACGGGCGAATCGTCGGCCGAAGGATCGTCAGCTGGCAGCATCACCGGTGGGCTGCCGTGGCGGCGCTGGTGCTGGTGTCGGCGTGGTTCGTCGTACGCAACCTGCCGATCGCGCCGTTCGCTTCGTTATATGTCTAGTTACCAAGGGATTCCGATCAGCCGAAAGGTGAGAACACCATGACCAACCCGCCGCAGCCACCAGAAGGTGGCGGATACCAGCCCCCGCCGCCTCCGGGCAACTACCCCCCGCCGCCGAGCGGTTATCCGCCGCCTCCGCCGCCGAGCGCTTATCCGCCGCCGCCACAGGGCGGTTACGGGTCGCCCCCTCCGCCGCCCGGATACGGCCCGCCGCAGGGCTATCCGCCGCCGCAGGGTGGCTATGGGGCGCCGCCTCCGCCACCGCCCGGATACGGCCCGCCGCAGGGCTATCCGCAGGGCGGCTACCCGCAGGGCTATCCGCCGGTCGGTGGGTCCGGCTTCGGCGGTGGCCAAGACATCAACATCGGTGAGGCGTTCACCTGGGCGTGGAACAAGTTCAGCAAGAACCCCGCGGCGCTAATCGTGCCGACGCTGGTCTACGCCGTGGTCGTCGCCGTGGTCTACGGAATCTTCTACGGCCTGGCACTCGCCATGGCGCCCGATCCCGTCAGCTACTACGACTCGTCCGACAGCGGCTTCAGTTACTCCTTCTCCTCGGGCCTCGGTGGCGCCAGCCTGGCCATGATCTTCCTCGGCAGTCTGGTGACATTCATTGTCGTCGGCGCGATTTCGTCGGCGTACTACGCAGGTCTGCTCGACATCGCCAACGGGCAGCCCGTGACGATCGGATCCTTCTTCAAGCCGCGCAACGTCGGCAGTGTGCTCGTCGCCACCCTGATCATCGGCATCCTGACGTCGATCGGGCAGCTTCTCTGCGTCATCCCGGGCCTGCTGGTCTCGTTGTTCACGATCTTCGCGCTGGTGTCCATCGTCGACCGCAACCTCGCGCCGATCGACGCACTGAAGGCCAGTTTCGAAACCGTGAAGTCGAACTTCGTGCAGGTGCTCCTCGCCTGGCTGATCATCGGCGTCATCGTCACCGTCGGCGCGCTGCTGTGTGGCGTCGGCCTCATCGTGGCCCTGCCGGTGGCCGGTCTGTTCCTGGTGCACACGTACCGGAAGTTGAGTGGCGGACAGATCGCACCGCTTACTCCGTAGTCGGACGGCAACGTTCCAAGCTGCCCTCACCTGCAACCGAACCGACGAAGGACCAACGATGACCAACCCGCCGCCCCCTCCCGGGACCTATCCGCCTCCGCCGCCGCCCGGCGGTGGTTTCCCGCCGCCGGAGAGCGGTGGCTACCCACCGCCTCCGGGGAACTACCCGCCGCCTCCGCCGCCTGCGGGGAACTACCCGCCGCCTCCGCCGTCCGGCGGGGGATACGCACCTCCGCCGCCAGGTGGCGGCTACCCGGCGCCCCCGCAGCAGGGGACCTACGCGCCCGCACCTCCGGGTGGCGCGTACGGCGCGGGGCCCGAGCAGTACACGCCGTGGTTGACGCGGGTGTTGGCGTTCCTGATCGACCAGGTGCCCATCTACATCCTCATCGTGCTTGGCGCCGTCTTCATGTCGGTGTTCCAGAAGGTCGAAACCGTCTGCATCACCGACGATTCCGAGTTCCAGCTCGGTGACTTCTGCGCCACCGGAAACAACGGGCCGTCGGGGCTCGGCTGGACCCTGGCGGTGATCTGCTACGTGGCTGCCATCGCCTTCGCGATCTGGAACTACGGCTACAAGCAGGGCACGACGGGCTCCAGCATCGGCAAGGGCATCATGAAGTTCAAGGTCGTCGGGGAGGCCACGGGTCAACCGATCGGCTTCGGCATGTCGATCGTGCGCCAGATCGCACACGCCATCGACTCGGCGATCTGCTACATCGGCTACCTGTTCCCGCTGTGGGACGCCAAGCGCCAGACCATCGCGGACAAGCTGCTCAAGACCGTCTGTCTCCCGCTGTAGCGGGTGCCATGCGCCGCCTGTCCCGCCCGCCGCGGGCGGGCGGCGCAATTCGTTCGGCTTCCTTCCGGTAGCGTCCAGGTGGTCAAACGCCGAGCACGGGAAGAGAAGTCGTGAATCAACCCGGTCGAGTGCCGCCACGTGCCAATGCCTACACCTCGTGGTTCACACGAGTTCTGGCCTGGGTCATCGACGTCATCCCGTTCGGGGTCCTCATCGGCATCGGCATCGGCATCGAGCTGGGTACCCGGAAGACGTTGTGCGCCAGCAACACCACCGAGTACGACATCGCCCCGTTCTGTGCCACCGGGAACACGACCATCGGAGTGGCCGCACTGCTGGTGTGCTTCGCGATTGGGATCCTGTACCTGCTCTGGAACTACGGCTTCCGTCAGGGCCGGACCGGATCGAGCCTCGGCAAGAGCGTGATGAAGTTCAGGGTGGTCGGGGAGGCTACGGGTCAGCCGATCGGTTTCGGCAGGTCGGTCGTGCGGCAGCTCGCGCACGCGCTCGACTCGCTCATCTGCAATGTCGGCTACCTGTTCCCACTGTTCGACGGCAAGCGGCAGACGATCGCCGACAAGGTGATGAAGACGGTCTGTCTGCCGAACCACTGACCGTCAGCGGAAGGCGCTGACGCCGGTCAGTGCCTCGCCGATCACCAACTGGTGCACCTCGGACGTGCCCTCGTAGGTCAGCACCGACTCAAGGTTGTTGGCGTGCCGGATCACCGGATACTCCAAGGTGATCCCGTTGGCGCCCAACAAGGTTCGGCACTGCCGTGCGATCTTGATCGCTTCTCGCACGTTGTTGAGCTTGCCGACGCTGACCTGTTCGGGCTTGATCTTCCCGTCGTCCTTGAGCTTGCCGAGGTGCAGCGCCAGCAGCTGTGCCTTGCCCAGTTCGACTGCCATGTCGGCGATCTTGGCCTGGGTGAGCTGATAACCGGCCAGCGGCTTGTCGAACACCTCGCGCGTGCCGACGTAGTCCAGCGTCGTCTCGAGGCAGTCGCGGGCCGCGCCGACGGACCCGAACACGATGCCGAAGCGGGCCTCGGACAGGCACGCCAGCGGGCCCGACAACCCGCGTGCCCCAGGAAGTTTCGCGTCATCGGGCAGGCGGACGTCGTCGAGGCTGAACTCGGAGGTCACCGACGCGCGCAGGGACATCTTGTGCGTCATCTCGCGGGCGCTGAAGCCTGGCGTAGAGGTAGGCACCGCGAACCCGATGACACCTTCGTCCGCGCGCGCCCACACGATCGCGACGTCGGCGATCGAGGCATTGGTGATCCACATCTTCGAGCCGTTGAGGATCCAGTCGGTCCCGTCGCGACGGGCCGTCGTCCGCATGCCACCCGGATTGGAACCGAAGTCGGGCTCCGTCAGCCCGAAGCAACCGATCAGCTCACCGGCGGCCATTCCCGGCAGCCACTGCTCGCGCTGTTCCTCGCTGCCCCAGTGGTGGATGGCGAACATCGCGAGCGAACCCTGCACCGACACCAGGCTGCGCAACCCACTGTCGACCGCCTCGAGCTCCTGGCACACCAGGCCGTACGCAGTCGCCGACGAGCCGCTGCAGCCGTAACCCTGCAGATGCATGCCGAGCAGGCCCAGCTTGCCGATCTCGACGGCGAGGTCGCGGACCGGCACCTCACCGGTCTCGAACCACTCGGCGATGTAGGGGCGCAACCGCTGTTCACCGAACTGCCGGACCATCGCGCGCAGCTCGAGGTCCTCTGGCGTCAGCAGCGAGTCAAGGTCGAGGAGGGTTTCGATCGTCATGGATCCAGAAGCAGCCATGCTGTTTGTTCTACACCGACGCTCGCGCAGATCCGACACCGTTACGCTGATCGACGATGAGTGAGCAGCGTTCGAAGGCAGATGCGTACCGCGCCTACGGTCCGGCGACCAGGGCCATTCACGCCGGCTACCGGCCCGATCCGGCGACCGGCGCCGTCAACGCGCCCATCTACGCGAGTTCCACCTTCGCGCAGGACGGCGTCGGTGGTCTGCGCGGCGGCTTCGAGTACGCCCGCACCGGTAACCCGACCCGAGCGGCCCTCGAGGCCAGCCTGGCGGCCGTCGAGGGCGCCAACTTCGGGCGTGCATTCAGCTCGGGCATGGCAGCCACCGATTGCGTGCTGCGGGCGCTGTTGCGCCCCGGCGACCACGTCGTCATCCCCGACGACGCGTACGGCGGCACGTTCCGGTTGATCGACAAGGTGTTCACCCAGTGGGGTGTCACGCACACGCCCGTCGCGCTCGCCGATCTGGATGCCGTGCGTGCCGCAATCACGCCGTCGACCCGGCTCGTCTGGGTGGAGACGCCGACCAACCCGCTCCTCTCGATCGCCGACATCGCCGGAATCGTCACGCTGGCGTCCGCCGCCGGGGTGAAGGTCTTGGTGGACAACACCTTTGCCTCGCCAGCCCTGCAGCAGCCGCTCGCGTTGGGCGCCGACATCGTCCTGCACTCCACGACGAAGTACATCGGCGGCCACTCCGACGTGGTCGGTGGTGCCCTGCTGACCAACGACGAAGGACTCGACGAAGCCTTCGCCTTCCTGCAGAACGGTGCCGGCGGAGTGCCAGGGCCGTTCGACGCCTACCTGACGATGCGCGGGCTGAAGACGCTGGCGCTGCGGATGGAGCGCCACAGTGCGAACGCGGCCCGGGTGGCCGAGTTCCTCGCCGAGCACGAGGCCGTCGACACGGTGCTCTACCCGGGGCTGCCAAGCCACCCGAACCACGACGTCGCGGCACGCCAGATGTCCGGCTTCGGCGGCATGGTGTCCGTCCGGCTGAAGGGCGGAAGGGATGCCGCACACCAACTGTGTGCGCGCACCGACATCTTCATCCTCGCCGAGTCGCTCGGCGGCGTGGAGTCACTCATCGAGCACCCCGCTGCGATGACCCACGCCTCGACCGCGGGGTCGCAGCTCGAGGTTCCCGACGACCTGGTCCGCCTGTCCGTCGGCATCGAGGACGCCGCCGATCTCGTCGGCGATCTGGAACAGGCGCTACGAAAGGGTTGAGCGGAGCGCCGATGCGGTGACCGCCAGGTTGATCTCCGGCAGCGCCGTCGGATACTCGTCGACCCAGCTTCCACTGGCGATCTCGGTGGCCCGGGAATGCACCCAGCGCCACCCTCGGTCGTTGAGACTCAGCAGTGCCCCGAGGCCGTCCGCGGCGTGCAGGACTGTGACGATCGCCGCTGTCGCCGGTGTGGGCGGGCGCCCGTCGAACAAGGCCGACAGCAGATCGGCGCGCGCCATCGCCACCCGCTCGCGGTGCGTCAGTGGCCAGGCGTACTGCGGGCTGAACCGATTCGACGCCACCTTCACCCGGCGGATCTGTCCCAGCCGTTCGAGGTGTGCCGCGATGTTTTCCTGAGCGTCCCTGCTGAGCTTCGAGACGGCGCGCGAAGGCCGCAACGGTTGCTTCTGGAGCAACTGGAATGCGGGCTCGACGACGGGGTCCGTCGCACCGCCTGCCCTGAGGGCGACCAGGGTGCCCGATGGCACGCCGTCGCCCGGCACCGACGGCCGCACCCGGCAGGCGTACGCCAGATCAAGCAGCACACCGGCTGCGAGCACACGTGTCCGCCGTTGTCGCTCCAGCGCGGGCTGAGCCGTCGCGTTGTCGAGCAGCAGAAGGAAGAGGTCCTCTGCGATCCGCGCCATGCACGGACCGTAGAGCACTCGGCGGTGGCCGGGCGGCGCAGGCTAGGTGTGGTACGGCTCCGCGCTGATCAGTTCGACCTCGATCGTGCTGCCGTTGGGCACGACGTAACTGCGCTTCTCGCCGACCTTGGCGTCGATGATGGCGCCGCCGAGCGGCGACTTGGGCGAGTACACCTCGAGCTTGCCGTCGGTCACGCCCTCCTGGCGCGTTCCGATCAGGAAGGTCTCGGTGTCGCCATCGGAGAACTTGACCTTGACGACCGAGCCCGGCAGCGCGATGCCGGACTGCTTGGGGGCCTCGCCGACCTTGGCGTTGTTGAGCAACTCCTGGAGCTGGCGGATCCGGGCCTCCTGCTGCCCCTGATCCTCACGCGCCTGGTGGTAGCCACCGTTCTCGCGGAGGTCGCCCTCTTCACGGCGGTCGTTGATCTCGGCGGCGATGATCGGCCGATTCGCGATCAGCTGGTCGAGTTCGGCCTTGAGCCGGTCGAATGCCTCTTCGGTCAGCCAGGTGACCTGGGTATCAGTCATGTCGCGCTCCTGTCTTCGTCTCGCGCTGTCAGCGTGGAAGTTCTGCGTGTATTGCCGCGATCGCGGGCGCTGAGGGGCGCGTTAAAGCAGCAATACACGGCTCCGTAAGGAACCGTGTACGTCATCCATGGTAGCACCGTGGGGACAACCGTTTTTCACGTATTGGCTGTTCGGCGTTCTCTGAATGGTTGCCCGAGCCGATCGCGAACCAAACGTCCTCAGGGTGCGACGAGGTAGCCCGGGACGTCGGTCCCGCAACCGTAGACGTCGCCGACGACGGGCGTTCGCGTCGACTTGACCAGGGTCGTGACCTGCACCGTTGTCTTGGTCGACGGTGGCACGAGCACCTCGCGCCGCCCGGTCTCGGCGCCGTCGACGGACCTGGCGCGAACGATGCACACCACGGGCCGCGACGGGTCCTTGCGCGTGACGCTGATCGTCACCTGAACCGTCTCGCCGTCGATGAGCTGGTAGCCGCCCAATTCACCCTTGACGTCGCCCGTGCCGAATCGCTGGTAGGCGACGAGTGCCAGTGCCACGCCCGTGGCGACGATGACCACCGACAGGATCACCACCAGTCTGCGGCGGGAGCGGCGCGTGAGCCGTTGCCGCCCATACCGGGCAGCTGGGCGCTCGATCACGAGAGTTTGAGCCCTCCGTTGAAGGTCCCTACGACGGTGTCCGTGGGTCTGAGTTCGATTGGTTCGACTAGGACTGGAACTATAGGGGCATCCGAAGTGGTTGAACCGTGACGACCATGGCTGAAGCGACCAGGTTCCGAGCAAGTTAGGCACACGTGAGCGAACTGCGTTTGATGGCGGTCCACGCCCACCCCGACGACGAGTCGAGCAAGGGCGCTGCCACGATGGCCCGTTACGTCGACGAAGGCGTCCGCGTGAAGGTGGTGACGCTGACGGGCGGTGAGCGAGGCGACATCCTCAACCCCGCGATGGACCTGCCCGAGGTGCACGGCCGGATCCACGAGATCCGCATCGACGAGATGGCCAGGGCCGCGCAGATCCTCGGCGTCGAGCAGGAGTGGCTGGGGTTCGTCGACTCCGGGCTGCCAGAGGGTGACCCTCCGCCTCCCCTGCCGGAGGGGTGCTTCGCGCTGGTGCCGCTCGTGGAGTCCACCGAGCGACTGGTCCGCGTGATCCGTGAGTTCAAGCCGCACGTGCTGACCACCTACGACGAGAACGGCGGCTACCCGCACCCCGACCACATCCGCTGCCACCAGGTGTCGATGGCTGCCTACGAGGCGGCGGCCGACTACCGGCTCTACCCGGATGCGGGCACGCCGTGGAGCGTCTCGAAGCTGTACTACAACCACGGCTTCCTCCGGAAGCGCATGCAACTCTTCCAGGACGAGTTCGCCAAGCACGGCGAGGTGGGCCCGTTCGAGAAGTGGCTCAAGGACTGGGATCCCGAACTCGACGTCACGGCCAGTCGGATCACCACCAGCGTCGAGTGCGCGAAGTACTTCGCCCAGCGTGACGACGCCCTGCGCGCCCATGCCACCCAGATCGACCCGAACAGCTTCTTCTTCACCACGCCACTGGAGTGGCAGCAGCGGTTGTGGCCGACCGAGGAGTACGAGCTCGCACGGTCGCGCATCCCGATCAAGCTGCCCGAGGACGATCTCTTCGCCGGGATCGACCCGTGACCGACACCTTCATCGTGATCGCCGGCCTGCTCGCCGACGAGACGCCGCGCGACACAGGACCGGACTTCGGCAAGGCCAGCCCGTTCGGGTTGGTCGTCGTGGTGATCCTGCTCATCGGCACGTTCCTGCTGGTGTGGTCGATGAACAAGCACCTCAAGCGGCTGCCCGAGTCGTTCGATCCCGAACACCCCGAACCGGACCAAGCCGTCGACGAGGGCACCGTCGGTCAGCCCGACGATCCCGGTGTCGCCCATGGTGGACGCCCCGACGGTGGGGGCTAACACCCTCGGGGGGGCCACCAGCCCCTACCTGCGCCAGCACGCCGACAACCCGGTGCACTGGCAGCAGTGGACGCCGGAGGCACTCGCCGAGGCGGCCAGCCGCGACGTGCCGATCCTGCTGTCGATCGGCTACGCGGCGTGTCACTGGTGCCACGTCATGGCGCACGAGTCCTTCGAGGATGCCGAGGTCGCCGCAGTGATGAACGCCGGCTTCGTCTGCATCAAGGTCGACCGCGAGGAACGCCCCGACCTCGACGCCGTCTACATGAACGCGACCGTGGCGCTGACCGGGCAGGGCGGTTGGCCGATGACGTGTTTCCTGACGCCGGACGGGCGGCCTTTCTTCTGCGGCACCTACTACCCGAAGGCCGGTTTCCTGCAGCTGCTCGACGCCGTCGTCGACACGTGGCGCCACCGCCGCGCCGAGGTCGAGCAGGCGTCCGACGGCATCGCGGGCGAACTGAGGTCGATGGCCTCGGGCCTGCCCGGTGGGGGACCGCCGTTGCGACCCGAGTCGTGCGACCACGCCGTCGCGAGCGTGCTCGCCGACGAGGACGTGGAACGCGGCGGGTTCGGTCGTGCGCCGAAGTTCCCGCCATCCGCGCTGTTGGAGGCGCTGCTCAGGAACGTCGAGCGGACGGCGTCGCCGGACGTGCTCGCCGCCGTCGAGCGGACCTGCGACGCGATGGCCCGCGGCGGCATCTACGACCAGCTGGCCGGCGGCTTCGCCCGCTACAGCGTCGACGCGTCGTGGGTGGTGCCGCACTTCGAGAAGATGCTCTACGACAACGCGTTGCTGCTGCGGACCTATGCGCACTGGGCACGACGCTCGGGAAGACCGGTGGCGCGCAAGGTCGCCGACGAGACGGCAGACTTCCTGGTGCGTGATCTGGGTGTCGGCGGGATGTTCACCTCGTCCCTGGATGCCGACGCCGACGGGGTCGAGGGGCTCACGTATGCGTGGACGCCCGCGCAACTGCGCGACGTCCTCGGCGATGACGACGGGCGTTGGGCCGCACAGCTTTTCGCGGTGACCGAGGCGGGGACGTT
>JAOPUT010000399.1 GCA_025963385.1 Mycobacterium sp.
GTGGGGAAGGTGTCGTTGCTGCTCTGCCCCATGTTGACGTGATCGTTGGGCCCGACCGGTTGCTGGCTGCCGAGCGCACCGCCGAGCAGCTGAATCGACCTGTTGGACAGGACTTCGTTGACGTTCATGTTGCTCTGCGTTCCGGAGCCCGTCTGCCAGACGAACAGCGGGAACTCGTCGTCGAGCTTGCCCGCGATGGTTTCGTCGGCCGCCTGCACGATGACCTTCGACCGCCAGCCCGCCAGCCGGCCGGCACGTTCGTTGACCAGTGCGCACGCCTTCTTCACCAGGCCGTAGGCGCGGTACACCTCGATCGGCATGTGATCGTTGCCGATCGAGAAGTGCAGCAGTGACCGTTGCGTCTGAGCTCCCCAGTAGCGGTCGGCGGGAACCGCGACCGATCCCAGGCTGTCGAACTCGTCGCGCGTGCCGGTGGCCGCGATGCCGATCGGTACGTCGGTGTATGTCGGGACGGTCTCGTCGCTGGGGTCCGGCATGGTGTGTGCTCCTCTCGATGCCTCCATTCTGGATCGTCATCCGGCGCATGTCGTGCGTGTGACGCCACCATCGACTGGGCTACCCGACGACCGCGCCGGGATTCGTGGAGTTCGAGGAGCGCTCACCGCTCCTGAGACACCGCAAGTCGCCGGGGCGGGTCCGTCAGCGGTGGCTGCGCTGGGCGGCCAGACGCACGGGAGCGTTGTCGGTGCCGTAGCCGTCGTAATCGCCTATGCGCTGGACGAATTCGAAGAATACCGTGCCGACCGTGCGGGTGTAGAAGTGGATGAACGCGCCGTCGGCGCTGCGGTCGTAGAGCAGGTCGAGCTCGCGCAGTTCGGCGACGGTCTCCGCATCGACCCCGAAACGGCCCGCCACGTAGTCGTAGTAGTTGTCGGGTACGGCGAGGAAGCTCAGGCCGCGCGACCTGGCCGCCCGCGCGAACGAGACGACGTCCGAGCACGCGAACGCCACGTGCTGCGGCATCGCGTCCTGCTCCAGTACCTGCGGAGCGACGTTGAGCGGCAATCGGATCGAGCCATCCTCGGTGCGCATCACCTGACTGCGCACCAGACCACTCGGGCCGGCCACCTCGGTCGGGGCGTCCGCGGCGAGCCCGAAGACACTCTTCAGGAAGAGGACCGCTTCGTCCGCCGTCTGCCACGGCACGGCTAGGTTGACGTGGTCGACATGACGAAGCGGCGCAGTCGATTCCCGCGGCAGCCCATTCTCGAACTCGTCGACCCACGCAGGCGGTGACCCGGCCGGTGGTGCGGTGACCCAGAAGAACTCGGTGCCCTCAGGCGCGGTCGCACCACCCAGCGCCTGCTCGGCGGCGTAGGTCCGGCGGTAGGTCGCGGGTGCCATCAGGTCGGACGCACGTCGTGAGGTGGCGCTGCCGTCGGGCACCTGCAGGCCGACCGCCGCGACGTGTGGCGCCAGGTCGCGGGCCTGGTGCTCGTTGAGCACCAGCCTCACGTCGCCCGAGGTCCACAGCGACACCGGCTTGGTGCGATGCCTGCCCCCAGGCGTGAAACCGAGCTGTTCGAGAAGGACCTCGACGTCGCTGGTGTCCTCCGCCTTCAGCTCGACGAAGTCGAATCCGACGGGCGGTTTGGCGTCGGCCACGGGCGTCAGCGCGGCGCTGCCCCCCGCTCCGGGGAGTGCCGCAACCTTGTCCTGCAACCAGACCAGCGAGCGCAGCGCGTGCACGGCGGTCCGCTCGGGATCGGTCTGACGGAAGGTATCGTTGAAGACCTCGAGAGACAGCGGCCCGTCGAATCCGGTCTTCAGGACGTGTGCGACGAAGGTCGTCAGGTCGAAGTCACCTTCACCGGGGAACAGCCGGTGATGCCTGCTCCACGACAGCACGTCCATCGACAGTGCGGGCGCATCGGCGAGCTGCAGGTAGAAGATCTTGTCGGAGGGGATGTCCTCGATGGCGGCCGGGTCGTGACCGCGCGACAACACGTGGAAGCTGTCGAGGCACACCCCGACCGCGGGATGGTCGGCGAGTTCGACGATGCGCCAGGCGCGGCGGTAGTCGTCGACGAAGCGCCCCCAGGCCAGTGCTTCGAAGGCGACTCTGATGTCGTACCGAGCGGCGACGTCACCGAGTCTGCGCAGTTGGTCTGCGGAGTGCTCGTCGGAGTCGACGGTCGCCGTGGCCACGTTGCTGCAGACCAGCACGGTGCCAATGCCCAGCCGCTGGGCGGTGGCGAACGTGGCTGCGGAGCGGCGGAGGTTGTCGGGAAAGAGAGCCTCGTCGACGCCCTCGATGTCGCGAAGCGGTTGATACAGATCCAGGGAGAGTCCGAGACGACTTGCGAGGCCGCGGATCTCCTCGGGGCTGTGGTCGCTGGCGATGAGGTCGGGCTCGAACACCTCGACTCCATCGAATCCCGCCGCGGCGCACGCGTGCAGTTTCTCGACGAGGGACCCGCTGATCGACACGGTGGCGATGGACGTCTTCATGATGTGCCTCCAATCACATCTCAATGTACTAAACGGTTAATACATTCGGAAGGGTGTCGCGGGGATTGGTCACGGTGGCGCAGTAGGCTGCGGATCGTGAGCGCCCCGGAGCCGAAGCGGGAACTGCAACGCGACGCCGAGCGCACGCGGGCCGAGGTGCTCGCCGTCGCCACGGAGGTATTCGCCGAGTCGGGCTACTCGGGCGCCAGGGTGGACGAGATCGCGCACCGCACGCGCACCACCAAGCGGATGATCTACTACTACTTCGGCGGCAAGGAAGGCCTCTATCTCGCCGTTCTAGAAAAGGCCTACCTGGGCATCCGCGAGGCCGAACAGAAACTCCAGGTCGATCACGTCGACCCCGTCGAAGCCATGCGCAGACTTGCCGAGTTGACGTTCGACCACCATCTCGACCACGAGGCCTTCATCAGGCTGGTGTCGATCGAGAACATCCACCGCGGTGAGTTCATCGGCCAACTCGACTCGCTGCGCACGCTGTCGCGGCCGGCCACCTCACTCCTCGACGAGATCCTCGTGCGCGGCCGAGAGCAGGGAGTCTTCCGCAGCGACGTCGATGCGCTCGACGTCCACATCGTGATCAGTTCGTACTGCGTCTTCCAGGTCGCCAACCGGCACACCTTCGGGTTCCTGTTCGGGGTCGACTTCACCGAGCTAACTCAGCGCGCCCACTTGCGCAGGATGATCGGCGACGTCGTCGTCGGCTGGCTGACCACCCGCTAGCCCCGTACCGAGACCCCGCCCACAGATTGGGGGTTGACGAGACCCACGACACACTGCTCTACTTTCTTGTACGTACCAGTTAGTACATTAGAGAAAGCAGTGCAGCGTGATGACCGAGCCGGCGCCCAAACCCTTCCTCGTCGGCCTCGTCGGCATCGGCGTGGGGCCCTCGTTGACACCGGCTCTGCACATGGCCGAGGGGAAGGCGCACGGGCTCGACTACCTCTACCGCACCATCGACCTCCGCGAGATCGGCGTCGCCCCTGAGCGCGTCGGCGAGATATTGACCTGGGCTCGCGCCCTCGGCTTCGATGCCCTCAACGTCACGCACCCCTGCAAGCAACTGGTCATCGCACACCTCGACACCGTCGATGCTGCGGCCGCCGCACTCGGCGCGGTCAACACCGTCGTCTTCGACGGCGACCAGGCCGTGGGCTACAACACCGATGCGCCTGGTTTCGCCACCGGGTTCGCCGAGGGACTGCCGGGAGCGGCGACCGAGAACGTCGTCCTGCTCGGCGCTGGCGGTGCGGGCGCGGCCGTCGGCCACGCGTTGCTCGACCTAGGCGCCGACCACCTCACCATCGTCGATCTCGACGTCGACCGCGCCGCGGCGCTCGCCGGTGAGCTGTCGGCACGGCATCCCGAAGCCAGGGTCGACTCCTCGGCCTTCGACAAGCTCGCGGCACTCCTTCCGCACAGCGACGGCGTGGTGCACTGCACCCCCACCGGGATGGCCGACCACCCCGGTCTGCCATTCGACGAGAGTCTGCTGCACCAGGACCTGTGGGTCGCAGACATCGTCTACCGCCCGTTGGAGACCGCCCTGCTGACCGCGGCCCGCCGCGTCGGCTGCCGCACGCTCGACGGCGGCCACATGGCCGTGCACCAGGCCACCACCGCATTCGAGTTGATCACCGGCATCGCCCCGGATGCCGCTCGGATGTCGCGGCACTTCCGAAGTCTCGTCGGGTAATTCCCACCCGCCATCCCAAGAATCCGAAGAAACTAGGAGGAATCCGATGACTGCAATCCACCAGAACCCGCCCGGGGGCGCGCCTCCCGCGCGCACCCCACGGCGCGCCGCACTGGCCAGTTTCATGGGCAGCGCGGTCGAGTACTACGACTTCTTCCTCTTCGGACAGGCCGCGGCGCTCATCTTCCCCAGGGTGTTCTTCCCGGCCGGCGGCGGTCAGGGCGCACTGGTGATGTCGTTCGCGACGTTCGGCGTCGCCTACTTCGCCCGCCCGGTCGGCGCCTTCGTGCTCGGCCACTTCGGCGACCGGATCGGCCGCCAGAAGGTGTTGATGTTCACCATCGTCCTGATGGGCATCTCGACCTTCGCGATCGGCTGCCTCCCGACGTACAGCACCGCCGGGTACCTCGGGCTCGGGCTTCTGGTGCTGTGCCGGCTGCTGCAGGGCTTCTCCGCGGCGGGCGAGCAGGCCGGAGCCAGCTCGCTGACCCTCGAGCACGCCCCAGATCACAAGCGCGCCTTCTACACGTCCTGGACGCTGACCGGCACCCAGGGCGGCCTGATCCTAGCGTCGCTGGTGCTCATCCCCTTCGTCTCGCTGCCCGACGAGTCCGAGCTCTCCTGGGGCTGGCGAGTTCCGTTCTGGCTCAGTGCCGTCGTCGTGCTCGTCGCCTACTTCATCCGTCGCAAGCTGCACGAGACGCCGGAGTTCGAAGAGGCCAAGGCTTCCGGCACCATCGCACGGATGCCGCTCAAGCCCTTGCTGCGCGATCACTGGCGCGATGTGCTGCGCGTCTTCTTCTGCTCCTTCATCGCTGCTGTCTCAACGGTTTTCGGAACCCTGGCCATCGCCTACGGCAAGAAGGTCGG
>JAOPUT010000003.1 GCA_025963385.1 Mycobacterium sp.
GGACTGGCACGCCTTCGTCCGACACGACGAGCGCTACCTGCGACCGTCCGAGGTCGTGTCCCTCGTCGGTGACGCGGGGGCGGCCGAACGCGAGTTGGGTTGGACCGCTTCGGTATACGCTCCGGAACTGGTCCGCATCATGGTCGATGCGGACGTCGCCCTGCTGGAGAGCGGCGGCTAGGCCAGCCGGGTGATCTCGACGACGACGTCGAGGTCGGTCGACCCCTCCCCTGAGTAGATGCCCTTGAGCGGGGTCACGTCGTGATAGTCACGGCCGACGCCGACGCTGATGTACTGCTCGTTGATTTCCTTGTCGTTGGTGGGGTCGTAGTTCCACCAGCCGCCCGTCCAGGCCTGAATCCAGGCGTGGCTCTGGCCGTCGATGGTGTCGCCGACCTTGGCCTTGGCGTTGGGGTGCAGATACCCCGACACGTAGCGGGCGGGAATCCCCATGCTGCGCAACAGGATCAGCGTGAGGTGCGCGAAGTCCTGGCACACGCCCTTGCCTTCGCGCAGCGCATCCAGTCCCGACGAGTGCACGCCGGTGGTTCCTGGGACGTACTTGAGTTCGGTGTGCACCCACTGCGCCGCCTCGATGACGGCCTGCTGTGGCTCGTGGTATTTGGCGATGCGCTGCCCGACCCGCGTCAGTCGTCGGCTGGACGGGGTGAACTCCGACGCGGTCAGGTACTCGTCGTAGCTGTCGATGACCGCGGGCGACTGCAAGTCCTCCCACCCGAGCGTCTCCTTGGGCATCTCGCCCTTGTCGGTCTCGACCACCGACGACGACGTCACCTCGAGCTCGGTGTGCGGGGCGTGCAGGTCGAAGGCCGTGACGGCGGTTCCCCAGTAGTCGTCGTAGCGGTAGGACCGGGTGGCAGGCACCGTCTCGACGCGATTGAGCACCACGTTCTGTCGCGAGTCCGAGCGCGGTGTCAGCCTGGCCTCGTTGAAGGACGCGGTGACCGGCGACTTGTACGCATAGCCGGTGGCATGGATGACCCGCATGCGCCACACGATCAGACCTCCCCTTCTTCGATGACCAGCGAACCGTTTCGGCCCGCGTCGGTCCACGCGACCCACGGTGCCGAGTAGAAATACTCTTGAGCCAGCGCCTCTCCGACGTCGGCGCAGGTGGTCTGAAGATCACCGAGCCGCGCTTCGAGTGTCTCGAGCAGCACGCCTTGGCGCAGGAACTCCAATTCGCTTCGTGCCCTTCCCAACAGGCGCTGCGCCTCCGCAGTGGCGCCGACGCGGTTGAGTGCGCGGTGGTGCAGCTCGTCAAGGCTGTGTTCGGCGAGTCTCAGCGAGTACATCACCGAGCGCGGGAACAGCCGGTCGAGCAGCATGAACTCGACGACCCTGCCGGCGTCCAGCACACCGCGGTAGGTGCGCAGATAGGTGTCGTGCGCACCCGCCGACCGAAGCACCGTGACCCACGCCGGGGACGACGCACTGTCGCCGACACGCGACAGCAGCAGCCGCACGATCATGTCCACGCGTTCGATCGCGCGGCCCAGCACCATGAAGCGGTAGCCGTCGTCACGCGACAGCGTCGAGTCGGCCAGCCCCGCGAACTGCGCAGCCCGTCCCTCGATGTAGGACAGGAACTCGTGCGGGCCAAGTCGCTTGGCGGCACGCTCCCGTTCGGGCAGCGCGTTGTAGGTGGTGTTGAGGCACTCCCAGATCTCGGTCGACGTGACTTCGCGTGCGCCGCGGGCGTTCTCGCGCGCCGCCGAGATCGACTCGACGATCGAGCATCCGCCGCCCTGGCTGTCGCGGCTGAACGCGACCAGGTCGGTCAGCGACCACAGGTCAAGCTCGGTGTCCGGTGGTTCGATGCCGAGCACCTTCAGCAGCGTCCGCGACGCCTGGTCCGGGTCGACGCTGGAGTCCTCGAGCAGTTGGTGGACGGTGACGTCGAGGATTCGGGCCGTGTCGTCGGCGCGCTCGACATAGCGGCCGATCCAGTACAGCGATTCCGCGTTGCGAGCAAGCATCAGTCCACCGCCTGCTGCTGTTGCTGCTGCTGTTGCTGGCTCTCCTGCGGTCCCATCGCCTGCGTCTGCTGTTGCTGCTGAGAGGAGCCGTCGCCGTTCTTCTCCTTCGCGGCCTTGCCGTTCTTGGGCAGTGCGCGAACGACTTCCGCGGCGGCGAGCTCGCGATCGGCCACCGACGCGCGCGACGCGAGCACCCAGGTGTCCTTCGAACCACCACCCTGGCTGGAGTTCACCACCAGCGATCCCTCGGGCAGCGCGACCCTGGTCAGACCGCCGGGCAGCACCCACACCTTGTCGCCGTCGTTGACCGCAAAGGGCCTGAGGTCGACGTGGCGCGGCGCGAGCTTGTCGTCGATCTGCGTCGGCACCGTGGACAGCTGCACCACGGGTTGGGCGATCCAGCCGCGGGGATCACTGCGGACCTTCTTGGTGATGGCGGCCAGTTCCTTCTCGGAGGCATCCGGGCCGAAGACGATGCCGTAGCCGCCGGACCCCTCGACGGGCTTGATGACGAGTTCGTCGATCCGGTCGAGCACCTCCTCGCGCTCGTCATCGAGCCAACACCGGAACGTGTCGACGTTGAGCAGTGCCGGCTTCTCACCCAGGTAGTACTCGATGATCGTCGGTACGTAGGTGTACACCAGCTTGTCGTCGCCGACCCCGTTGCCGACCGCGCTGGAGATCACCACGTTGCCTGCGCGCGCGGCGTTCAGGATGCCCGCCACCCCGAGCACCGAGTCGGGCTTGAAGTGCATGGGGTCAAGGAATTCGTCGTCGATGCGCCGGTAGATCACGTCGACCTGACGCTCGCCCTCGGTGGTGCGCATGTAGACCGTGTTGTCGCGGCAGAACAGGTCACGGCCCTCGACGAGCTCGACGCCCATCTGTCGGGCCAGCAGCGAGTGCTCGAAGTACGCCGAGTTGTAGACGCCAGGGGTGAGCACGACGACCGTCGGGTCGGCCTCGTTCGAGGCGGCCGCGTTGCGCAGCGCGCGCAGCAGATGCGAGGCGTAGTCGCCTACCGCCCGCACCCGGTGGGTGGCGAACAGGTTCGGGAAGACCCGCGCCATCGTGCGACGGTTCTCCATCACGTAGGAGACCCCGGACGGGGAGCGCAGGTTGTCCTCGAGCACTCGGAAGGTGCCCTGGCCGTCGCGCACCAGGTCGATGCCCGCGACGTGGATGCGGACGCCGTTCGGCGGGACGATGCCCGCGGCCTCGCGGTGGAAGTGTTCGCACGACGTGATGAGCCTGCGCGGGATGACGCCGTCGCGCAGGATCTCCTGCTCGCCGTAGATGTCGTCGAGGTACATCTCCAGCGCCTTCACCCGCTGGGTGATGCCGCGCTCGAGCCGCGACCACTCGGCCGCGGAGATGACGCGGGGTACCAGGTCGAGGGGGAACGGCCGCTCCTGGCCGGACAGCGAGAACGTGATGCCCTGGTCGATGAACGCGCGCCCGAGCGCTTCGGAGCGGGCCGCCAGTTCGGAGGCATCCGACGGCGCAAGTTCGGCGAAGATGCCCTTGTACGGGCCCCGTACGTTGCCCTGCGCGTCGAACATCTCGTCGAACGCCTTGGAATAGTCGCCGACGTTGTTGTACCCGCCGAAGATTCCGTCGTGGCGTTTGGACGAGGATGCGGCTTTGCGCCCAGATCGGGCGCCGTCCGCTGGCAGGGTTCGAAGACTCACCATTGACATGCTGCCCCAAGTGTTAAGTTCCGGCAGGCCAGGCCCCGCCGCTTTGGGGATTTACCCGCCTCGCTGGTAACCTGAACCCTCGCTGCCCCCTACCGGGCGCCCATGAGCTTTCATGTGAACTCAAGCTGACATTTAGAAGGAATCTACGCGTGGCCAACATCAAGTCGCAGCAGAAGCGCATCCTCACCAACGAGCGCGCGCGTTTGCGCAACCAGTCGGTGAAGTCCGCTCTGCGCACGGCCGTCCGCGGCTTCCGCGAGGCGGTCGACGCTGGCGAGAAGGACAAGGCCGCTGAGTTGCTCGTCACGACCAGCCGCAAGCTGGACAAGGCCGCCAGCAAGGGTGTCATCCACAAGAACCAGGCGGCCAACAAGAAGTCGGCTCTGGCCAGCGCCCTGAACAAGCTCTGAGCTTCTACCCCCCGGCCAGTTCGGCCACCTTCCTGACCGCTGATTCCAGCGCGTAGTCGGCATCGGCTGCGGCGCCCTTGACGTCGGCGTTCAATGCCGCGACGAGTCGCATCGCCTCTGCCACCGAGTCCCGCGACCAGCGCTTGGCCTGCTTCTGCGCCTTCTGCACGCGCCACGGTGGCATCCCCAGCTCGCCCGCCAGGCGGTACGGATCACCGGACAGCGGCCCCACCCGCGCGATCGCGTGCACCGCCTCGGCCAATGCGTCGGCCAACACGACGTGCGGCTCTCCCCCGATCATCGCCCAGCGCAGTGCCTCGGCAGCGCCGGAGACGTCGCCCGCGACCGCCTTGTCGGCGATGTCGAAGCCCTTCACCTCCGCCTTGCCGCTGTGATACCGGCGCACGGCGGCGGCGTCGACGACACCCCCGGTATCGGCGACCAGCTGTGAACAGG
Organism: Mycobacterium sp.; assembly: GCA_025963385.1. Classification (GTDB taxonomy): domain Bacteria; phylum Actinomycetota; class Actinomycetes; order Mycobacteriales; family Mycobacteriaceae; genus Mycobacterium. The sequence continues at coordinate 4,567 of JAOPUT010000003.1, forward strand.
CGGCCGCGAGCTCGCGGATGTCGGAGCCCACGGCGTCCAACACCGCGGTCACCACGTCGTCGGAGACCTTGACCTTGAGCGTGCGGAATTCGCGGCGGACGAAGTCCACCCGCTCGCCGGCCTTGGCGATCTTCGCGCACTGGTGCACCTCGGCGCCGAGCGTCTTGAGCTGATCGGCCAACGCCTTGGCGCGGCCCCCACCGGAGTGCACGACGACGAGCAGGGTCCCCGGCTGTAGGTCAGCGGCCGCATCGGCGATCAGGGCGACGGCATCCTTGCCCGCCTCGGCGGCAGCCTCGAGCACCACGACGCGTTCGTCGGCGAACAGGGACGGGCTGAGCAACTCGGCGAGCTCGTTGGTGCTGACCTCACCGGCGCGCATGCGGTCGACCGGCACGTCGTGGGTGCCCGCCTGCTTGCGCGCCGCACGCAGCACGTCGGCGATGGCGCGGTCGACGAGCAGATCTTCATCACCCAGCACGAGGTGCAGTTGGCTCACGCCCCCGATGGTGTCACGCCACACCGACTGGTTTCACACCGTGCCCCGCCACCGACCACGCGACGAGGCACGCGGCGGCCGCACCCACGGCCATGCGTCCCCACTTCCATTGCCACAGCACCACCGTCGCGATCCCGGCGCATGCCACGGTCAGGACGCCCAGCCAGCCAGACGGCACGGCCACGACCGCGCCAGGCACCGCCGACGCCCAGCGCGCGACGTGCAGGGCCCACCACAGCTCGGGACCCGTGAACCGGATCATCAGCCGTGCCGCAGCCGGCCAGAGCATCATCACCGCGGCTGCCGCGGTGCCAACCACGGTGATCGGTGGAATGACCACCGCCACGGCGAGATTCGCCAGCACGGACACCAAGCTGACGGTGCCAGACATCCCGGCGACCAGCGGGGCCGTGACGAGCTGGGCCGCGAGGGCGACGCTCACCCCCGCCGCCAGCGGTTGGGGCCAGCCGCGGTCGACCAGTCGGCGCGACCACACCGGCGCCACGACGACCAGTGCGGCCGTGGCCGACACCGACAACGCGAACCCGACGTCGACCGCGAGTTCGGGAGCCGCGACCATCAGCACCAGCACGCAGGCCGACAGCGCGGGTATCGCTTGGCGTCGTCTCCTCGAGACGACGGCGAACAGCGCGACGGCACCCATCACGGCTGCCCGCAACACGCTGGCCGACGGCTGCACCACCACGACGAAGGCGAACAGCGCCACCGCAGCCAGCGCCACCGCCAGCCGAGGACCGACGAGTCCCGCCGTCAGGAGCACCGCTCCGCAGACGATGGTGACGTTGGCCCCGGAGACGGCCGTCAAATGGGTCAGGCCCGCGTTCCGGAAGTCGTTCGCCGTCTCGTCGCTCACTGCGGACGTGTCGCCGAGCACCAGGGCGGGCAGCATCGCCGCCTGGTCGACGGGAAGCACCGCCCGTGCCGCCTCGGCGAATCGGGCCCGCACCCCGGCGGCCGCACGTTGCACCGTGCTCGCCCTACCCAGCGTCGGCTTGCCATGTGCAGCAAGCACCGCCACGGACAGATCACGCCGCGTCGGCCGCGAGATCCGCGCCTCGAACGACGCGGGGCGGCCCGCGTTCAGGTCGCCGTAGTCGACCGCCGAGGCGAAGACGACGACGCGACCGCCCGTCACCTGCCCGTCGAGCGACCGTAACGTGCCGCGGAACATCATCCGGGTGCCCCCGAGGAAGCGCGGCGACTCGCTGGGTGTCACCACGACCGTCGCCGTCGCGCCGTAGCGCGACGCGACCGGGTGGTGGCGCACGTCGTCCACGCGGAGCCACACCGCGGCGGTGAATGCCACCCCGACGACCGCCACCCCGAACACGGCGGGCCACACCGCCTTTCGCAGTCGCGCGCCGAGTACGCCCGTCCCCAGCGTCGCCACCATCGTCAGCCAGAAGGCCGCCGACGGATGCCACGCGATACCCGCCGCGGTGACCGCCCACCCCGTCACCGCAGCGGGTACCAGACGTACGTCGGGCGTCGTCCCCGACGGGGTGGTCGTCACACACCGACCAGCGCACGGAGCTTCTCCAGGCGGGCTGGGCCGATGCCGTCGACCTCACCGAGTTGGTCCACCCCCGCGAAGGCGCCGTTGGCCTCCCGCCACGCGATGATCGCGGCGGCGGTGACGGGTCCGACACCGGGCAGCGTGTCGAGCTGTTCGAGCGTCGCGGTGTTCAGGTTCACCAAACCATCGGGCGCCGAGGCCTTCTCGCCGGATGCCGGTGCGCCCGGCACCGCGTCGGGCGGCGACGTGACCGAACTTCCCATCGCGGGTGGCGCCCCTGCCGGTGACGACAGGCCGACGACGATCTGCTCTCCGTCCCCGACTCGGCGGGCCATGTTGAGACCGACCAGGTCGGCGCCGTCCAGGGGGCCGCCTGCGGCGGCCAGCGCGTCGGCGATGCGAGCGCCCGCGTCGAGCGTCACCAGACCCGGTTGGTGCACCAACCCCACGACGCTGACCACGACGGGTCCGTCCGGTGACGGCTCCCCCGCAGGCGGCGCGGGGGCGGTTGACGAAACCATCTGCACCGGGGGAAGTTTCGCCGACCTCACCGGCGGCTCGTCGTCGCGCATCAGGGTGAACACCGTGACCAGCACCGCGACGACGCCGACGATGCCGAGCCCGATGACACCCGCACGACCCGGATCCGCACGCAGATTGGCCAGCCAACCCGCCGTGCCATCCGCGGTGGCTTCGGGCAGCCACCGTGACAGCGAGGTATCGGACTCCTCGCCCTCGGCGACACCCTCGGAGCCCCCCGTGGTCTCCTCGTCGGGGGTTGCTCGTCCGGCGAGGCGGCGCGTTACCCGGTCGACCGGTCGTTCGGTAAGCATGCCGCGACGGTAGGCGAGGCGGCGGACCACGCCTGGCCGCCCAGCGCCCCGACGGTCACGGCCTGTGGATGAAAGTCGCTCTGTGGATGGGGAGAACCGCTAGCCCCAACCGGCCTCGCGCCAGCACACCCAGTCGATCTCGACCAGCGCACCGACCGCGAGTCCGGTCACCCCTACGCACGTTCGCGATGGCAGGCGGTCGGGAAACCACTTGGCGTAGGCGACGTTGAAGGCGGCGTAGTCGTCCCAGTCCAGGAGGTAGGCGCGCACCGAGACCACCTCCGCGATGCCACCCCCGCAGAGTTCGGTGATGCGGGAAAGATTGCGCAGCACCTGGTCGGTTTGAGTGGTCACTTCACCGCCGACGACGGCGCCGTCGACACCGGTGGGCATCTGACCGGTGACGTACAGGGTCGGGCCCGCGGCGGTCGCGTGCGCGAACGGTGCCACGCCTGGCGGCACTCCCTCGTCGGGACCGAAGGTGAACGAACGGATGCCGGTCATGC
>JAOPUT010000037.1 GCA_025963385.1 Mycobacterium sp.
TCAACCCGCGCAACAGGTCTCGCAGCGCGGTCACGTAGGCGCGGGCGATCTCGGGGGCCCGCGCACCAGCGCCCTCGATGGGCTTGGTGACGATCTCGACGAGCGGCACACCGGCCCGGTTGAAGTCGAGCAGCGACGTGGTGGCGCCCGCGATGCGACCGGTGGCGCTACCCAGGTGCGTCAGCTTGCCCGTGTCCTCCTCCATGTGTGCCCGCTCGATCTCCACGCGCCAGGTGGTGCCGTCGTCGAGCGGGGCGTCGAGGTAACCGTTGACCGCGATGGGCTCGTCGTACTGGCTGATCTGGTAGTTCTTCGGCTGATCGGGATAGAAGTAGTTCTTGCGGGCGAAACGGCCCCACGGCGCGATGTCGCAGTTCAGCGCCAACCCGATGCGGATCGCGGACTCGACGGCGGCCTCGTTGACCACCGGCAGCGACCCCGGCAGCCCGAGGCATACCGGACACACGTGCGTGTTGGGCTCGGCGCCGAACTCGTTGGCGCACCCGCAGAACATCTTGGTCGCCGTCGACAGTTCGACGTGGACCTCCATGCCCATGACGGGCTCGTAGCGAGCGATGACCTCGTCGTAGTCGAGCAGTTCGGCGGAGGCAAGAGTCATGCCTCGATCCTAGTGGGGCGCCATGTCCCCTCGCCTTCCCCTCACGGGCAGCTCACGAGCAGCTCGCGGAAGGGTGGTCAGCCGAAGAACTCGGCGGCGTCGTCGTAGCGGCCCTGCGGCACCAGCTTGAGCTGCTTGACGGCCTCGGCGAGGGGCACCCGCCCGATCTCCTGCCCGCGCAGCGACACCATCATCCCGTACTCGCCGGAGTGTGCGGCATCCGCGGCGTTGACCCCGAAGCGGGTGGCGAGCACGCGATCGTAGGCCGTCGGCGTGCCACCGCGCTGCACGTGGCCGAGCACGGTGGTGCGCACTTCCTTCTTGATCCGCTTCTCGATCTCCACGCCGAGCTGGTGGGCCACGCCGGTGAACTTGACGTGCCCGAACTCGTCGATGCCGCCGTCACGCAGCTGCATCGAGCCCTCCGCGGGCTGGGCACCCTCGGCGACCACGCAGATGAAATGGGAGTCGCCGCGGACGAAGCGCTGCTTGATCAGTCGGCAGACCTCTTCGACGTCGAACGGCTGCTCGGGGATCAGCGTCATGTGGGCACCCGAGGCCAACCCGGCGTTCAGCGCGATCCACCCGGCGTGGCGGCCCATCACCTCGACCAGCATCACGCGCTGGTGGGACTCCGCGGTGCTGTGCAAGCGGTCGATGGCATCGCTGGCGACCTGCAGCGCGGTGTCGTGGCCGAACGTCACGTCGGTGCAGTCGATGTCGTTGTCGATGGTCTTCGGGACGCCGACGACGGGGACGTTCTCCTCGGACAGCCAGTGCGCCGCGGTCAGCGTGCCCTCGCCACCGATCGGGATCAGCACGTCGATGCCGTTGTCCTCCATCGTCTGCTTGATCTGGTCGAGGCCGGCCCGCAGCTTGTCGGGGTTGACCCGAGCCGTGCCGAGGATGGTGCCCCCCTTGCCGAGCAGACGGTCGTTGCGATCGTCGTTGGCGAGCTGGATGCGGCGGTCCTCGAGCAGACCCCGCCATCCGTCGAGGAACCCGACGACCGACGACTTGTACCGCACGTCGCAGGTACGCACCACGGCCCGAATGACCGCATTCAGGCCAGGACAGTCACCGCCTCCGGTGAGAACTCCGATCCGCATCTACCTCACTGCTCCTAGCGTCCGCATGCTCGAAACACCTTTGCTCCTCGCGTCCGCACCATCTTCCCTTGTCAGATCGCAGTCGGCAGCGGACCGCGTGCCGCCTCGTATGCGGCGCCGACCCGGTAGAGCCTGTCATCGGCCAGCGCGGGGGCCATGATCTGCAGGCCAACGGGCAATCCGTCGTCCTCCGACAGTCCCGACGGGACCGACATCCCGCAGTGACCGGCGAGGTTCAGCGGCAGGGTGCAGAGGTCGAAGAGGTACATCGCGAGCGGGTCGTCGACCTTCTCCCCCAGCGGGAATGCGGTCGTCGGGGTCGCGGGCGAGATCAGCACGTCGACGCTCTGGTACGCGCGCTCGAGGTCCTGCGCGATCAGCGTCCGCACCTTCTGCGCCTGGTTGTAGTAGGCGTCGTAGTAGCCGGCCGACAGCGCATAGGTGCCAATCATGATGCGGCGCTTGACTTCTGGGCCGAATCCGGCCGCTCGGGTCATGGCCATCACTTCTTCTGCACTGTGGGTGCCGTCGTCACCGACCCGCAGCCCATAGCGCATCGCGTCGAACCGGGCGAGGTTGCTCGACACCTCCGACGGCAGGATCAGGTAATAAGCCGCCATCGAGTAGTCGAAGTTCGGGCAGTCGACCTCGGAGATCTCGGCCCCCAGCGCGGTGAGCTGCTCCACCGCGGCGTTGAACGACGACAGCACACCCGGCTGGTATCCCTCACCACTGCGCAGCTGCTTGACGACACCGATGCGCACGGCTGTGAGATCCCCCACGGCACCGGCCCTGGCGGCCGCGACGACGTCGGGCACCGCGGCGTCCACCGACGTCGAGTCGCGCGGATCGTGGCCGGCGATCACCTGGTGCAGCAGCGCCGTGTCCAGCACCGTGCGCGCGCAGGGGCCACCCTGATCCAGTGACGACGCGCAGGCGATGAGCCCATACCGCGACACCGTGCCGTAGGTCGGCTTCACACCGACGGTGGCGGTCAGTGCCGCAGGCTGACGGATGGAGCCACCCGTGTCGGAGCCCATCGCCAGCGGCGCCTGGAAGGCGGCGAGCGCGGCGGCGCTACCGCCACCCGAGCCGCCGGGCACGCGCTCGACGTTCCACGGGTTGCGGGTCGGGCCGTACGCGGAGTTCTCGGTCGAGCTGCCCATCGCGAACTCGTCCATGTTGGTCTTGCCGAGGATCGGGATCCCTGCCGCGCGCAGTCGCGTGGTGACGGTCGCGTCGTAGGGCGATCGCCAGCCCTCGAGGATCTTGGAGCCGGACGTCGTGGGCATGTCCGTGGTGGTGAACACATCCTTGAGTGCCAGCGGCACCCCGGCTAGCGGCGACGGCAGCGTCTCCCCGGCGGCCACCGCGGCGTCGATCCGGCCTGCCTCGGCGAGCGCCGCCTCACCCGCAACGTGAAGGAAGGCGTGGTACCGATCGTCGGTGGCCGCGATCTGGTCGAGGTGCGCCTGGGTGACCTCGGTGGAGCTCACGTCCTTGGCCGCGATCTTCGCGCCCAGCGTCGCCGCGTCGAGACGAACGAGGTCGCTCACTGTTCCTCCCCGAGGATGCGCGGCACCGCGAACCGGCCGTCGACCGCTTTGGGTGCGGCGGCCAGGGCTTCTTCCTGGGTCAGGCTCGGCACCACGGCGTCCGGTCGCGTGACGTTGACGTCCTTGAGTGGGTTGTCGGTGGCTTCGACGCCGGTCACGTCGACGGCCTGAATCGCACTGACGTGCGCCAGGATGGCGTCGAGTTGGCCGGCGAAGCTGTCGAGTTCGCCGTCGGTCAGGGTGAGCCGGGCCAGACGCGCCAGGTGAGCGACGTCGTCCCGCGAGATCTGAGACACGACCACGAAGCCTAGTCACCGCATCTCGAGTCGTGCGCTCCCGTCCGCCATGAAACAGTGTTGCCCGTGCCGTCATATCTGCTGCGGGTCCAGCTGGAGGACCGGCCAGGCAGCCTGGGCTCGCTGGCCGTGGCGCTGGGGTCGGTGGGCGCCGACATCCTGTCCCTCGACGTCGTGGAGCGCACGGCCGGATATGCGGTGGACGACCTGGTCGTCGACCTCCCTCCCGGCGCGATGCCCGACATGCTCATCACCGCAGCCGAGAAGCTGTCCGGCGTCTACGTCGACAGCATCCGTCCGCACACCGGACTCCTCGAAGCGCACCGCGAGCTGGAGCTGATCGATCACATCGCGGCCGCGGACCGCAAGCAGGACAAGCTTCAGGTGCTGGCCGACGAGGCGCCGAAGGTGTTGCGTGTGGGTTGGTGCATGGTGCTGCGGCTCGCTGGCGCCGGGCTCGACGTCGTGGCCAGGAGCCACGGCGCACCCGAGACCGCGGCCGAGTCGGCCCCCTGGCTGCCGCTCGATCACGCCGAAGCGCTCGACGGCGCCGCCGACTGGATCCCTCAGATCTGGCGCGACTTCGACACCACGCTCGCCGCCGCGCCGCTGGGCGACCCTCACACGGCGGTCATCCTCGGCAGGCCCGGCGGGCCCGCGTTCCGGCCCTCCGAGGTCGCGCGCCTCGGCTACCTCAGCGGAATCGTGGCCACGATCCTGCGCTGACGTCTCAGGTCGCGTCGGGGCCGTTCTCCAGCAGAGCGCGGAAGCCGTCCTCGTCCAGCACGGGCACGCCGAGCTCGATCGCCTTGTCGTACTTGGAGCCCGGCGAGTCACCTGCGACGACGTAGGCCGTCTTCTTGGACACCGAGCCCGCGGCCTTGCCGCCGCGCGCAAGGATGGCCTCCTTGGCCTCGTCCCGGGAGAACCCCGACAGCGAGCCGGTCACGACGATCGACAGGCCCTCCAGTGTCCGTGCGATGCTGGCGTCGCGCTCGTCCTGCATCCGGACGCCCGCTGCCCTCCACTTGTCGACGATGGCGCGGTGCCAGTCCACGGTGAACCAGTCGATCACCGCGGCGGCGATGGTCGGACCGACGCCCTCGCTGGCGGCCAGTTGCTCCTCGGTGGCCGCCTCGATCGCATCGAGGCTGCCGAACTCACCGGCCAGTGCCCTGGCCGCGGTGGGTCCGACGTGCCGGATGGACAGGGCCACCAGCACACGCCACAGCGCCTGCTGCTTGGCCTTGCCGAGGTTGGCGAGCAGACGCTGCCCGTTGGCCGACAGCTCGCCGCTGTTGGTCGTGAAGAGGTCGGTGCGCAGCAGCGATTCCTTGGTCAGGTCGAACAGATCGCCCTCGTCGGTGACGGCGCCGGCTTGCAGCAGGGCGGTCGCCGCCTCGTAGCCCAGACCCTCGATGTCGAACGCGCCGCGGCCCGCGACGTGGAACACCCGCTCCCGCAGCTGTGCCGGGCACGAACGCGAGTTGGGGCAACGGATGTCGGCGTCGGCCTCCTTGGCGGGCGCGAGCTTGGTGCCGCACTCGGGGCACGTCGTCGGCATCTCGAACTCGCGCTCGGTTCCGTCGCGCACGTCGACCACCGGACCGAGCACCTCGGGGATCACGTCGCCCGCCTTGCGGATGACGACGGTGTCACCGATGCGCACACCCTTGCGCTTGACCTCGGACGCGTTGTGCAGCGTGGCCAGCCCGACGGTGGAGCCGGCGATCTTGACCGGTTCCATGAGCGCGAACGGCGTGACGCGACCGGTGCGCCCGACGTTGACCCGGATGTCGAGCAGCTTGGTGGTGGCTTCCTCGGGTGGATATTTGTAGGCGATCGCCCAACGCGGGGCCCGTGACGTCGCGCCGAGGCGCCGCTGCAGGGCGACGTCGTCGACCTTGACGACCAGACCGTCGATCTCGTGCTCGACGTCGTGGCGGTGCTCACCCCAGTAGGCCACCCGCTCGGCCACCGCGTCGATGCCCGTGACCCGCGTGGTGTGGTCGGACACGGGCAGTCCCCACGCCTTGAGGGCGAGGTAGGCATCGTGCAGCGTGTCGGGGCTGAAGCCCTCGGCGCGACCCAGGCCGTGGCAGATCATGTGGAGCTTGCGGCGCGCCGTGACGGCGGGGTTCTTCTGGCGGAGCGAGCCTGCGGCACTGTTGCGAGGGTTCGCGAACGGCGCCTTGCCCTCTTCCACCAGACCCGCGTTGAGATCCTCGAAGTCGCTGAGCCGGAAGAACACCTCGCCACGCACCTCGAGCACGCTCGGCACGGGGTGGTCATCGCTGTGCACCAGGCGTTCGGGGATGTCATCGATGGTGCGGGCGTTCAGCGTCACGTCCTCACCCGTACGTCCGTCGCCGCGCGTGGCGGCGCGGGTCAGCACTCCGTCGCGGTACACCAGCGCGAGTGCCACACCGTCGATCTTCAACTCGCACAGGAACTCGGGATCGGCGCCGATCTCCCCGGTCAACCGCGCCGCCCACGCCGAGAGCTCGTCGGGGCTGAACACGTTGTCCAGACTCAGCATTCGTTCGAGGTGGTCGGCCGAACTGAAGTCGGTGGCGAAACCCGCCCCACCGACGAGCTGCGTCGGCGAGTCGGGGGTCCGCAATTCGGGGTAGCGCTCCTCGAGTTCCGTCAACTGACCGAGGAGCCGGTCGAACTCTCCGTCGGAGACGATCGGTGCATCCTTGACGTAGTAGCGGAACTGGTGCCCCCGCACCTCGTCGGCCAGCCGCTGCCACTCTCGACGGACGTCTGCGTCAGGTGAGCTCACTCTCGCAGGTTATCGGAGGCCACCGACGCCTCCGCGGGTCCCGGTTGGCGGGTGGCGATCGGAACTTCACGACGTCGCGCCACCTCTCCTCCCCCGTGCGTGGGAGCTCGAAACTCGCCGGGTTCGGCGAGGTCGCTCGGTCCGGACACCTGGATAGGCTGCCCCCGTGCCGCACCCGATCATGTTCAACGATGACGATCCCGGGTTGGCCGAGCTTCGCGCCATCGCGCTCGCCTACCCGGGAGCCACCGAGAAGGTCTCACACGGCAGGCCGGGGTTCTTCGTCTCCAAGATGTTCGCGATGTACGGCGGCAGCTCGAAGGAGACCGGGGAAATGGTCTCCGTCCCCTACTGCGTGATGGTCAAGGTCGACGACTCCGACCGCATCGCGCTCGAGCAGGACGACCGGTTCTTCCGTCCGGCATACCTGGGACCGGCAGGCTGGCTCGGTCTGGACCTCACGTTGGCAGACGTCGACTGGGACGAGGTCCGCGAGCTCGTCGACGCATCGTTTCGGCTCGTCGCTCCCAAGCGGATGATCAAGGAGCTCGACGCGCGCTAGGTCCGCGGCCGCGAGCGATTCCGACATTCGAAAGCAACGTTTGATCGGCATTATTGACGCGACCGGTCGACTGGCCGCATCATTCGGAACCAAGCCATTTACGTAGGTGTTAATTAATTAGCTGGATGCGTCGCAATGCCTAACGTTCTTCCGTACTTTAGGCACCCACTGACACGTGGCTGATCGTAGTGTGAATGACCGGCTGGCTACACACCAATTGCGAATGGCTCGTCGGCTCTCTCCAGCGCCATTGGATTCCCTGAATCGGGCTGCGACCCTTTGGTGCACCGAACGGTGGTACGCGCCGGTCCCAGCAGTTCGCAACGGGTTCGGCCGCCAATTCCCGCACGCCAATCGCGGAGATCGGAGCCGACGTCGCAACCAGTGGCCTCGGCCGCCGACCGGCGACACGGATTGGCGGTCGCGGACATGTCGTCTGCGGTTTCCGCGGGCCTGCAAGGCCGTCACGGTCACTGCACGCCGTGGCTAACGGCGCTGGTCACGCCGGTCGGGTGCTGAGAGCGGCCCCAAGGGACGCGTTCCGTCCGACCGTCCGCCGGACAGGTCGTTGCCAGCCGGGCGGAACGCGCCCCGTCGCGCACCCTCCGCAAAGGTCTTTCGCCGATCAATCGACTGTCCGCAGCACGAATTCCGTCGACCGACTCGTTCAGTTACTTATGCCCGAGAGCGTCCTGCATAGTATGGATGTTCGCCGCCCCGTCGCGGTGCCAGCACTCGACTCAGTTGCCATTGATGTTGCTGAATCAGCCCTGCCTTGCTGGCGGCGAAATTGATCTAGATCCATTCAGCAAAGGCAATTCAAGATCAGCCAATCACGTTCATAATTCGCTAACGAAAAGGCTTGGTTACACACCTTTTTCTCAGGTAGCTTTTGCTAGTCGGGTTGGGTTCTACAAAGGGGTTGCCATGCAGCTAGCCATTCGTTCGCCATTTACCGCTGGCATCGCCGTCGTCGGAGCAACCGCGATTGCATTCAGCCCCCTGGCTCCTCCGCCGCCTGACGTCGCCAGCCGGATGTCCCAGGTGCCGTCGGTCTTCGCCGAGTACACGCCGACGTCCTTGGCGTCGGCGATTCAGGACATCCTCTCTTCGGTCTCGGCTGCAGGCGCCCAGGGGCTCGCGGGTGTGGGCGCCGTCGGAGCGACGGCCCTTGCGGGCGTCAACACGGCGGGCGCGACGGGCCTGGCCTCGGTCGGCACGGCCGTCAACACCGTGGCCACGACCGGCGTCGCCGGGCTCGCCGCCATCGCCGCCAACCCGCTGAACCCCGCCGCCTACCCGGCGGCACTGGCCCTGCTGCTGTCAGGCGGTGGAACGGGACTGGCCCAGGGAGTCGGAGGGCTGTCGGCAGCGGGTGCCCAACTCGTCGCCGCGCTCGGCGCCGCGGGCGCCACCGGACTGGCCACCGTCGGGGGCGTCGCCAACACCCTCGGCGCAGGTGTCACGGCCGCCCTGGCGGGGCTGTCCCCCGCTGACATCGTGTCGGCGATCCAGGTGCTCGCGACCGGTGCCGCCGTCGCGCTGAACCAGGCGTACCAGGGAATCGGTACCGCAGGCACCCTGCTCGGTCAGGGGCTCGGCATTGCAGGCACGCAGATCAATCAGGCACTCGGCGTCGCAGGCACCGAGCTCAACCAGGGACTCGGCCTCGCGGGGTCGCAGCTCAATCTCGGTATCGGACTTGCGGGTTCGCAATTCAACGAGGCCCTCGGCGTCGCAGGCACCACGGCCACCACGACCGTGAACAGCGTGGTGAACACGCTGACCACCAGTGGCATCGGCGCACTGAACGCGATCCTCAGCAACCCACTGAACCCCGCCAGCTACGCCACGGCGCTCACCGGTCTGCTGCTCGGTGGCGGCACGGCGATCACGGACGCCGTTGCGGGTCTTGGCCTCGCGGGGACGCAGGCTCTCGCGGGCGTCGGCGCGTTTGCGACGACCGCCCTCGACGCCGTCAACGTCTCGGGCACCACCGCACTGTCGACGCTCGGTCTCGCGGGCGGCACCGTGCTCGGAGGTCTCCAGGAGGCGGGTGCCACGACGCTGGCGACCGTAGGCGGCGTCGGCGCCAACGTGCTGGGGACTCTCAACGGCATCGGTGTCACGCTGTCGACGGCCATCGCCAGCGCTCTGGGACTGCTCGATCCCGCCACGTTGTCGACGTCCAACATGCTGGCCGCGCAGAACGTGGCGTTCGCCACGGCACTCGCGCCGGAGGACTCGGTCTCCACGCAGGCGCTGACCCCGAACGACATCGGCACGGCGGCCGACGTTCTGGTGAACGGCGGACTGACCGCCGTGAACCAGGGCCTGCTGGGCGCCAGTACCGCCGCCCAGCAAGCTGAGCTCGGTATCAGCCAGGGTACCCAGCAGGGCTTGCTGGGACTCAGCAGCGCCACGCAGCGGACGCTGCTCGGACTCAGCCTTGGCAGCCAGATCGGCTTGTTGGGAGCGGGCTCCGTCACCTCGACACTGCTCGGAACCGCCGGTCAGACCGTCAACACGGGGCTGCTGACCCTTGGCACCGTCCTCAGCACGATCAACACCACGGGCACGACGTCGCTGGCGACGATCCTCGCCAATCCGCTCAACCCGATCAGCTACCTGACGGCGCTGGCAAACGCCTACGTCGGTGGCGCGACCGCGCTCACGCAGGGCGTCGCAGGTATCGGTCTGGCGGGCACGCAGGCGCTTGCCGGTCTCGGCGTCGCGGCCACCACCGGGCTGTCGACCATCGGGAACGTCGGGAACGTGGCGCTGTCCACGGTGCACGACGTCGGGGCGATCGGACTGGACACGATCGGCAAGGTCGGCACCACCGGCCTCGCCACGGCGAATGCCGTCGGATCCACCACGGCCTCGACCGTCGGAACCGTGACCGACACACTGGCCAACACGGCCGTCGATGCGGTCGGCGTGCTGACCCAGCCCGCGGCGCCCAACCCGTTGGCAGCCGTTCAGTCGGTCGACGAAACGGCCACCCCCACGGTCACCGCCGATGAGACCGCAGGGGCGACGGCCACGCTGACCGCCGCCAAGACGGCCAAGCCGGCGGTGTCGCCCGACACCACCGCCGCTGCCAAGGCCGGTGACGATGCCGACACCTCCGCAGCAGGCACCGGCGCCAAGACGGCCAACGACTCGACCGACTCCAAGCCCGAGACGAGCGAGAAGACGGCCAAACCCGAAGCGAAGAAGACCGGCCTCGACACCACGACCGGCGCCAAGTCGGAGCCCACCACCAGGGCGTCGAGTTCCGCGAAGGCCGGCGGTGAAGGTTCCAGCGCCTCGGCCTCCACGGCGTCGGCGAGCGCGTCGTCCAGCTCGAGCGCGGGATCGGATAGCGGCGGCGGTTCGGCTGGCAGCGGTTCGGCTGGCGGGAGTTCCGACAGTCAGTGAGATAGACCCCCCACGACAGTGGGCCCTTCGCACGAAGGGCCCACTGTTCGCGTCTGAGGCGCGTCCATGACCGACTGGCGGCCGGTCATGGTTCGATCAGAGACACGATGAGTTTCTCGAGCCCCTTCCCCCAGGTCCAGATCCCCACCACCAGCGTCTACGACTACCTGTTCGCCGACACCGCCGATGACGACGCCGACCGAATAGCGTTGGTCGACGCGAAGTCCGGCACCGAGACGACCTACCGCGACATGATCGCCCGCATCGATGCATTCGCCGGAGCGCTCGCGGCGCGCGGGATTGGTGTCGGTGACGTCGTTGGGTTGTTGGCGCCCAACAGTTCTGCGTTCGCGATCGCCTTCCACGGCATCCTTCGTGCAGGCGCCACGGCCACCACCATCAACGCGCTGTTCACCGCCAAGGACATCGCCAAGCAACTCGCCGACGCCCGCGCCACGATGCTCGTCACGGTGACCCCCCTGTTGGCTCAGGCCGCCGACGGAGCAGCATCGCTCGGACTGCCCGACGACCGGGTGATCGTGCTCGATGGACCGGGCATCGCCGCCGACGGACATCCCAACGCCGACGATCTACTTGGGCCGCAACTGCCTGCGCCGCAGGTGACCTTCGACCCCGACACCCACCTGGCCGCGCTGCCCTACAGCTCCGGCACGACCGGCAATCCGAAGGGTGTGATGCTGACCCATCGCAACCTGACGGCCAACGTCGCACAGATCCGGCCGCTTCAGGGCATGGAACCCGAGGACCGCATCCTGGCGGTCCTTCCGTTCTTCCACATCTACGGCATGACGGTGCTGCTGAACGCCGCCCTGCATGCCCGCGCCCGGCTGGTCATCATGCCCAGCTTCGATCTCGAGGAATTCCTGGGAAACATCCAGAACCACAGGTGCACTTTCGCTTTCATCGCACCGCCGGTCGCCGTGGCACTCGCCAAGCACCCGATCGTCGATTCCTACGACCTGTCGAGCCTGCGCAGCATCATGTCGGGCGCCGCGCCGCTCGACGAGGAACTCGGAAATGCGGTCGGCGCCAGGCTGAAGTGCCAGGTCGTCCAAGGCTATGGCATGAGTGAGCTGAGTCCCGTCAGCCACATCACGCCGCCCGACGGCGGACGGAGCCTCGTCGGCTCCGTCGCGCCGCTGAACTCCTGTGGTTGGACGGTGCCCAATGCCGTCAGCAAGATCGTCGACTCCGAGACGGGTGCCGAAATCGACCTTCCCGCATCGGGTCTCAGCGAAACGGGCGAGCTCTGGTTCAAGGGCCCGAACGTCATGGCGGGCTACCTCGGCAACGAGGAGGCCACCCGCGAGACCGTCGACGACGACGGATTCCTGCACACCGGCGACGTGGCGCGCGTCGACTCGACGGGATGCGTCTACATCGTCGATCGACTGAAGGAGCTCATCAAGTACAAGGGATATCAGGTACCCCCTGCCGAACTCGAGGCGGTGCTGCTCACCCATCCCGGCATCGCCGATGCCGCCGTCGTCGGGGTCACCGACGCCAACTCCGGCGAGGAGATCCCAAAGGCGTTCGTGGTCAAGCTCTCCGGAGCCGAACTGACCGAAGCCGAGGTGATGGAGTTCGTCGCGGGCCACGTCGCCCCGTACAAGAAGGTGCGGCAGGTCGCGTTCATCGAGGCGATTCCGAAGTCGGCGTCGGGGAAGATCTTGCGGAAGGAGTTGCGCACGCCGTGAGGATCGATCTGACCAGCATCTTCGTGGACGATCAGCGCGCGGCACTGGCCTTCTACACCGACGTGCTCGGCTTCGTGAAGCGCGATGACATCCCTCTCGGCGCCGACTCCTGGCTGACCGTCGTGTCCCCCGAGGTGCCGGACGGTCCCCGGCTGCTACTGGAGCCGAGCGGTCACCCGGCGGTGAAGCCGTACCGCGATGCACTCGCCGCGGACGGGATCCCGCTGGCTCAGTTCGCGGTCGAGGACGTCGAGGCGGAGCACGCTCGTCTGGTCGAGCGGGGTGTCAGGTTCACCCAGCCGCCCACCGACGTCGGGAGCGCCGTGGTGGCGGTGTTCGATGACACGTGCGGCAACCTCATCCAACTGTTCGCCGCAAAGCCCGCCTAGGGCGCGACGAGTTGGGAGGCGGACTTCGCCGCCCTCGCTTGGCGGTGGCCCAGCCACACCCCGCCGATCGGCGCGAGGAGCAGGCCTGCGATTCCGAAGAGGACGCTGACCGGCCAACCCAGCTGAACCTTCCCCCAGACCGACGACATCACCGGCGTCTCCGACAGCGGCCACGGAGTGGATTCCATCGTGAGCGGGCGGACGAGCGCCGTCTGCGTCGGCATGGGCAGCAGCGTCGGTGCCGGCGAGGCGGGAACCGCGGGCAGTGGCTGGGCGATCGTCGGCTCCGGGCCCATCTGAGCGGGCGGCTCACCCGGTCGCTGTGACAGAAGGCCAGGTGACCGGCCATCACCGAAGGTCACCCTTGGCGCCACGACCGGTGCCGAGGTCGCGGCGTCCGCAACGACACCGCCACCGCCACCGCTCGTCGGGATGGTGGACGCGGCGGTTGGCGCGGGGTCGGGAATGGAGGCGGTCGGAACGGTCGCAACGGTCGGAGTCTCGGCGGCGGCGGCGGGCGTGTCCGACGCGACGGCCATCGAGCGAGAGGCGGTGGCAGGCTGCACCGCCGCAATGCTGGAGGTGCCGCGACCTGCGCTGACCCCCGTCGACTCTTCACCGTCATCCCAGGAGGAGCTACCGCTGGGACGGTCGGAGCCGCGCCAGCCGCCGCCACTGGGCGTGCGGGTGTCGTCCTGTCGGCTGTTTGCGCGCCGGTCACCGCCGTTGCGGTCACGGCCGTCATTGCCGCCGCGGTCATTGTCGCGCCCGTGGCTACCCCCTGGGCCATGGCCGCGGTCTCGTTGGCCACCCCCGTCGCCGCGAGATTGTCCGCCGTCGCGCGAATGGCCCGAGGGCGACCGTGACGAGCCAGGGTCGGCAGAAGTCACGGCGGTACCAGGGCCAGCGGCAGTGGTGATCGCGAATACGACCGCGACACCGGCCGCGACGCGAATCATCGACTTAGCCACGGTCCTCCCTGACCGAACGGGTGCTACCTCAACCCTACGCTGCGGTCGGGTCTTCGGTGATCCCATCGGCAACCTTCTGCGCCAACTCGACGGCGTTGCGAGCCCACTGGTCCGTGGCCCCGGCGAGCCCGCAGGCCGGCGTGATGCCGATGCGGTCACGCAGCACCGAACGGGCGAACCCGAGTCGGTCGGTGATCGACGCGGCTTCCTTGGCCACTTCCTCGGGTACCGGACGCCGGGTGGGGGCCTGGACCGGAATCACGCCGAGCATCACCACTCGGCCGGATTCCACGAACTCGCCGACGCCGTCGAGATCGGCTGCCGTCAGGGTCGTCACGTCCACCGAGACCGCGGCAAGGCTGCTGCGCAACAACATCTTCCACGGGAGCTCCGGGGCGCAACAGTGCAGGGCGACGGTCCCGCCGACGGTCGCCACGCAATCGTCGAGCAGGCTCTGCGCCAACGACTCGTCCACGGGATGCACCGGCGAGAAGCTCGTCACGCCGGTCAGCCGCCCGGCCAGCGCGGCGGGCAGGGACGGTTCGTCGAGCTGAACCACGACGGGCACCTCCAGTCGGCGAGCAATCTCCGCCCGGTGCAGTTCGAGGCCCTCCGCGAGGCTGCCCGCCAGATCGCGCACCGCCCCCGCATCGGTGATCGCGCGATGACCGTTCGCCAGTTCGAGGTGCGCTGCCAGGGTGACGGGCCCCGGTGCCTGCACCTTGACGGTGCGCGAACCGCCACGCAATCCGGCGCGCTCCCAAGCCTCTTCGAGAACGTCGACGTCCTCGTCGAGCAGGCTCGCGGCCCGTCGCACCACGGAGCTGCGACCGGAGGCCACGCGGTAGCCGCGAGGCACGGTGTCGATGCCGATGTCGACGAGGAGGGCACCGGCGCGACCGATCAGATCGGCACCGACGCCGCGGGCGGGCAACTCCACCAGATGTGGCAGGGTGTGCAGCTCGCCGACCACCACTTCGGCAGCCTGACGCGCGGCCGTGCCTGGCCAGGATCCGATGCCGGTTGCCGCGGCGAAAACGCTCACGCGGCCAACAGTATTCGATGACCGTGGGGAAGAGTTACCGTCGAGCATGCCCGCACCGCGGATCAGGCCGCTGTTGGCGGCCTGTGCGGCCGCCGTGACGGTCGCGTGCACGTCCACCGTCACGGGTGACGCGGTCCGGTCCGCACCCGAGGTCGACGAGCACTCGCGGTCCCCGATCGACGTGGACGGCGTCCTTCTCGAGCAATCTCGGATGCGGGCGATCACGGGCTCGGGCGATGATCTGACGGTCATCCCGAGCATGGATGGCAAATCGCCCATCGACATCGACGCGTTCGCCCGCCGCGTTCCTCCCCAGTGCGCCTGGATCTTCGCCGAGACGCAGACGTTCGGGCCCGAACTCGAGGAGTTCCACAAGACGACCTACCAGAACCCGCCCCGCGGCGCGCTCATCTCCCAGGGGGCGGCGGCCTACCGCGACGTCACCACCGCGCGCGGGGCATTCGACGCCCTGGTCGCCGAAGTCGACGCCTGCGGGTCGTCGACCTCGGGATACGTAGGCGACTGGACGACGACCGAGGACGACATCCGGACGCGCACCAGCAGCGAGTGCGGCCGCGACTACCGCGTGAAGTACGTGGTGCTCGTCGAGGTCACGTTCTGCGCGTACCCACCGTCGGTGCCCGACATCGTGATGACGAACATCCTGGAACGGATACCCGGTTAACGCTCGGCGACGACGATCGTGGCGCTCGCGATGACCTCGTCGCCCTCGGGGTCCGGCCGGTAGAGCACCATGGTCTGACCGGGCGCGACGCCGCGCAACGGACTGCGGAGGGCGGCGACCAGCGTGCCGTCGCGGACCTCCGCGACGGCACTCGCGAGGCCGCCGTGGGCGCGGACCTGTACGTCGCATTCGACCGGCCCGTCCAGCGGCAAGCCCGCCGTGAACACCGGCCGCTCGCCCACCAGGTTCGAGACCTCGAGGTCGCCGGCGTCGCCGACGTGTACCGTGCCGCTCTCGGCGTCGATCGCCGTGACGTACCTGGGACGGCCGTCGGGCCCAGGGCCCGCGATGCCGAGCCCCTTGCGCTGACCGATGGTGAAACCGTGCACGCCGTCGTGTTCGGCGAGCACCGCGCCGCCTGCGTCGACCACCGGCCCACGGCGGATGCCGATCCGGGAGCCGAGAAACGCCCGCGTATCGCCCGACGGGATGAAGCAGATGTCGTAACTGTCCGGCTTGTCGGCGACGGCAAGGCCGCGTCGGGCGGCTTCCTCGCGGATCTGCGGCTTGGGCGTGTCGCCGATCGGGAAGATCGCCGTCGCGAGTTGCCGGTCGTTCAGCACGCCGAGCACGTAGGACTGGTCCTTGTCGCCGTCGACGGCGCGGCGCAGCCGACCTTCGGACAACCGGGCGTAGTGCCCGGTGGCCAGCGCGTCGAAGCCGAGCGCGAGCGCGCGCGCCGACAGTGCCGAGAACTTGACCTTCTCGTTGCACCGCACGCAGGGGTTCGGCGTCTCCCCGCGGGCGTAGGACGCGACGAAGTCGTCGATCACGTCCTCCTTGAACCGATCGGCGAAATCCCAGACGTAGAAGGGGATGTCGAGGATGTCGGCGACGCGGCGCGCGTCACCCGCGTCCTCCTTCGAGCAACATCCGCGCGAGCCCGTCCGCAACGTTCCCGGCGCCGACGACAACGCCAGGTGCACGCCGACCACGTCGTGGCCTGCGTCGACCATCCTGGCCGCGGCGACCGAGGAATCGACGCCGCCGCTCATCGCGACTAGGACGCGCATGCTCACTTCTGCCCCGCGCTCGCGAGGGCAGCCTGCCTGGCGCGGTCCACCGCGGCGGGCAGCACCGCGAGGGCGGCCTCGACGTCGGCGTCGGTGCTGGTGTGTCCCAGCGAGAGCCGCAGCGATCCCCGCGCGCTCGCCGGATCGGCACCCATCGCGATCAGGACGTGTGACGGCTGCGCCACGCCCGCCGTGCAAGCCGAGCCCGTGGAACACTCGATTCCCTTGGCGTCCAACAACATCAGCAAGGCGTCACCCTCGCAACCGCGGAAGGTGAAGTGCGTGTTGCCCGGCAGCCGGGCATCGCCGTCGGCGCCGTTGAGGTCGACGTCGTCCAGTGAGGACAGCACGCCGTCGATGAGCTTGTCCCGCAGCGCCGAGATCCTGGCGCGGCTGGCGTCGAGACCCTCGACGGCCACCCGAGCCGCGGCAGCCATCGCCACGGCGCCCGCGACGCTGGGCGTGCCTGACCGCACGTCGCGCTCCTGACCGCCGCCGTGCAGCAGCGGAACGCACGCGGTGTCACGCCGCAGCAGCAGTGCTCCCACGCCGGTGGGGCCGCCGAACTTGTGCGCCGCCACGCTCATCGCGGAGAGCCCGCTCGCGGCGAAGTCGACGTGCAGCTGACCGACCGCCTGGACTGCATCACTGTGCATGGGCACGTCGAACTCCGAGGCGACCGCCGCCAGTTCGGCGATCGGCATGATGGTGCCCACCTCGTTGTTGGCCCACATGATGGAGATCAACGCGACGTCTCCCGCGTCACAGTGATCCTCGAGCGCCTCACGGAGCGAGGCCGTGGCGACCGACCCGTCGGCGCTCACCGGCAACCACGTCACCTCGGCGCCCTCGTGCTCGACGAGCCACTCCACGGCATCGAGGATGGCGTGGTGCTCGACCGGGGAGGTGATGATCCTGCGGCGCTTCGGATCGGCGTCGCGGCGGGCCCAGAAGATCCCCTTGACCGCGAGGTTGTCGCTCTCGGTACCGCCCGCCGTGAAGATGATCTCCGAGGGGCGCGCGCCGAGGAGCCCCGCCAGCGTCTCGCGGGCCTCCTCCATCCGGCGGCGAGCCGCCCGGCCCGTGGTGTGCAGCGAGGACGCGTTCCCGACGGTCGCCAGCGCTGCCGTCATGGCCTCGATGGCGGCGGGGTGCATCGGCGTGGTGGCGGCGTGATCCAGGTAGACGGAGGTCATGGCCCGTCAAGGATACCGGCAGGCCGGCCCGTGTCAGGCGACCAGCGCGTGCCCGTGGGCCGACGGGGCTCCGGTGGTCGCTTTCGCCCCGTCCGCAGGCGCTGCCGCACCGCGGACCGCTGCCTCACAGCGGGCCGTCAGGTCGCGGCGGTCCCCCCCTGGCAGCTGGAGGGACTGCACCTGCACGTGGCACACGGTGAGACGCGCGGTGATGACCCTGCGGATCGACTGCAGCAGCGAGTCGTCGCCGATGAAGGCGGGCACCGTCGAGGGCAGGCCGTCGCGGTGGTGATAGGTCAGACGCAACGGCTGGACGGGCCTGCAGGCGTCGATGGCGCCCTGGAACATCGCGGGGCGGAAACGGCCGTAACCGATGCCGCACCACGTCGTCCCCTCGGGGAACGCGACGACGGTCTGACCGGCCGACAGCCGGTCGGCCACCGTGCGCACCACCTCTGGCAGCCTGCGCAGGCTGGCGCGTTCGATCGGGATGACCTTCATCAGGCGCGCCAGGAAGCCCACTGCGGGCCAGTCGATCAGATCGGCCCGCGCCACGAACGAGCCGGGAAGCACCGCCCCGATGACGAAGATGTCGACCCACGACACGTGGCCGCTGACCACCAGCACCCCGCTCAGGTTGCGGATCGGCCCGCCCGAGGTGGTGACCCGCACGCCGAGGCAGCGCAGCATCATGCGGCAGTACACCCGCTGCGCACGCGACTTGCCGGGCATCGGCAGCGCCAGCAATGCCGCCGTGGGGAGCGTCAGAAGTGCGAACGTGATGCGCACGGCGGTGCGTAGCGCGACCACCGCCTGGTGGGAGCCCGCGGCCGCATCGGATCGGACACACGACGCGTCACACGATGCCCTTGGGAGCCAAGGACTTTCGGTGAGCGAGTGGCTGCTCATCGGTTCGCCGCCCCGGAGGCGTCGGTCGCTTGCGACACCGAGCGGAGGCGTTGCAGATAGCGGACGTCGGCCGTGCGCTTGTCGAGGAGTGCCGGGAAGTCGCCGACACCGAAGTCGGGGTCGTACGCCGGGTCGCCGCACACCTGGGCGCCGAGTCGCAGGTAGCCCCGCATGAGCGCAGGCATCGTGACACGCGCGGGCGGCGCGATGTCGTCGAGTGCTCTGCCGTCCAGAACGACCGGTCGATGCGGATGGACGGTGTACGTGGAGGCGTGGCGCCTGCGCACGAAGTCGCGCACGGCGCGGATCTGGGAGCCGGGCGTCTCGCCGAGGGCACCTTGCACCGGTACGGACACGCAGCCGGTGACGTAGTCGTACCCGCAGCGGTCCAGATAGGCCAGGATGCCCGCCCACATCAGCAGGACGACGCCGCCGTTGCGGTGGTCGTTTCGGACCACCGCGCGGCCCATTTCGACCAGTGAGGGCCGCAGCGCGTCGAGTTCGGCGACGTCGAATTCGGTGGCGCTGTACAGACCGCCCGCGGCGATGGCACCCGGCGGCGGCAGCATCCGGTAGCAGCCGACGAGTTCGCCGGACCGGTCCTCGCGTACCAGGAGGTGGTCGCAGAACTCGTCGAAACGGTCGGCGTCCCGGCCGTCGACGGTGCTGGTGAGGTCGAATCCCGGCTCCGAGGTGAACACCTCGTGGCGAAGGCGCTGAGCGTCGTCGATGAGCGCGGGGTCGGTGGACAGCAGCAGTGTGTAGCGCGGCGTGTCCGCCGTCTCGGTCGGATGATCAGCGGCGATGAGTACAGAAGCAGTGCTCATGGCCAGCACGGTCCTTCAGTAGGACAGCGAGGTGGCAATCAGAGCGTGACGTGTCCGTGCACGCCAGGTGACGAATTGTCTTCTGCGGTGGCGGCTAGACGGCGTGGTCGAGCAGTTCGGTGGTCGACGACTCCGAGCCGACGACGCGCAGCGCCCGTGTCGGCGCGGCGTTTCGCGACTTCGCCCCAAGAACGTGCGAGACGCGCGACCGCAACTGGACCTGCGAGCCCGTGCGGACGACGCCCACCGGGCCTGAGCCGACGAAGCGCGAGATCGCGGTGTTGGGCAGCTCGGAGGCGGCCTTGGCCTGTCGGTAGCCGACGCGGATGCCTGCGGCACAGGTGGTCAGCAGTCCGGCGAGACCCGGGAGCGCGACGGCGGCGAGCGCCGTGAGCGACACCGTTGCCACGAAGGCGCCGATGACGTGTTCGACGACCGACAGCACGTCGGTCGAGCCGGCCTCCTTCGGGGCGGCAGGCGCCGCGGCGTTCGACGGGTCGCGGGCCGCGTCCCTCGTCACGATGTCCAGCGGTGTCACTGGGACGGGCGGCGGGGTTGCGGCGGGCCCGCCATGCACTCCAGGGACGGCCAGCAGCTGCGGCACCGAAGACCATCCCGATGGCGTCGGCGAGGTGGCAGCGACCGTGCGCACGCCCGAGGTACCCGTTGCCGGACCAATGGTCGAGGTCGGCGTGGTGGCGCTGACGCCAAGCAGTCCGGCGAGGTCGGTCGGCAGCTGGGCGAGTGACGTCCCTGCGTCGCCGACCGAGGTCAGCACGTTCTGGACGTAGGTGAGCACGTCGACCACCGGCGCCGTGGACGTGGACAACGATGCGATGACGTTCGGCGCCGTGCCGACGGTGTCGGCCACCGTCGTGATCGCGTTGGTCACCGGCGTCACCACGTTCGTGGCGGCCGCGAGCGGATCGGGTGCGACGGAGCTCGGGGGCGCGGGCGTGCTGGTGGCGGGCGCGACCACCTCGTTCGTCGTCGATGCCACGGTGTTCGTCTCGGGCGCGGGATCGGCGTCCGGCGCGGGAGCGGTGGTGGGCCCGGTGCTGCCGTAGACGGTGGGCGTGCCGCCGAACGTCGTCTTGGGCGGCTTGGGGACGCCGAAGGGCACCTGGCCGGGTTTGGGTATCGCGCTCAGTGCACCCGTCACCGTCTGCACGGTGCCCTGGAGGGAGTTCTGCACGGCCTTGCGGACCGAGTCGGCGATGGTCCCGACCGGACCCGCGGCGGGTGTGTTCGCAGAATTTTGGCCGGTGTTGGTGTTGGTCGCGGTGCCGGAGTCGGTGTCAGCGGTGGCGGTCGCGCCGCCTGCCCCTGCGATCATCAGGCCGGTGGAGAGCACGCAAACGCTCGCTGCGATGCGCAGATGCGTCGTCATGGCGATCTCCTCCCACCAGTCAGCGGCCTCGTCGGTAGGTAATTCGTTGCAATTGTTCCACGAGATGACCCCCAGCTATCCCAATTCTGCAGCCAAGACGGCGAGTTGACCATGGGCAGCAAATAATTTCTTCGTACCGTTTGCACGGAATGGCAACTTCACCCGCCGGACCGAATCGACGCAGCCCAGGGTGCCGTTCCTCGCTGAAATCGCATGCAGCTGATAAAACTGCAGTTCGGGGTAGCGAATCGCGTTCATCGAAAGTCGCTGTAACCGCTATTCGCGACGCGAAAGGCGAGCTGGACGCGTCCCCGGTCCCCTTTGTCGAGGCGTTGCCAGGCGGGTATGCGACTCCACCTGGCGTAATGAAGTTAGGTATACGAAGTGACTACCGAGCAAGCTCGATTCGGCCGACTTCGGCCCCGGCAGGCGCGATGAGGGCCGAAGTGGCCGAGTGTCAGGGGGCGACGGGCTCGGCTTCGTAGCCGCAGATCGCGTCGACCTTCTCCGCCGACGCACTGTTCGGGTCGAACTCGTACCCGAGCCACTCGCGGGCCAGTCGTCGCGCGAGCTCGAGCCCGATCACCCGCTGCCCGAAGCACAGCACCTGCGCGTTGTTGGACAACACCGACCGCTCCACGGAGAAACCGTCGTGCGCGGTGACGGCACGGACTCCCGGCACCTTGTTGGCGCTGATCGCCACGCCGAGCCCGGTACCGCACACCAGGAGCGCGCGGTCGGCGTTGCCCTCGGCCACCATGCGAGCCGCCGCCACGGCGACGTGCGGGTACGCGGTGTGCTCATCGGAGCCGACGCCGACGTCGATGACGTCGGCCACGCGATCGTCGGCAAGCAGGTCCCCCTTGAGGGTCTCCTTGTATTCGTAGCCTGCGTCATCGCAGCCGACGACGATTCTCAATCCGGTCATGGTCAGGCATCCTTCTTCGAGGTGACGGCGAAGCAGTCCGCCACGGTGTGGGCGCACATCGCCAACGAGGTCGCGCCCGCGTCGGGTGTGCCGATGCTGCGCTCGGCGAGTGGGCGGGCCCTTCCGACCTTCGGCCGCATGTCTGCGGTCGCGAGGGCGGATTCGGTCGCCACGTCGGCGGCTGCCCGCCAACCATCCTGCCAGGACTCGCCGTCGGCGACCCTGCGCTGGAATTCCTCGACGAAGGGCAGCATGGCGTCGAGCATGGTCTTGTCGCCGGGAGACGCGCCGCCGAGCTGGATCAGGGCGTCATACCCGTCCTTCATCGCCTCGGCGACGGACGCGGCGTCGGGCCGACCGGTGTCCCCCAGTCGCGCTCCCACCGCGGTGAGCAGCGCGCCCCAGAGGACGCCTGAGGTGCCACCCGCCTTGGCGGCCCACGCCTTGCCCGCGGCCGCGAGCACCGAGCCCTGGCCCGCGCCCTCCTTCGACGCCTCGGCGGCAGCGGCCCGCGCCGCCGACGACCCCTTGACCATGCCGCGCCCGTGGTCGCCGTCGCCAGCGACCGCATCGATGCGGCCGAGTTCGTCCTCGGCTTCTGCCAGCATGCCCGCGATGGCGTCGAGCGCTCTGGCGACGAACCGTCCACCCGAGCGCCCGTCGTCGTCGGCAAGCCCAGCGACGTCGCGCGTGGGGGCGGCAGCGGCGTTGCCCTTCCCCGTCGCTTCGCTCGCCCCTGAAGTGCGCCGTTCCCCTGACTCCTCTTGTGCCGCAGCGCCCTTGCGGTAGGCCGGCGTGTCGGCGGGTGCAGTCCAGTACTTCTCGAGCTCCTCGTCGAGCCACATCACGGTCAGGGAGCAGCCGGCCATGTCCAGGCTGGTGACCAGTTCGCCGACCTCGGGTTCGACGATCTCGTAGCCGTGCTCACGCAGCAGACGCGCCGCGGTGCCCCAGACCACGAACAGTTCCTCGTACTTGGTGTTGCCGAGTCCGTTGAGGATCACGGCAATTCGCTGCGACTCGGTGGGGGGCTTGTCGCCGAGCACGCCGTCGACCAACGTGTGTGCCAGTTCGGCAGCCGTGGGCATGGGTTCGTCGCGCACTCCCGGCTCGCCGTGGATGCCGAGCCCGACACCCATCTGCTTGTCGGGAACCGTGAACAGCGGGTGGTCTGCGCCGGGAAGCGTGCAGCCGTCGAAGGCGACGCCGAGGGTCCTGGTGGCCGCGTTGGACGCCTCGGCGACGCGGATGACGCCGTTGATGTCCAGCCCGTCCTCGGCGGCGGCGGAGGCGCATTTGAACACGGTGAAGTCGCCCGCGATACCGCGCCGCTTGGCCTCCTCACCCGCTGGGGCACTGGCGATGTCGTCGGTGACGGCGAAGTAGTGCGCGTCGATTCCCTCGCTGCGGAGCTGCGTGACGGCAAGTCCGAAGTTCATCACGTCACCCGCGTAATTGCCCGTGGTGAGCAACACGCCGGCATCGCCGTGTGCGGTGCGTGCGACGGACGCCGCCTCCTCCGCGGACGGCGACGTGAAGATGTTGCCGACCACGGCACCGTCGGCGAATCCCGTTCCGACCGTTCCGCAGAACGCCGGGTAGTGGCCCGACCCGCCGCCGATGACGACGGCGACCTTGCCGGGCCGGGTCTCCCTGGCGCGCACTACACCGCCGGGGACTCCCGTGACGTACTTCGCGTTGGCGTCCAGGAACCCGACGAGCATGTCCTCGGTGAATCGGGCCGGGTCGTTGAAAAGCCTCGTCATCGCAATCGCTCTCCCGTGTCGGTGTCGAAAAGGTATACCCGCTCGGGAGGAGCGTTGACGACGACCTTCTGCTCCGGTTGGTAGTCCTCCAGCGCAGGCGTCTGGACGACGATGCCCTCCTCCACACCCGCCACGGTGGTGGTGGCGAGACCGAACTCGAGGAGGTGCTCGAAGTACGCCACCGTGGTGCTCAGTCCCGGCCCGTCCCCCGCCGACACCGTGCAGTCCTGTGGGCGAATGCCCACCACCACCTTCGTGCCGTCAGCCACGCCGGTCGCTGCCGAGTCCAGATATCCTGCGCCCGAACCGATCTCGATGCGTGCGTGCCCGTCGACGGACTTCACCACTCCGCGCACCACGTTGATCTGCGGTTCGCCGACGAACTGGGCGACGAACAGGTTGGCCGGGTCGTCGAACACCTCGTCGGGCGTACCGAACTGTTGCACCACGCCGGCGTCCATGACTGCCAGCCGGTCGGCCAGCGACAGCGCCTCGACCTGGTCGTGGGTCACCACGATCGTGGTGTAGCCGAACTCCCGCTGCAGGACCTTCAATTCACGCCGAACCCGTTGGCGTGCCGAGGCATCGAGGTGACTGAGCGGCTCGTCGAGCAGCAGTACGGGTGGGTTGCGAACCAGTGCCCGGGCCAGTGCGACGCGCTGTTTCTGGCCGCTCGACAGACCCGCGGGCCGCAGGTTCATCAGATCGTCCATCTCCAGCCTGCTGCTGATCGACGACACCATCTGCTCGGCGCCCTTGACCTTGCGGGCCTTCAGACCGTAGAGCAGGTTCTCGCGCACTGACAACGGCGGGTACAGCGCGTAACTCTCGAAGCCGACACCGATACCGCGCTTGGACGCGGGCAGCTGGGAGATCTCCCGGTCGCCGATCCGGATCGAACCGCTGGTCACCGTTTCCAGCCCGGCGATCATGCGCAGCGTGGTGGTCTTGCCGCAGCCCGAGGGGCCGAGCAGCGCGATCAGCTCCCCCGGCGCGATGTCCAGGTTGATGCCCTTCACCGCCGCGAAGCTCTCCCGACCGCGTGCCATGTAGGTCTTCACCAGGTCGGTCAGTGTCAGGCTTTGCGCCGTGGCGGTCTTCGGGTTGTCCATCGTGGTGGTCGCGCCAGTGGCAGGAGCGGAGCGACCCGGGGAATTCATCACTGTGCTGCCTCCAAATCTCGGTCCTCGGCCCCCAGCCGCGGGGTGTCGCCATCGCCCGCGGCGAAGACGTGAACGTCGTCGTCGGCGACGGTCATCGACACGACCGAGCCCTCGTCGACTCCTTCTCGTCCGGATGACAGCACGATCAGCTGTTCACCGCCGACGTCGACCGTCAGCTCGACGTTGCGGCCAAGCCGCTCCGCGAGGATCACCGTGCCACTGATCTGCGAGGCCTTATCGTCGTGGCCAACGTGAATGTCGCAGGGCCGCAGTCCCACCCGAACGCGATCGCCGCCCCTGACGTCGGCACCGGCGGGAACCGGCACCGCGAAGGCGCCGCCGCCGAGCCGGATCCGGCCGTCCTCTACCTCGCCATCGAGCAAGTTGATCTCCGGCTGCCCGAGCGCGCGTGCGACGAAGGTGTCCGCCGGCCGCCGCCAGATCTCGCCAGGGGTGCCGATCTGCACCAGCGAGCCCTCCCGTAGGACCACGATGCGGTCACCGAGGGCCAGGGCCTCCTGGTAGTCGTGGGTGACGTAGACCGTGGTGGTCTTCGACATCGCGCCGAGCTGCTTGAGTTCGGCCCGCATCGCCGCCCGCAGTTTCGCGTCGAGGTGGCTGAGCGGCTCGTCGAGCAGGTAGATGTCGGCCGGTCGCACCAGTACCCG
>JAOPUT010000050.1 GCA_025963385.1 Mycobacterium sp.
AGGGGCTGACGCACCGCGCGCTCGCCGACATTCACGAATCGATCCGAGAACTGCGGTACTACCGGCGCACCGCGTTCGTACCCGCACCGGGGCCCGCCACCAGCGAAATCGCCGCGATCGCCGCGGAACTTGGCCCGGAGTCGGGCGCGCCGGACCAAATCGATTCGGCTGCCGAGCACCCGAGCGGCTAGTATCGACGACGCCGCTGTCGCCGACGCTCTCCTGGTCGGCTCGCGGCGATGGTGAGTGTAGTTCAGTTGGTAGAGCACCAGGTTGTGATCCTGGATGTCGCGGGTTCGAGTCCCGTCAGCCACCCAGCAGGTCGGAGGGCGTTCGCGCCCTCCGACTTTCTGCTTTGTGGAGAGCGCCGCAATCGGTGCGCGAGGCCCAGGAGGCGGCATCGGGCAGAGTCGCCGCACGCCATGAAAAAACCGACGGTGTCGAGGTTATCGCCACACGGTTGGCAACACCCCCAATTGGGCATCCCGTGTACGGCTCCGCTGGTAGCGGACTTGGTAGTCCAACCTCGACCGTCGGTTGGCAAAAACATACCAAACGTATCGTTCCAGCGATAGCGTCAATTCGTGTGATGTAGGTCACTCAACAGCAGCCAGGGCGGCGCGCTGGCATTCACGGAGCTCAGGAGTCTACGAAGACTTTGTGACACAACACAGTTCGTCCATTTGGCGAACGACAGCCAGGAATCAACCCTGTCCGAGTCAGCAGAAACGAAGGCGGGCCCTAGACATTGGCGTTGCCCGCCTTCCACTGCTCCCACGGCACGTTCCAGTCTCCGAGACCATCGGTGCCCGGCAGCACGGAACCGACGGTGTTCCTCACCTCGACGATGTCACCACGCTTGGTGTTCTCGTAGAACCATTGCGCGTTGCTGGTGCTCACGTTCAGGCATCCATGGCTGACGTTGCTGTAGCCCTGGCTGCCAACCGACCACGGCGCCGCGTGCACGTAGATCCCGCTGTAGGACATTTGGGTGGCGTAGTCGACCTCGGTGCGATACCCGTTGGCCGAGTTCGACGGAACGCCGTACGTCGAGGAATCCATCACCATGTGCGAGAGCCGGTCACCGATGATGTAGGTGCCGTTGTTGGTTGGCGTGCTGCTCTTGCCCATCGAGATCGGCATGGTCTTGACGACCTCACCGTTGCGACGGACCGTCAGCGTCTTCGTGTCATCGTCCGCCGTCGCGATCACCTCGTCACCGATGGTGAAGTGCGTCGTCACGTTCTCCTGGCCGAACAACCCGTCGCCGAGATCCACTCCGTAGGTGTTCACCGCAACGTCGACCGTCGTGCCCGGCTTCCAGTAAGCCTGTGGGCGCCAGCGCACTTCACGATTGCTGAGCCAGTAGAAGGCACCCTCGACGGGCGGACTGGCGGTGACCGTGATCGCCTTCTCCGCGGCGAGCCGGTTCGGGATGTTCTCGTCGAAGCGGATCGCGACCGGCTGCCCGACCCCGACGACCTCACCGTCGTTGGGCATCACATACGGCATCGTCAGGTTCTCGGGCGAATGCGTCTGGAAGGTCATCGAGCGACTCGTGACGCCGCCGAGCCCCAGCGACTGAGCGCTGAGCGTGTACTTCTTGTTGTAGCCGAGCGGCTCGGTGGTGGTCCATCGCAAGCCGTCCGGGCTGAGACGCCCCGCGACCGTGGCGCCGTCGCCGTTGGTCATGGTGACCGACCCGAGCACGCCATCCTCCGCGCTGACCGTCACGGGGGCGTCGACCGTCACGCCGACGGCGCCATCGGTCACCGACGCGGTCAGCTTGGGCACCAGGAGGTCACCGAAGGGGGTGCCCTTGTCGGCGATCGTCTGAGGCTGGGGCGGCGATGCCTGCGTGCCACTGCAGGCGCTGAGGCCGAGGGCGACGGCCGACACCAGCAGCACGGCCGCGAGCCGGCCCGGCGTTCGACGCGGTCGGGTCGCCGATTGCGCCTGCCACATGCTGATACACCCTCCCCGATGGTTCACATGAACTTCCCACCTACTTGCCAGAAGTCTAAGGGAATCCTCCGACGCGGGTGCGCTCGCTTTTGCGGTCCACCGCAGTCCGGGCGTTCGGATTTCACCCAACGCCTCGGGACTGTTATCGTCTCTCACGCGCGCCGTTAGCTCAGTTGGTAGAGCAGCTGACTCTTAATCAGCGGGTCCGGGGTTCGAAACCCTGACGGCGCACCACACAAATACCCTGCCCAGGCAGGGTTTTTGTCGTTTCAGGGTGTTCGTCGGGCCGTGACGGCCGTGGCAATGGTCAACTCCAGATCTCCCCGCTGGCGTTGAACACGCCTGTCACCCTGCTGGATTGCCGATCCGAGCCGCCGCGTCCCGACATGCGTCACCATGGACGAAACTGACGGGGCTGAAGAATTCGGGGTATGGCAGGTCACACGGGAGCGACGACGACCAGGTGCAGATCGTGCGACCACGACCTGCGCACCGGAGCGCGCTTCTGCGACGGCTGCGGCTCGCCGGTGGCACCCCACCCGGTCAGCGCCGAACACAAACAGGTGACGGTCCTGTTCACCGACGTCGTCGGCTCGATGAAACTGGCCAGCGCGCTGGACGGCGAACGACTCCGGGAACTCATGAACGACCTGTTCAACCGGGCAGCCGCGGTGGTCCAGCGCTATCTGGGCACCGTCGACAAGTTCACCGGTGACGGACTGATGGCCCTGTTCGGTGCCCCGACCGCGCTCGAGGACCATGCCCTTCGCGCCTGCATCGCCGCGCTGGAGATCCAGTCCCTCGCCGAGAGCCTCGCCGCCGAGGTGTTGCTGCGCGACGGCGTGGATCTTGAGATTCGCGTCGGGCTGAACTCCGGTGAGGTCATCGCCGGTGACATCGGCACCGGGCCAGGAAGTTACACCGCCATCGGCCATCCCGTCGGCATGGCCCAGCGGATGGAGGCGGCGGCGGCGCCCGGCGCGGTGATGTGCTCTCTGTCCACCGCCCGCCTGGTCGAGGACGCCACTCAATTGGGGCCGGTCGAGCACGTTGTCGTCAAGGGAGCCGACGAGCCCGCGGCCGCCCGCCGACTCCTCGCGGTCGAGTCCGACCGTATGGTGCTGGGACGCAGCGAAGGCCTGTTCCTCGGCCGTGACGGCGAAATGCGTTCGCTGCGAAATGCATTCGACGCCCATCTCGGCTGCCTCATCGGGCTGGTCGGGTCCCCTGGCGTCGGCAAGACGAGGCTGATCGGTGAATTCACCTCGCTCGCGGCACAACAGGGTGCGGCCACAGTGGTCGCCAGATGCGAGGCGCACACCACTGCGGTCGCCTTCGGAACGCTGTCCCGATTGCTTCGATCCATGTTCGGCGCGAAGGGACTCAGCGCCACGGCCACCCGCACGCAGCTGACGACGCGATGCGGCGAGTTGTTGACACCGGGTTCCGCCGACGCGCAGATCCTCTTCGAGGCAATGGGCGTGGCCGATGCCGATGCCCCCGGACTCGAAGTCAGCGTCGACGGTAGGCGCCGCAAGTTGGTCGACGTGATGACCCGCGCGGTCCGGGCGCGCGCGACACGGATCGTCTTCGTGGTCGAGGACGCCCAGTGGATCGACCAGCCGAGTGACGATGTCCTTGCCACGTTCGCCGGGGCCCTCGACGCGACGCCGTCGGTGTTCATCGTGACCTACCGACCGGAGTTTCACGGAGCGCTGCACGAGAACGCGGATCAGACGATTCCGCTTCGGCCCCTGCTGGATTCGACCGCGGTGCGTCTGGCCGATCAGATCCTTGGTCGGGATTCGTCGGTCGCGCGGCTCACCGGCCGGATCGCAAACGTTGCAGCAGGCAACCCGTTCTTCGTCGAGGAGATCATCCGCGACCTGGCCGGCCGCGGCGTCCTCTCCGGCAGTCGCGGCGCGTACCGGCTGACGGGCGAGCTCGACGCGATCGGCGTCCCCGCGACGATCCAGGCCGTCCTGGCGGCCCGCATCGACCGCCTGCCCGTGGGGACCAAGTCGATTCTGAACGCTGCCGCGGTGATCGGCAGCCAGTTCGACATCGACGCGGTGCACGCCCTTCGGCCGGAGGCCGAACTGGCGCAGTTCGCCGAATTGGTCAGCGCCGAGTTGATCGATCAGACCGAATTCCTTCCACGGCACCGTTATCGGTTCAGCCATCCCCTGGTCCGCACGGTCGCGTACGAATCCCAGCTGAGTGCGACGAGGGCGCAGGCGCACCGAGCGCTCGCCGCCGCCATCGCCATCGCCAATCCGAACTCGACCGACGAGAAGGCCGCGTTGATCGCCACGCACCTGGAGGCTGCCGGTCAACTCGCCGAGGCGTACGACTGGCACATGCGTGCGGCGGAATGGCTTCGGCCACGGGATCTTCCGGCCGCCCGCCTGCAGTGGCAGAGCGCGCGCGCCATCGCCGACCGGCTCCCCGACGACGCCAACGCCGTCGCCGCCCGGATCGCCCCGCGAACCATGCTGACGTCGACGGCGTTCTTCGTCGGCGAGGACGCCGATGCCGAGCAGTGCTACCGCGAGTTGCGAGAGCTCGCCATTCCCGCCGAGGACGCGCAGTCGTTCGCGATCGCCACCGCAGGACGGATCTGGTCGATGACCGTCAATGACAACCGCGTGCACGAGGCGGCGTCGCTGGCCTCCGAACTCACCGAGATGGCGGAGGGCCTGGAGTGCGATGCGGCCACCCGAAGCATCATCCTCAACGCGATTGCCTTCGCGCGGTTCGCCAACTGCGAATTCGAGGCGGCCCTCGAAGTGATCGACGTGATCCGGCTGATCGCGCGTGACGCGGCGACCGAGGAGCTGGTCTCGGCCGACGCCCTCGGCGGTTTCATCGAGATCTGCCTCGGTGACGTCGAGAGCGGTCGACGACGCCTTCGTGACGCCACGGACCAGGCACGTGAGCTGACGTCGGTCAGGTACGCCTACATCCTTATCTACTGGGCCACCGCGGCATCGCTGGGTTTGACGGAGGCCGGCGAACTGCTCGACGAGCTTCCCACTGCCCTGCGGCGGGCGGAGTCCTTCGGCGACGCCGCGGGCATCGTCGTCGCCCGCTGGGCGTACGGGGCCGCCCTCCTGCGCGCCCGGAACGGCTGCCGCGACGAAGCGATCGACGTCCTGCAACGCGCCAACGAGGACATTCAGAAGAGCGGGGCGCTCGCGATCACCTCGGCCTCCATCCAGACCGATCTGGCGATCGACGCCGCCCGAAATGGCCGCCGCGACACGGCGATCGAGAACCTACGCGCCCTCGTGTCACACCACATGGACGGCGGAAACCTCGTCTTCGCGGTTCATCCCGCCGAAGCGCTAGTGGACCTCCTCATCGCGCGGCGCTCGAGCAACGACCTCGCGGAAGCGCAGCGGATGGTCGATCAGTGGCGAGGCCGCCGACCCGGCATCCCGGCCTTGGATCTGTGGTGGCTCAAGTCGCGTGCGCTGTTGGCCGCAGCGGAAGGAAACCGTGACGCCTACGCCGAGTGGTCGGCCCGATACCTCCAGTCCTGCCAGGACATGGACGCCCGCGCCCGACTCCGCGAAGCGCGCGCAATGGTGGCAACCCGATAGCCCGCCCGCCGATCAGATCAATTCCGAGTCAACCCCCTTAGGCGCGCGAGCACCCACAGGCATTGTGGGCACCGAATTTCCAGAGCTTCCGCCGGCGAATCCGTCGTACTCTAATCTGCCGGCACAAAGACCATCCGCGGACAATCCGGGGCGACCAATCCGGCGTCCCGCGGATCGCGTCGGCGACGTGCGGACCGAGTCGATCGACGCGCCGCTGGCGACCCACCCGCGGATACGTCCATTCGGGGCATAACGGCTGTTCAGGGTGGCGACCTAGGCCGTGCCCCCACCGACGGCGTCACGGCGGGTGCGGGCACACGACGCCGACACCACAGCGCCGGTGTCAGCGCGACGAAAAACGCCATTGCGCACCGCCCATTTGTGTCGCGTGCTCAATCCGGCGAATACGACGGCACCGCCGAAGGCGTCGTTTCCCATTTCTGGGAATGCGGTCCAACCGTTCATCCAGCGCCGAGCCTGAGTGGAAGACCCATTTCCAGGGCCGAATCGTGGATAGCCGCTGACGCTGGGATAGATTAACTCGTAGATTCATTCGTGGAGATACCGAGCGTGTGCTGAAATCACCACTCGCTGACCAGTTCATCCGTCAGCCAGAATCGAAACTTCCGGTACCGGAAGCCCCAACCAGCGAAAACAGGCATGTTTCGGGCTGCGGGGGGATGGGTATTGATGCTACGATGGTGTTAGCTACAGCCAGGCAAGCGGAAAACCGCTCTGATATCTGAGAGAGG
This sequence comes from Mycobacterium sp., assembly GCA_025963385.1. GTDB lineage: Bacteria > Actinomycetota > Actinomycetes > Mycobacteriales > Mycobacteriaceae > Mycobacterium. The sequence continues at coordinate 6,323 of JAOPUT010000050.1, forward strand.
AACGAGGTCTTAGCTGATGTCGACCGCAGGTGCGGCCCCCTCCATTGTGTCGCCAACCCTCGAGGTTGACGACGCAGCCAGTGCGCAGCGGGTCGTCGTGGTCTACAACTGCACGCGGCTTGGCCTCACGGCCAACCCGCCCGGCTTCTCGTTACTCGACTTGTTCCGCTTCGGCCGCCGCCGTCGCTGATCGTCGGCTCGTCAGCGATTCCTGATCCGCCGGATCACCAGCACGACGACCACCGTCCCGAGGCCCGCCAGCGTTACCGCAACGGCGGGCTTCTTCACGAACTGCACCACGCCGGCCTTGACGTCGTCGGCGATTCGAGCGGGGTTCGCCCGTTCGGCGAGGGCATCCACGGTGCTGGCCAGTTGCTCGCGCGCCACGTCGATGTCCTGCTTGATCTTGTCGGGATCCCGGTCCGCCACGTCAGCCCCTTCAATCGCGTTGCTGTCTTGGGGAATTACCCTAGAGCAGCCACGCGACGACCACGTGCACCGGCCGACCGAAGGGACATTCACGTATGCCACCGACCCCTCGCCTCGCGGTGGGCGACAAGGCCCCAGCCTTCAGCCTGTCCGACGCCGACGGCAAGACCGTCAAGCTCAGCGACTTCAAGGGACGCAAGGTCGTCGTCTACTTCTATCCCGCAGCGTCGACCCCCGGCTGCACCAAGCAGGCCTGTGACTTCCGAGACAACCTCGCGGAGCTGAACGAGGCGGGCCTCGACGTCGTCGGGATCTCCCCCGACAAGCCGGAGAAGCTCGCGAAGTTCCGCGATGCCGAGGGGCTGACGTTCCCACTGCTGTCCGATCCGGAGCGCAAGGTCCTCACCGAATGGGGCGCCTTCGGTGAGAAGTCGATGTACGGCAAGACGGTTCAGGGCGTCATCCGCTCGACTTTCGTCGTCGACGAGAACGGCAAGATCGAGGTCGCCCAGTACAACGTCAAGGCTGCACATACGACGACCAAGATTCAGCAGTACATCAAGCTGGGAACCGCGTAGCGCGGTCTCTGCTCGATCAACAGCCTTCCTCCTCTGCCAGCCGATGCATGAAGAAGCTGATGATCGCCGCGCTTACCTGCGCCAATTTGCCCGTTCGCACTGAAGTGGCGAGGTAACGTTCGGCGGCGAAGCGTCTGACATCGGGAGGTAAGAGTGAAGATTCGGGATCTCGTGGCACCAGTCGGCATCGCCGCGGTCGCGGTCGGCCTGGCCGCCAGTACGGCGGTCCCGGCTTCAGCGGCCAACGACATCAAGCCATACGGCGTGCCCGAGTCAATCAAGGATGTCTACGGCAACCCAACGATCACGTACACGGTGCAAGGGCTGAGACCGAGTTCGGACGCCGTGTTCCACAACGGCCGGTTGTATGAAGCAGACGTGACCAACGACGGGGGCGTTCCCATAACTTCGCTGTTCAACGCCCGCGCTGAGAGCGGGCAGAACTATAGGGTCATTGGCGGCGCAATCCCGGGCAAGATCTACTTCGACGTGGTTGGCGACACTCCCAACAGCGTCGTCTACAACGACGGTGTCCAGGACTTGATGGTGTGGGTCTCGACGAGCGGTGCAAACGAGGGAATTGGCCCGGAAGCGCCCGGGGAGTCCAGCGAGATCATCGGCGGCGCCCCCACCGACGGCGGCGGTGGTGAAGATGCGAGCGCACCGGCCGCGCCCGAGGTCGTCGCGCCACCCCCGTTCCAGCTCACAGAACCGGACGTGGCTGAGCCAGGGTTCAATGCAGCTCCCGACGGCCGTCGCTGATCGCGGCTCGGAGTAGCCAAACCTAGCGGTCTAGCGCTCCCAGTGCCTCGAGCAGGAGCGCCTCCGACGTCGCGGCGCGCTCGAGCACCCCGAGATCCAGACTCTCGTTGATGCTGTGCGCCTGCGTCGCGGGATCCTCCACTCCGGTCACCAGGATCTTCGCGTCCGGGAAGGTGTTGGCGAACTCGGCGATGAACGGGATCGAACCGCCGACACCCATGTCGATGGCATCGGTCCCCCACGCCTGCCGGAAGGCCGACCGCACGGCGTCGTACACCGGGCCGGTCGCGTCGATGGCGTAGGGCTGGCCGACGTCGCCAGCTGTGACGGTGACCCGCGCACCCCACGGGGCGTGCTGCTCGAGGTGGCGGGTCAATGCCTCCAGATGCCTGCCGGCGTCACCGCCCGGCGCGACCCGCATGCTGACCTTCGCGCGCGCCCGCGGGATCAGCGTGTTCGACGCCTTCGCGACCGGCGTCGTGTCGATGCCGATCACCGTGATCGCGGGTTTGGCCCACAGTCGGTCGGTCACCGGCCCGGAGCCGATCTCGCCGACGCCGTCGAGCAGACCGGACTCCTCGCGCACCCGCTCAGGCGGATAGTCCACCTCGGCCGCCGAGCCTTCGTGCAACCCGGCGACCGCGACGTTGCCGTCGTCGTCGTGCAGGCTGGCCAGCAGACGAACGAGCGCGCTCAGAGCGTCGGGCACCACCCCGCCCCACATCCCCGAGTGCAAGCCGTGATCGAGGGTGGCGACCTCGACGACGCAATCGGCAAGGCCGCGCAACGACACCGTGAGCGACGGGATCTCCGTGCTCCAGTTGTCGGAGTCGGCGATGACGATCACGTCGGCGGCCAGCAGGTCCCGATGGGCAGCGAGCAGGGCGCCAAGAGAAGGTGAGCCCGACTCCTCCTCCCCCTCCACGAACACCGTGACACCGACGGGCAGGTTGCCGTCGAACGCGCGGATCGCCGCCAGATGCGTTGCGATACCGGCCTTGTCGTCGGCAGTGCCGCGACCGTAGAGCCGACCATCGCGTTCGGTGGGCTCGAACGGCGGCGTCTGCCACTGGGAGGCATCCCCCTCGGGCTGCACGTCGTGGTGGGCGTACAGCAGGACCGTCGGCGCGCCCGGCGGTGCCGGATGGCGGGCGATGACGGCGGGGGCGCCGCCCTCGCTGACGGTGCGGATGTCACCGAAACCCGCCTCCGACAACAGCTTCGACACCATCGCGGCACTCCGCTCGACCTCGCCGCGACGGGCGGGATCGGCCCACACCGACTCGATGCGGACGAGATCCTCGAGATCGGCGCGCACGGAGGGCAGCACCGCCTTCACCCTGTCGACGAGATCGCTCATGGGAACGAGGCTAGTGGTCAGCCAGCGGACTCCAGCACCGCCACGGCGGCGGCGGTGTCGCCGTCATGGGTCAGCGACAGGTGGATGGTGATGTCCTTCAGGTGCTCGGCGATCGCGCCGGTCAGGCGGCAGCGGGGGCGCCCCCACATGTCGGTGACGATCTCGATGTCGCGATGGATGCCCTCCGGCAGCATCGGCCGCTTGGAGAACCGCGACCCCGACCACGCCTTGATCACCGCTTCCTTGGCCGCCCAGCGGGCCGCCAGGTGGCGCGCCGCGGACGAACTCTTGTCCGCGGCGTCCCGACGCTCACCCGGGGTGAACGTCTCGGCGAACACCGTTCCTGGCTGGTCGACCTGTTCGGCGAAGTCCGGTATGGAAACCAGGTCGATGCCGACCCCGACGATGCTCATGCCAGGAACGTTAGCTGAGCCCGTCGGCGACTCTGAAGACGCCTCCTGCAAGGCCTCACGACCCATACCAACCGTCCTCGCCCAGTCGCGACTCCGGATCGAGCAGCATGTTGGCTTCCTGTCGCTTCTCCGGTGAATCGTGGTTGAAGCGGCGGTCGGCCGGCTTCTCGTACATCGCGGGTCCACCCGCGATGGCCGAGGCCAACCTGCGCTGCCCCTCCAGGACACGACCGTTGGCGCGACGCTGGTAGTCCTCGCGTTGCTCGGGATTCAGCGCAGCCAGGAATGCCTGCGGGTGCACCAGAGCCACCAGTCCTGACACGTGACCGAAGCCGAGGCTGGTGACCAGACCCGCCTTGATCGGGAACTTCTCCCGCATCTCCAGCGCCTCACGCACCCAGACGAAGTGCGAGGCATGCGCAAGCTCCTCGTCGACGCAGTCCAGGCTCCGGTTGGGCGGGATGACCCCGTCGCGCAGGATCTGGCACAGCCCCATCATCTGGAATGCCGCGGCACCGCCCTTGCTGTGGCCCGTCAGGCTCTTCTGGCTGACGATGAACAGCGGGTTGCCCGGTGAACGGCCCAGCGAGCCGGCGAGCCGCTCGTGCAACTCGGTCTCATTGGGATCGTTGGCCAGCGTCGACGTGTCGTGCTTGGAGATCACGGCGATGTCGTCCGCGCCCACACCGAGCTTGGCGAGTGAGCGGGCCAGCTGCGACTGCTTGCCGCCGCGGCCCGCCCCCAGCGCACCGAGACCGGGCGCCGGGATCGACGTGTGAACGCCGTCGCCGAACGAGGAGACGTAACCCACCACGGCGAGCACCGGCAGACCCATGGCCAGCGCCAGATCGCCGCGGGCCAGCAGGATGGTGCCACCGCCCTGGCCCTCGACGAAGCCGAGCCTGCGCCGGTCGTTGGCGCGGGAGAACTTCGCGTCGCTGATGCCCTTGGCGCGCATCACCTCGGTATCGGCGGTGGCCGACATGTCGCCGAAGCCGGTGACGGCCTCCAGCGTCAAGTCGTCATAGCCGCCTGCGACAACGAACTCGGCCTTGCCGAGGCGGATCTTGTCGACACCCTCCTCGACCGAGACCGCCGCGGTGGCACATGCCCCCACCGGGTGGATCATCGCGCCGTAGCTACCGATGTAGGACTGCACGACGTGCCCGGCGAAGACGTTCGGGAGCACCTCCTGCAGGATGTCGTTCGGCTTGTTCTGGCCGAGCAGATTGCCGTGATACATGGTCTGCATCGACGTCAGGCCACCCATGCCGGTGCCCTGCGTGCTGGCCACCAGGCTCGGGTGAACCCATCGCATCAACTCGGACGGCGTGAAGCCGGCCGACAGGAATGCGTCGACGGTCGTGACGAGGTTCCACAGCGCCACCCGGTCGATCGAGCTCGCCATGTCCTGGCTCACGCCGTACACCATCGGGTCGAACCCGGTGGGGATCTGCGCGCCGACGGTGCGGGACATCTTGACCTTGCGCGGCACCCGGATCTCGGTACCCGCCTTGCGGGTGACCTGCCAGTCACCACTGTCGGGGACCGGCGCGATCAAGGTGTGCTCGGGATCGGACTGCGCGAAGCTTCGCGCGTCAGCCTCGGACGACACCACGAAGGAGAAGTCCTTATCGAGGAAGACCGAAACCAGCAGCGGTGCAGTGTGATCCGCAGAGATCGCACCATCGTCGACGAACTCACGGATGCCGACCCGTTCGATGACGGCGTCGTGGTAGCGCTCCACCAGCTCGCCCTCGTCGACCAGGTCGCCCGACGCGGTGTCGTACCAACCCGGCTTGGGATCGTCCTCCCACTTGACCAGACCAGTGGTCCAGGCGAGCTCGAGCACGCCGGCGGCCGACAGTTCACCGGACACCTCGACCTCGAAGCGGGTCCGCGACGAACCGTACGGTCCCAGCTCCGCGCCACCGACGATGACGACCATGTCGGCCGGGTCGACGTCGAGCTCGTCCCACGCCGGCGGGGGGGCCGCCGCATAGCCACGCGGGGGCGACGGCAGTGCCTTGATGGTGCTGGCGTCGACCTCCTCGTCGGACGCGGCGGAGGCACTCTCGGCGGCCATGTCCTCACGGGCCTTGGAGGCGAGTTCACCCATGTCGATGTCGATTTCGCCGAGCCCACCGGTGAGGTCGGCATGGATCGGCTCGCGCGCCGCAGCCACCTTGGACTCGATGTCGCACAGGTCGAGCAGCATGGATGCCATCTGCTCGGTCGTGTAGGTGGTCACGCCTGCCTCTTCGACTGCGCCGACGATGGCGTCGTTATGACCCATCAGCCCGGTGCCCTTGGTCCAGCCGATCAGGGCGTGCGCCAACGACACTCGCTGCGACCAAGAGGTCTCGGCCTTCCAGCGGGTGACCAAAGCGTCCAATGCGGACTTGGCCTCGCCGTAGGCGCCGTCGCCACCGAACATGCCGCGGTTGGGTGAACCGGGCAGCACCACGTGCAATCGCGACGCGATGTCACGCTCCGAGCCGATGTGCGAAAGTCCACCGATGAGCCGCTGCACGGCCCACAGCAGAACCTTCATCTCCATCTCGGAACGCGATCCCGCCTCCGAAAGATCACCGGCGACACGCGGCGCTGCGAACGGGAACAGCAGCGTCGGGGTCAGGGCGTCCTTGAGGTGGATCGATTGCGGCCCAAGGCTTTCCGACTGCTCACTGCCGACCCAGCTGACCAGGGCATCGATGTCGGTGTACGAGGCCATGTTGGCCGGGGTCACCCACAGCGTCGCGCCGAAGCGAGCGTTGTTGCGGTACAGCTCCTTGTAGAAGGCCAGCCTGTCGTCGTCCAGCTTCGAGGTGGTCGCGATCACGGAGGCGCCACCGTCGAGCAGCTGGGCGATCACCGACGCCGCGATGGAGCCCTTGGAGGCACCTGTGACCACAGCGATCTCGTCGCTGTAGCGACCGGTGCCGGGGTTCTCCGCACCGGCGGCGGCGCGCCCGTAGAGCGACGCGTGGACGTTGCGCCCGGCGGCCAGTGCCTTGCCCTGCCACCAGTTCGCCTGGTCGGCGACGACGTGACCCGCGGCCTCGAAGCGCTCGGAAAGCCGCGGCCAGTCCGCGTCGATCTCGTCCTCGTCCTTCAGCCACAGGCGGGCCAGATCCTCACGGGCGCTGGCCCAGCGGTCGTCGAACAGCACCGCCTTGCGGCCGTCGAACGTGGGCGCCACCA
>JAOPUT010000073.1 GCA_025963385.1 Mycobacterium sp.
CTCCATCGGCTCACCGGAACACACCCGGTCAAATAGCTCCCGACGCGTCACCCTCGAATGCGGATATCCCTTAGGCACGTGCAACCCCCCATTTCACTGGATGTTGCACTGACCGTATGAATCCACCCGCGATTCGGCGTGGGGGTAATCCACATTCGGCGCGAAGGATGCGCGGCGCGCGGGAGGTGGCGGGCGGGAGGTGGGCCCCGCTCAGCCGGGCGCGGCGGGTAAGCAGGTAGTATGCTACCCATTACATCGTACTGGGAGGTCACTCATGAGCGACGGCACCGCTACCCGGCCCACCACCGCGGGGCACTGGGGTAACTGGGGAGGCAACCAGGCCTTCGACTACGCCGACTTCGTCGATGCCGCGACCGACGACGACGTGGTCTCCGCCGTCGCCCGCGCCGCGGCCGACGGTCACGGTGTGCGGGTAGCGGGTAGCGGGCACTCGTTCACGCCCATCGTGCAGTCCGACCACACGCTGCTCGGTGTCGAACGTCTGACGGGCGTCACCGCGGTCGACGAGACCACCCTGCGGGCACGGGTCCGCGCGGGCACCCGACTGTGGGACGTGGGCGCGCCGCTGTGGGAACACGGGATGTCCCTGGCCAACCAGGGCGACATCGACGCACAGTCGATCTCGGGCGCCATCGCCACTGGCACCAAGGGATCGGGCCCTGCCTTCGGCAGCCTGTCGTCGACCGTGCGGGGCGTGCGACTCGTCGACGGGAACGCCGGGATCGTCACCATCACCGAACAGGACACCGAGGCGCTGCACGCGGCCCAGGTGTCGATCGGCATGCTCGGAGTCTTCCTCGACCTCGACCTCCAGGCCGCCGCCGCCTACAAACTGCGGGAGCAGAACGCGATCCTGCCGTTCGACGAGGTGGAGGCGAATTGGGAAGCGTTCCTTGCTGATTACCGGCACTTCTCGTTCTGGTGGATGCCCACCCCGGCCTCCTCGGCGATGTACGACCTCGGTGCCGTCCCGCAAGACCACTGCGTCGTCAAACTGCTGACCGAGGAGCCTGCGGACGCCCCCGACGTCGACGCCGAGCCGGGTGCCCGCACGGGCCGCGCGCACCTCATCTATCCCGATGCCACCACCGAGGCTCGCTTTCACGAACTCGAGTACATGGTGCCCGCCGAATGCGGCCGCGACGCCCTGGAGGTCGTGCGCACCCTGATGCTCACCAAGCACACCGACCAGATCTCCCCGGTGCAGGTCCGCTGGCAGAAGGCCGATGAGGCCTACCTGTCGGCGCAATACCAGCGCGACACCATGTCACTGTCGGTGTCGGGTCAGGTCGGCACCGAGTACGAACCGTTCCTGCGCGAGCTGGACCACGAACTACAGCAGTTCGACGCCCGCCCACACTGGGGCAAGGTTCACTATCTGACCCGCGACCGGGTCGAGGCCCTCTACCCGCGCTACGACGACTTCCAGGCGATCCGCCGTCGATTCGACCCGGCGGGACTGTTCCTCAACCCGCATCTGCGCGAACTGTTCGGCTGAGACACGCGGTCAACCAGCGGTGCGATCGAATGTACGACGTAACATAGTACGTACACCGCGATCGGAGGCTCGATGCTCAGCAACACTCCCAGCCTCAAACGCGCGAGTCTGCGCGACCAGGCCCTTGCCGTGCTCCGCGAGGGCATGGTGTCCGGCGAACTGGCGCCCGGCGAGATCTACTCGGTCACGGCGTTGGCCAATCAGCTCGGCGTGTCGGCCAGCCCCGTCCGCGAGGCGATGCTGACCCTGGTGAACCAGGGCCTGATGGAGCCGATCCGCAACCGCGGATTCCGGGTGTTGCCCATCGACGACTCCGACCGCCGCGAGATCTTCGAACTGCGCGTGCTGCTGGAGATCCCGGCGATGCAGAATCTGGCGGGCAACGAGGAGATCAAGGGCGAGTACGACAAGCACGCGGCGGTCGCAGCCGAAATCGTCGCCGCCGCACGCGAAGGCGATCTGATCAACTACCTCGATGCCGACCGCCGTTTTCACATGGGCCTGCTCGCGCACACCACCAACGAACGCCTCATCGAGCTGGTGGACGGACTGCGCGATCAGACCCGGCTGTTCGGGCTCAAGGAGCTCTCCGACCGCGGCACGCTCACCGCATCAGCCGAGGAACACCTGCCGATCCTCGACGCCATCGTCGCAGGAGACGCCGAAGCCACTCGCGCGCTGATGCTCAAGCACCTCGATCACATCAAGGGAGACTGGGGCCACTCGACCCGCTGACCTCAGGCCGCGTCGTGAAAGATGAGGCCGAGGGTGAACCGCGCACCCGAGCGGATCGTCGAAACTCCATGGCGCATCGGCGCTGCCGACCATCCCCGTACAGATCGCACCGGACGGTCGCGAGTCGTGAACACCAGCCCATGACCCCGCGGAATGACCATGGCGGTGCCACGCGACTGCGCCCGTGGCCGCTGCTCGTAGAGCAGGAACTCACCACCTTCGTGATCCACCCCGGGATCGCTGAGGTTGACGACGACCTGCAGCGGAAACACCAACTCGCCGTACAGGTCCCGGTGGAGGGCATTCCAGTCACCGGGTCCGTACCTGAGGAGGATCGGGGTCGACTTCCGCTGGCCGGCGTCGTGGCACATCTGCAGCCACTCGGAAAGCTCGTCGGGCCAGGGTGTTTCGCGACCCAGCCGACTCCACCACTCGCGGGCGATCGGCAACAGCCGGGGATACAACGCCTCCTTGAGCGCGACGACCGCCTCGGGGAACGGTTCGGCGAAGTACCGGTACTCACCCTCGCCGAAGCGATGGCGAGCCATGTGCACCGTGGAACGGAAACGCTTGTCGTCGTCGTAGATCGCGGCGATCCCGGCAGCCTCGTCGGGCGAGAGCAGCGCGCCCGTCAGCGCGCAGCCGACGGCGTCGAGATCGGTGCGCACGGTGTCCCAACCGGTCGCCGCGACCCGGCAGGCCCAGGTGCTCATGCCGCCTCCAGTGCGAGCAGGGTGCGCTTGGCCTCGACTCCCCCGAGGTAGCTGCCCATGGAACCGTCGCTGCGCACCACGCGGTGGCACGGCACGACGACCGGCAGCGGATTGGTGGCGCACGCGGTGCCGACCGCCCGCACGGCCTTGGGATTCCCCGCCAGCTGCGCCACCGCCGCATAGCTCGCGGTGTGCCCGTAGGCGATGTCGGGCAGGTGATGCAGGACGATGCTTCGGAAACCCGCCGAAAGACGCCAGTCCAGCGGCACGTCGAATCCCCTTCTGGCGCCTGCGAAGTACTCGTCGAGCTGTTGGGCGACCGCGTCCAGGCGACTCGGCGCGCGCAGGATCCGCGGGCTCACCCGATCGGCGAGGTGCTGCAGGACGACGTCGTGGTCTTCGATGGCGAAGGCGACGCGGACCACGCCGAGTTCGGTGGCGGCGACCAGCAGTGGGCCGACCGGGGTGTCGACGGTTCGGTACGCGATGTCGAGCACTCCGTCGCGCTGTGCCGCGTCGGCGAGCCGGGTGTGCAGTCGGTGCATCTCGTCGCCGCCGACGGTGGTGCGCGTCAACTCGCGAACGAGGTCGTCGTCATTCATCGGGGTTCTCCCTTGCTATATACGTGCGTCTGAGGGCCGCGATGCCGTCGGCGGCAGCGCGTCGCGCGGCGTCGGGGCTGCCACCGAGGACGGCGGCGACGTCGGCGTAGGGCAGCCCGGCCAGATAGTGGTAGGCCACGGCCTGCTTCTGTTTGTCGGGTAGTCGGGCGAGCGCTTCGGCGAGGTCGTCATCGCGTTCTTCGGCTGGTGGACTTGGCGTCTCGGGCACCTCGTCGGTCGGGATCGCCCGGCGGCCCCTGGCACGGGTGATGTCGATGGCCTTGCGGTGTGCGATCGTCACCAGCCAGGCCTCGACGTTCGCGTCCTCGGGCAGCTCCGGATAGGACTTCATGGCCGACAGGAAGGTCTCCGACCAAGCGTCGTCGGCGTCGTGCGGCCCGACGACGGCCCGGCACACGCGCAGCACCGTCGGTCCGTGGTCGACCACGACCGCCTCGAAGGCCCGCTTGACCGTCACGCTCCCCATAGTGTCGGAGTGCCTGCGAGATCTCGGTGTTCGAGGTCCAGCAGATGCCGCTTGCGCCCGATGCCTCCCGCGTATCCGGTGAGCTTGCCGTTGCGCCCCACCACGCGGTGACAGGGCACGACGATCGACAGCGGGTTGCGTCCCACCATCGCGCCGACCTGCTGTGGGTTGACTCCTCGGCCGACCACGGCCGCGAGATCCCCGTACGTGGTCGTCTCGCCGTAGGGAATGTCCGAGATCCGCTCCCATACCGCCAGCTGCAGCGGGTCGCCCTCGGGAGCGAGCGTCACCTCGAAGTGTCGGCGCTCGCCGGCCAGGTACTCGGCCAACTGCCGGGTGACGTCCTCGAAGCCGTCGTCACGCCGAGAGCCGAACGACACGGGATCGGGCCGGTACCAGTGGTGAGCGAAGTACACGCCCCGCAGTCCGCCCCCATCGCGGACGAGGGTCAGCTCGCCGAGGTCCGTGTCGACGACGGTGTGGTGCGTGATGGGCATCGTGTCCTCCTCGAGTGGTGCTGTCAAACGGGAAGACGAGCGCCACGGCCAGAACGTGAGATCAGCTGGTAAATCCGCTGCGCAGGGCATCGACCACCGCCACGATCGCACGTGACGGCCGGCCCGGCAGCCGCGCGACGAGCGCCCTGCGGCGTTCGTCGGGTCCGCCGTCGACGCGCATCAACTGCACCCCCTCCGGGAGCACGCCTGCCAGGTTGGGCGGCACGGTGGTCAGCCCGCAGCCCGCGGCGACCAGCTGCAGCTTGGTCAACCAGTCCCGTGCGGTGTGCGCGACACGAGGTCGTCCCGCCAGCCCCGGCCAGACACCGAGCAGGGTCTCGCCTCCGGTCGTGGGGCTCGCGATCCAGTCGACGTCCAACGGGTGAGGTGCTAGTGGACGTACTGGCGACGGTCGTACCGCCCTACGCCGCAGAGGTCTTCAGCGGAGCGCGAAGGTATCCACTGGAACCACCGGTGACTTCGGGGGTCGGCGCCATCGGGCGGGTGGTGACCACCGGTCCCGACGCGACCCGGCTGCGTCCCGGCAACCTGGTCTGGTGCGATTCGACGGTGCGGTCGCGGGACGATGCGGTGAGGCCGGACATCACGCTGCAGGGCTGGAGTTCGGCGGGCGAGGGCGGGCTTCTGCTGTCCCGTTACTTCCACGACGGGACCTTCGCCGAACGGATGCTGTTGCCGACCGAGAACGCCGTCGCCCTCGGTGACGTGGACCTCGCCGACGTCCCGCGGTGGGCGGCGCTCGGCATCCTGCTGGTGCCCTACGGCGGTCTACTCGCCGCGGATCTCCAGGCCGGCGAGACGGTTCTGGTCAGTGGCGCCACGGGAAACTTCGGCAGCGCAGGCGTGGCCGTGGCGCTGGCGATGGGAGCCTCCGCCGTCGTGTGCCCCGGCCGCAACCAGAGGCCGCTGGACGATCTGAGATCTCGCTTCGGTGAACGAATCCGGACGGTCACCCTGACCGGGGTCGGTGACGCCGACCGGACTGCCATGCAGGCCGCCGCACCCGACGCGATCGACGTCGTGCTCGATCTGCTGCCGCCGAGTGCAGGCACGGGTCCGGTCAGGGCCGCGGCCATGACGGTGCGGCCGTACGGTCGCGTCGTGCTGATGGGTGGGGTCGGCATGCTCGGCGGTGATGACCTCGCGCTGCCGTATCCATGGCTCATGCGCAATTCGGTGACGGTCAGGGGACAGTGGATGTATCCGCGGACGGCGAATCATCAGTTGATCAAGATGATCCGCGGCGGCGTCCTCGACCTCGCGCACGAGGCGGTGACGGTGTTTCCGCTCAGCGCCGCGAATGAAGCGGTCGACTACGCCGCGTCGCATGGCGATCCGTTCGATCGGACCGTACTCTTGCCTCGATCTGGCGTCCCTGGGCTGACTTCTGACTGAGCCGGCACTGAGATTCAGCTGATGCGCGTTTCGTCCCGGATGACGACGGGAACAAGCTGCGCATCGATCACGTTGTCGTGACGCCGGCACTGCTTCGAAAGGACGAAAATGGCCACCGATTACGACGCACCACGTCAAAAGGAAAGCGACGACGTCGTCGATGAATCACTCGAGCAGTTGGCCGGACGTCGCAACGACGCCGCGACCGCAGTACTCGATGTCGACGACGGCGAAGAGCTCGAGGACTTCGAACTGCCTGGCGCCGACCTCTCGGGCGAGGAATTCACCGTCCGGGTCGTGCCCAAGCAGCGCGACGAGTTCACCTGCTCCAGCTGCTTCCTGGTTCAGCACAGCCACCGTCTCGCCAGGCAGGTCGGCGACCGGATGATCTGCGCCGACTGCGCCTGAGGCAGCCATGCGCGCCTGGCGCGTGCGAGCTCCCGGGCCCATAGACACACGCCCGCTCGAATTCGTCACCACGACCGTCCCCGAACCTGGTGACGGCGAGGTGCTCGTCTCCGTGCGGGCGTGTGGCGTCTGTCGCACCGACCTGCACGTCGCCGAGGGGGATCTGCCCGTGCACCGGGCCCACGTCACACCCGGCCACGAGGTCGTCGGCGAAGTGGTGTCGATCGGGCCTGCCGTCGCCGAGGACCTCGCGGTGGGCGACCTGGTCGGGGTCGCCTGGCTGCGCCACACCTGCGGGCACTGCCGCTTCTGCGTGCGAGGGCAGGAAAACCTGTGCCCCGAGTCTCGGTACACCGGGTGGGACGCCGACGGCGGGTACGCCGAGTACGTCACCGCCCCGGCCGCCTACGTGCACCCCCTCCCCTCCGGCTACTCGGACACCGAACTGGCGCCTCTGCTGTGCGCGGGCATCATCGGCTACCGCTCGCTGCTGCGGGCCGATCTTCCGCCCAACGGCAAGCTCGGCATCTACGGATTCGGCGGGAGCGCACACATCACCGCCCAGGTCGC
>JAOPUT010000102.1 GCA_025963385.1 Mycobacterium sp.
CGGGGCCTCAATGCCCTCGCCGACGCCGTCAAGGTGACGTTGGGCCCGAAGGGTCGCAACGTTGTCCTGGAGAAGAAGTGGGGCGCTCCCACGATCACCAACGATGGTGTTTCCATCGCCAAGGAGATCGAGCTGGAAGACCCATACGAGAAGATCGGCGCAGAGCTGGTCAAGGAAGTCGCCAAGAAGACGGACGACGTCGCTGGCGACGGCACCACCACCGCCACCGTGCTGGCCCAGGCACTGGTTCGCGAAGGCCTGCGTAACGTCGCAGCCGGCGCCAACCCGCTCGGCCTGAAGCGCGGCATCGAGAAGGCTGTCGAGAAGGTCACTCAGACCCTGCTCGCGTCGGCCAAAGAGGTCGAGACCAAGGAGCAGATCGCTGCTACCGCTGGTATCTCGGCTGGCGACCAGACCATCGGTGACTTGATCGCCGAGGCCATGGACAAGGTCGGCAACGAGGGTGTCATCACCGTCGAGGAGTCGAACACCTTTGGCCTGCAGCTGGAGCTCACCGAAGGCATGCGCTTCGACAAGGGCTACATCTCGGGTTACTTCGTCACCGACGCCGAGCGTCAGGAAGCGATCCTCGAGGATCCGTACATCCTGCTCGTCTCGTCGAAGGTTTCGACGGTCAAGGACCTGCTGCCGCTGCTGGAGAAGGTCATCCAGTCCGGCAAGCCGTTGCTGATCATCGCCGAGGATGTCGAGGGCGAAGCCCTTTCCACCCTGGTGGTCAACAAGATCCGTGGCACCTTCAAGTCCGTCGCCGTCAAGGCGCCGGGCTTCGGTGACCGCCGCAAGGCCATGCTGCAGGACATCGCGATCCTGACCGGTGGCCAGGTTGTCAGCGAAGAGGTCGGACTCTCCCTGGAGACCGCCGACATCTCGCTGCTCGGCCAGGCGCGCAAGATCGTCGTCACCAAGGACGAGACCACCGTCATCGAGGGTTCGGGCGATGCCGACGCGATTCAGGGCCGTGTTGCCCAGATCCGCGCCGAGATCGAGAACAGCGATTCGGATTACGACCGCGAGAAGCTGCAGGAGCGCTTGGCCAAGCTGGCCGGCGGCGTTGCAGTCATCAAGGCCGGAGCGGCCACCGAGGTGGAGCTCAAGGAGCGCAAGCACCGCATCGAAGATGCCGTGCGTAACGCCAAGGCCGCTGTCGAAGAGGGCATCGTCGCCGGTGGCGGCGTGGCGCTGCTGCAGGCGGCTCCGTCGCTCGACGAGCTCAAGCTCGAAGGTGACGAGGCCACTGGCGCCAACATCGTGCGTGTCGCGCTGTCGGCTCCGCTGAAGCAGATCGCCTTCAACGCCGGCCTGGAGCCGGGCGTTGTCGCAGAGACGGTCACCAACCTTCCCTCCGGCCACGGCCTGAACGCTGCAACCGGCGAGTACGAAGACCTGCTGAAGGCCGGCGTCGCCGACCCCGTCAAGGTCACCCGTTCGGCGCTGCAGAACGCGGCGTCCATTGCGGCTCTGTTCCTGACGACTGAGGCCGTTGTCGCCGACAAGCCGGAGAAGGCGTCCGCACCCGCGGGCGACCCGACCGGTGGCATGGGCGGCATGGACTTCTAGGAGTCCTGCGCATCGCAGATCAACGAAAGGCCCGGCTCGCTCGCGAGCCGGGCCTTTTCGTCGCGCAAGTGGCCAGTTGCCTTGCGGTGTCGGAGATCTGGCGTCAGAGTGGCTTGCAGTCGTGCGCGTTGCCCGCGGGCCGGTGCAACACGGCGCGCGCCGGTGTGACCCGCAGCGTCTCACCGGCGATCTCGCCGCTGCCGTCGACGATCAGCGTGTAGCCGCCCGGCTGGCCCGGCGGCCACACCAGCGTGACCTCGGGGTGCGCGGTCAGATTTCTGCGGGTGCTCTTGCCGACCGGCTCGACCTCGAGGCCGCCGCTGACGAGGCTCGGCACGAGGGCCACGGTGTGTGCGCGGTAGTCGTCGCCGACCGTGATCAGGTAGGCGAACGCGTAGTCGGCCAGCGTGTCGGCCAACCGGTCGAGATCCACCTTCACGCTCATGGCTCGACGATAGTTCGTGGTACGCCAGACCAGCGGAAACGGGCAAGTCTTCAATCGTTGACTTAAGTCAAGCCGGCAGGCGCCGCCCCGCGAGGTCGGTCGACCTCGAACTCACGTGACGGCGCCGACGTCGCATCCGGTCACCGCGCGGGCGTATGAGTGCAAGCACGCCTTCACCTCGTCGCGGCTTCGGCGACCGGATAGCACCTCCATCTGGTACCCGTCCTCCATGGCGACGACGTTGCCCGCGAGCATGCGTGGGGTGTCGGTGAGGGTGAAGTGCCCCTGCATCTCGCCGAGCACGAAAATGGCGCTGTAAACGGCGATTTGACGTTCGGTGAGCGATGAATCCAGCACCGCGGCCTTGGGGTCGCGCAGCGAGCGCGGCCAGAATTCGAACAGCAGTCGGACGAGTTCGTCGTCGGGACCGCTGGCGACGCCGTGGTCGATGCTCGCCTTCAGCCGATGACGTGCGTCGGTGAACTGCTCGGCGACGCGCTCGCGGTCCAGACTGAACCGCTCGATCGCCTGCTGGTAGGTGTCGTAGGTGAGGGCATCCACGTCGCCGTAGTAGAGCACCGCGGCAGGCGTGACACCCGCCTCATCGGCGATGTCTCGCAGTCGGACGCCCTCGAGTCCGCGTGAGAGCACCGCCCGGCGAACCGCCTCGCCGAGGACGATTCGTCGCGCCTCCTGGTCCTTCCGTCGTGCCACATCGCGCCCTTCGCCGCCCATTCATTACAACGAGATTTAGAGCATACCTGCGCAGCTATTGACATCTGCGACACACTTTCGTTAAATCAATATTTAACAAATATGGCCACGCGAGGAGCCGCTGATGTCCGTTCGTCAGATCGACAGCGAAACAGGCAAGGGCCTGCGCACCGATTCGGTCGGCCTGCTGGCCGTCGTCGCCCTCGGCCTCGCCTCGGTGGCGCCCGCCTACAGCATCGCCGTCACGCTGGGCTTCGTCGTCATGGTCGTCGGGCACCTCGCGCCGGCCGCCCTCCTGGTCGGGTTCGTACCGATTCTGTTGACGGCGTTCGCCTTTCGTGAGCTCAACCGGGAGATGCCGGACTGCGGCACTACCTTCGTCTGGACGACGAGAGCCTTCGGACCGTACGCGGGGTGGCTCTCGGGCGGCTGGGTCGTCCAGATCGCCACCGTGATCGCGATGACCGCATTGGCCAGGGTCGGGGCAGGGTATCTGCTGACGCTGTTCGGCCTGGAGTCGTTGGCGGCCAACGACGTTGCGGTGATCTCGACCGCGGTTCTGATCCTCGCCGTCGTCACCGCCATCGCCTACCGCGGCCTGCAGATCGCCGCGGAGGTCCAGTACGTCCTGCTGGGTCTGCAACTGATCGCGCTCTTCGGCTTCGGCGTGGCAGCCTTCGCCCGCGGTGGAGCGGAGGCGCCGCGCCTGTCCTGGCTCAACCCGCTGGCCTTCGACGGCTTCGGACCGTTCGCCGAGGCGGTGCTGCTGTGCCTGTTCATCTATTGGGGCTGGGACGCGCTCATCACCGTCAACGAGGAGACCAGGGACAGGGACAAGACACCCGGTCGGGCCGCGGTGATCTCCACCGTGTTGCTGCTCGGCACCTACCTGTTCACGGCCTTTGCCGCCATCAGCTTCGCGGGCACGGGCACCGACGGACTGGGTCTGGGGAATGCCGACAACGCTGCGGACGTGCTGGCCACCCTCGGGCCGCCGGTGCTGGGCGCCACCCTGGCCAAGGTGGTCCAGTTCGCCATCTGCGTCTCGGCGATCTCGGCTTTGCTCACCTGTGTGATCAGCAGCCCGCGCACCACGCTGTCGATGGGCAGCCACGGCGCTCTTCCCAAGGCGTTCACGCGAATTCACCCCAAGTACCGGACCCCGGCGTTCGGCACGGTGTTCTTCGGCGTCGCGGCGGCCGTGCTGCTGGCGACGTTGGCCGTCGTCTCCGCCAACTTCCTCGGCGACGCCATCCTGTCGGTCGGCCTGCTGATCGCCTTCTATTACGGCGTGACCGGGTTGGCGTGTGTGTGGCACTTCCGGCGTCAGCTGACCAATTCGGTGCGCGACCTCTTCCTCAAGGGCATCCTGCCCGCCGTCGGCGGACTCATCATGCTCGCGGCCTTCGCGAGGAGCGCACACGACATGCTGGCCCCCGACTACGGCGCCACGTCCTTCCACGGAGTCGGTGGTGTGTTCCTACTCGGCGTCGGCGCCATCGTCATCGGAGCGGTCGCGATGCTCGTCGTCCGCACCCGTTTTCCCGCCTTCTTCCGCGGCGGCCGCGACGCCGTCACCCACCTGACCGTCACCGAGGAGTGATCGTGCGCACCCTGACCATCGCCGCCATCCAGACGACTCCGGTCGCCTTCGACACCGTGGCGAGCTGGGACCGCTTCGGTGCCCAGGTGCTCGCGGTTCGCGACACCTTCCCGCACGTCGAGCTCGTCGTGGTGCCCGAACTGATGCTGGCCGCCGAAGCCCCACTGCTGCAGGCACGTTCCGACTGGATGAGCGAGGTCGCCGAGCCCATCCCAGGTCCGGTCAGCGACCGCGTCTGCGAACTCGCGAAGGAGACGGGACTGTGGCTGGTCCCCGGCAGCCTCTACGAGCGCGGCGACGACGGGAACGTCTACAACACCGCGATCGCGGTGTCCCCGCTCGGTGGAATCGCCGCGACCTACCGCAAGGTCTTTCCGTGGCAGCCCTACGAGCGGACCACGCCGGGACACGAGTTCGTCGTCTTCGACATCCCCGCCGTGGGACGCATCGGCTTGGCGATCTGCTATGACGGCTCGTTCCCCGAGACGGCGCGCCAGCTCGCGTGGCTCGGGGCCGAGGTGATCATCCAACCCACCCTGACGACGACGCGTGACCGTGAGATGGAACTGGTCTGCGCCCGCGCCAACGCATGGACCAATCAGGTGTTCGTCGTCAACGTGAACGCCGCCGACCCGGCCGGGGTCGGGGCCAGCTGCATCGTCGATCCCGAGGGCACCGTGCGACAGCAGGCGGGCGTCGGCGAAGAGGTGCTGGTCGACTGCCTCGACCTGGACACCGTCAGCCGGGTCCGGACGTGCGGCACGTTCGGCCTGAACCGCCCGTGGGACCAGATCGCCCGCCACGGCGCCGAGCTGCGACTGCCGATGTACGGAGCAGGCATCCAGACCCCGCCGTGGCATCGCGCCGATCAGGCTGGGGCGGACCGCCTTCCGCGGACCAGCTTGCCTGGCCGCGCGGACGTCGGCACCCCGTGCTCGGCGATCACCTCGCCGGAGACCACCGTCGCGACGTAGCCGTCGGCGGTCTGGTCGAGGCGGCGTCCCCCCGCGGGCAGGTCGCGGACGACGACGGGCCGGTGCAGGTGGACCGCGTCGTGGTCGATGACGTTGAGGTCGGCCTTGTAGCCGACCGCGATGCGGCCTCGGTCGGCCAGCCCGGCCACCCGCGCAGGCGCCGACGTCAGCTCGCGGACCGCCTCGGCCACCGAGAGCCGGCCCGAGGCGCGGTCGCGTGCCCAGTGGGCCAGCATGTACGTGGGAAAGCTTGCGTCGCAGATCATTCCGTAGTGCGCACCGCCGTCGCCGAGGCCTAGGACGACGTCGTCGCGGCGGATCAGCTCCGCGACGGTGTCCAACGAGCCGTCCCGGAAGTTGGCCAGGGTGATGAGCAGCATGGCGTGGCCGTCGTCATCGAGCAGGCGGTCGTAGGCCTCCTCGAGCGGGCTGATGCCGTTGGCCTTCGCCCGGTTGGCGATGCTCTCCGATCGGGGCGGCTCGTAGTTCGGTGGGTCGCCCAGCGGGAACATCCACTCGAAGGCCTGGGCGGCGAACATCAGCGGGTGTCCGTCACCGGCAGGCTTGTCGGCCAGAATGCGTTCGCGCACTTCAGGTTTGCGCATCTCGGCGACGCGCTCGGCCAGCGGTAGCTCGGCGATCTCCCGGTAGCTCGGGTACATCACGAACGGATTGCCCGACAGCTCGAGACCGATCACCAGCCCGATGGGTCGCGGGAAGATCTGCGCGGTGACCTGAGGACCCGCCGCCCCTCTGTTGTGATTGGCCTTCTCGACGAGGTTGAGACCGTCGACGAAGAAGGGATCGCCTGCGTTTCCGATCGCCAGGGTGAACGTCACCGGCAGGCCGACGTCCTCGGCGACGTCGAACACCGTCTTCAGGGCGGGGCCGTAGTCACCCGCGACGAGGTCGGGGACGAACTGGATGAGGCCGCCACCGGCGTCCTTGACGCCGCGCGCGATCGCCTCGATCTCGTCGCGACCCGCGTCGAAACTCGGTATCGGCTGGCCGCTTTCGCTCTTGTGCAGCGTCAACCGGGACGACGCGAAGCCCAGCGCGCCAACGCCGACGGCCTCGGCGGCGAGCTTGCGCATCTGCGAAAGATCCTCGGCGGTGGCGGCCTCGCGGTCGACACCGCGCCTGCCCATCACGTAGACCCGCAGCGGGGAGTGGGGAAGGAAGGCCGCCACGTCGATGTCGCGCGGATTGGCCTCCAGGCGATCGAGGAACTCCGGGAAGGTCTCCCAGTCCCACGGCAGACCGTCGACCATGACCACGCCGGGGATGTCCTCGACGCCCGCCATCAGATCGACGAGCGTCTCGTGGTCGTCGGCCCGGCATGGGGCGAAGCCGACTCCGCAGTTCCCCATCACCGCGGTCGTGACACCGTGCGCGGACGACGGCGTCATGCGATCCGACCAGATGGCCTGGCCGTCGTAATGGGTGTGCAGATCGACGAACCCGGGTGTCACCAGCAACCCCGTCGCATCGATCTCACGCGTCGCCTGGCCGTCCACCGCCCCCAGTGCGACGATCACACCGTCGGACACCGCGACGTCACCGACGAAGGGTTCACCGCCGAGGCCGTCGACGATCGTGCCGTTGCGAATGACGAGATCGAACGTCGTCGCCGGGGCGACTCCGATGTCGTAGGCCATCACCCGAATCTACGACGGCGTGCTGTGAACATGCCAGGATGAGGCAGTGATCGACCATTTCGGAATCATCTGCGCCGACTACGAGAAGTCCAAGGAGTTCTACGACGCGGTGCTTGCCGTACTGGGGTACAGCAGGCAGATGGACGTCGGCCCGGCCATCGGCTACGGCCGTGACCGCAAGCCGGACTTCTGGATCGAGAACGGTGGCGACCGGCAGGTGGGTGCACCGATCCACTTCGCCTTCGAGGCCACCAGCACCGACGAGGTCGAGGCGTTTCACGAGGCCGCGGTGAACCTCGGACTGGAGTCACTCCACGCGCCGCGCCTGTGGCCCGAATACCACCCCGGTTACTTCGGCGCGTTCGTCCGAGACCCCGACGGGAACAACGTCGAGGCCGTCTTCCACCGGGCGTAGGCACCAGCCGGCGAGCGACCGAGGTCGGCCATCGTTGGTAGCGTCAGCGCCATGGCTGACTCCGACCTCGCCGCTGCCCGCGAAGTCCTGCGCGACTCGTTCACCCGGCTCATCGAGCACGCCGACGACCTCACCGACGGCTTGACCGACGACGTGGCGTACCACCAGCCCGCGCCGGGCGCCAACACCATCACGTGGTTGCTCTGGCACAGCGCCAGGGTGCAGGACGCCCAGCTCAGCGAGATCGCAGGCACCGAGCAGGTGTGGCTCCGCGACGGCTGGGTCGACCGCTTCGCGCTCGACCTTCCCAGGGATGCCCACGGCTACGGACATACACCCGAGCAGGTGGCGAAGGTCCGCGCGTCCCCCGACCTGCTCGCCGGCTACTACCACGCGGTGCATGCCATGACGCTGGCCTACGTCGCCTCGCTCACCGCGGACGATCTCGGCAAGATCGTCGACCGCCGCTGGACGCCGCCCGTGACCGCAAGTGCCCGCATCGTCAGCATCGTCGACGACTGCGCTCAGCACCTCGGCCAGGCGGCCTACATCCGGGGTCTCGTCACCAAAGAATGATGTCTCCCACGGCGCTTCGGTGGTGGCCACCGATAGGCATTCTCGCGATGGTCGGGCTCGGGCTGGCGGTGGGCAGTGGGTCGACGCGGCTCGACGACTGGTTCATCGACGTCGGCTGGACCCATCCATCGCTCGGCCGCCTGCTGTTCTTCACCGATCCCAGGTTGCTGGTGGCGCTATTGGTCATCGCGTTGGCGGTCGCCCTCGGCCGGCGTCGTCCGGGACTGGCGGCGATCGTCGTGGTGACGCCTGTGCTGGGCATCGTCTGCGCGCGCCTGCTCAAGCGATTGTTCGACCGGCAGCGGGAGGGGGCGCTCGCCTATCCGAGCGGTCACGTGACGACGACGGTGGTCGTGCTCGGCATGGTGCTGCTGGTGGCGGGTGTGACGATCTGGCTGCTGGTCGCGGCGACGGTCGTCGCGCTGCTGGGCCTGCTGGGGCAGGCGTTCACCTACCACTACTTCACCGACACGGTCGGCGCGACGTTCCTCGGCACCGCGCTGGTATGCATCGCCTTCCTGGTCGCCAAACTTGACAGGTGTCAACCCCGCTGCGATCTGGATCACAGCGGCGGTTAACATGGGCGGCATGACCGCAACGCCCGAAGTTGACGCCACCGCGAAGATCCTCAACCCCGCCACGGGCGCCGTGGCGGGCACCGTGCGTTGGACCGATCCGGCCGACGTGCCGCGCATCGCCGCCGGACTCCGGCAGTCGCAGCGCGAATGGGAGGCCCGCGGGGCCGCCGGTCGCGCCCGCGTGCTGGCCAGGTACGCCGTGTGGCTCGGCGAGCACCGCGACGAGATCGAGTCGTTGCTGATCGCCGAGACCGGCAAGTCGGCAACGGACGCCGCGCAGGAGGTGCCGTTGTTGATCATGATCGCCTCCTACTACATCAAGATCATGGAGAAGGCGCTGGCGCCGGAGCGGCGGCCCGCCTCGCTTCCCTTCCTGTCGATCAAGAGGATCGCCGTGCACTACCGGCCGCGTCCGGTCGTCGGGATCATCGCGCCGTGGAACTACCCGGTCGCCAACCTGCTGATGGACGGCATCGCGGCGCTCGCGGCAGGCTGCGCCGTGCTGCTCAAGCCCTCGGAGCGCACCCCGCTGACGGCCGAACTGCTGCTGCGCGGCTGGATCGACTCCGGTGCTCCCGAGGTGATGGCCATCGTGCAGGGCGCCCGCGAGGCCGTCGAGGCCGTCGTCGACAACTCCGACTACATCCAGTTCACCGGCTCCAGCGCGACGGGCGCGAAGGTGATGGAGCGCGCCGCCCGACGGCTGACTCCGGTGAGCCTCGAGCTCGGCGGCAAGGATCCGATGATCGTGCTCGAGGACGCCGACGTCGACCTCGCCGCCCATGCCGCCGTCTGGGGCGCCATGTTCAACGCGGGCCAGACGTGTGTGTCCGTCGAACGCGTCTACGTTCTCGAGCAGATCTACGACCAGTTCGTCGACGCAGTCGTGCGCGACGTGAAGAACCTGAAGATGGGCGCGGGGGAGGGCTTCGACTTCGGAGCGCAGATCGACGACGCTCAGGTGACCGTCACGGCCAAGCACGTCGACGACGCGCTCGCCAAGGGGGCGCGGGCGCTGACCGGCGGTGTGCGTCCGACGGGCCCCGGCAGCTTCTACCCGCCGACGGTGCTCGTCGACGTCGACCACACGATGGCCTGCATGACGGAGGAGACGTTCGGCCCGACGCTGCCGATCATGAAGGTCGGCACCGTCGCAGAAGCGGTGCGGCTGGCCAACGACAGCCCGTACGGGCTCAGTGCGGCCGTGTTCTCCAGAGACGTCGAACGGGCCAATGACGTTGCGCTGGAACTGGATTGCGGTGCCGTCAACGTCAACGACGTGATCTCCAACCTGATGTGCACCACCGCGCCGATGGGCGGCTGGAAGACCTCGGGTATCGGTGCCCGCTTCGGCGGCGCGGACGGCCTGCGCAAGTTCTGCCGCCAGGAGGCCATCGTCACCCCCCGCACCAGCGTCGGTGCCGGCGGCAACTACTACAACAACTCGCTCAAGGCGATGAAGCGGATGAACACGATGATGACGAAGTTCGCGTTGATCCGGCCCAAGCGGGCTGCCAAGTAGGAAGGGCTCGGCCAGTCAGGATCGCTGCACGCTGCGCAGCGTGCTCTTGACGAACTTCTCGAGCACGTCGGCTCGTTCGGCGCTCAACTCCCGGTTCGTGGTCAGCAGCGCGTGCAGCCCGATCAGGAAGAACGCGGCGCTCTGGAGCGAGTCGACGTCGTCGTAGAGCTCACCGCGATGTCGCGCGCGCTCGATCTCGGCAGCGAGCAGCACGTACGTCGGGTGCTGGGACCATTGCTCCTCTGCCAATCTCGTCGGCGAGAAGTAGAGGCCGATGACATCACGGAATAGCCCAGCGCCCCACTGCTTTTCGAGTGCCAGTACCAGCCTGATGATCTCTTCCAGCACGTGCCGCAGGTCGTGGGGCGAGTCGAGGAAACGGCTGAGCTCCTCGCCGAGCCGACTCTCGTCGCGGCGGATGAGCTCCAGCAGCACGTGGTCCTTGGTAGGAAAGTGGAAGTAGAACGTGCTCCGCGACACCCCAGCCGATTCGACGATGGCGTTGATGTCCGCCGCGCCTGCGCCGGAGCGTTGGAACTCCACGATCGCCGCGTCCAGGACGCGGGCGCGCGTGCGACGTCGCTGAGCCTCGCGCCCCAGGGAACCGTCTTGCACGCACTCATTGTGCATCAATCGGGACGCTCGCTGACGGTTGTCATCGAACGGGATGGATATCGCCAGTTCATGAAGCAATAGTGGTGGCAATGGCGCCGGATTTCGTTGTCATTCGTCAGCGAGCGTGCTAAACCTGTCGCATGGTGACGGCCGAAGAGGGCAACCGGGTGACCGCGAGACCCGTGAACACCAGGGGTCAGCGCATCATGTTGTGGACGGCGCCGCCGGCCATGGCACTGTTCGCGATCGCCTTCCTGCTCTTCCCGGTCATGTCGCCGCCGATCTCGCCGACCCTGACACCCGAACAGGTCGCCGCGTTCTTCCGGGATTACAACACGGGCATCCTCGGCGTCGTCATCCTCTGCAATCTGATCGCCGGGTCGCTGGTTCCGCTCTTCGCGGTCACGGCCGTGCAGATCTCGCGCATCGGCACGTCCAGCAGCGTCTTCACCTACGCCTACGTCATCTGCGTAGGAATCGGCACGACGGCGTTCATCCTCGCCGACTATTGCTGGGGCGTAGCCGCTTTCCGGCCCGACCGTGACCCGCAGCTGATCAGTCTGCTCAACGACATGGCGTGGTTCCTGTTCATCGCGCCGGTCGGCGCGATCGTCGTGCAGAACCTCTGTCTCGCGGTCAGCATCTACCTCGACGAACGGCCGGACCCGATCTTCCCCCGCTGGGTAGCCCACTTCAACGTGGCGGCCTCCCTGCTGCTGGCCCCGAGCGCGTTCTCGATCCTGGTGAAGTCGGGTCCGCTCGCGTTCGACGGCGCGGTGTCGTTCACGCTGCGCATCGCGGTGCTGGCGACCTACGTCGTCGTCATGTTCCTCGTGCTGTTGCGCGTCGTCGGCCGTCAGGGCAGCGAGCAGGAGACGTTGGCATGAGTGACGGCATCGCCACCGCGCCGCCGGCCTCGACCGGGACCGCACCCCCGAGGCGCAGGAGTCGCAAACGCGACCAGTGGATCGCCTTCTGGACCGTGCCGGTGTTCTTCAACCTGTTCGGCATCGTCTTCGTTCCGTTGAGCTGGATGATGCCGCCGCGGCCCCCGAACAGTTCCACGCCGCAGATCGTCGAGTTCATGCAGTCGCACAACCTGGTCGTCGCGTGCGCGATTCTGACGCTCTCGTTCGGGCTGGCCCCACTGTCGAACGCCGTCTATCTCGTTCAGATCGAGCGCATGTCGGTAAGCCCGGTGTTCCGATACGCCATGATGGTCGGTTCGATGACGGGCGCCATCGTCGGCATGTTGTTCCCGATGTTCTGTTTCGGCCTCGGCTCGTTCCGTTCCGGGTACGACCCGTCGATTCTGCAGATGCTGTACGACTTCGGATATTTGGCGTACATCGGCTCGCTCGGTTGCTTCTGCGTGATGTGGATGGCATTCGGGTTGGCCATCATCCTCGACCAGAACGGCGTGCTGCCCAAGTGGCTGGGCTACTACACCGTCTGGCAGTACGTCACGGAGTTGATGGCCGCTCCGGTCTGGATCTCCAAGTCGGGGCCGTTTGCCTGGAACGGTCTCATGACGTTCTGGTTCGCGATGGTGCTGTACGTGTCGTGGCAGATCATCGTCTACGTCTGCATCTACCGGGCCATCAAGAACCAGCCCGACGACGAACTCGATCGTCGTCCGAGAGTGGACGCATGACCGAACTCGCCGAAGAGTCGCGCGACGGCCTCGGCGAGCCCGACCGAAAACCCAAGGCGCGCGGTCACGTTCCCGGCGACGCCAGTATGTGGTTCTTCGTCATCGGGGATCTGATCATCTTCGGCGTCTACTTCGTCGGCTACATGTACTACCGGACTCACGACTCCGGCATGTTCCTGCAGAGTCAGGCGCGGCTGAACCTCGACATCGGCGCGCTCAACACGCTCGTGCTGCTCACCAGTTCGCTCTTCGTCGCCCTCGGCACGTCGGCCGCCCGCGCCGGAAGGCCCGCAGACGGGGTGCGGCTCTTCGGCATCGCCGTGGCGCTCGGAGCGGCCTTCCCGATCCTGAAGCTGTTCGAGTACGTTCCCGAGATCACCGCAGGCCTGACGCCCGGCACGAACCTGTTCTTCATGTACTACTTCGTGATGACGGGCATGCACCTGTGCCATGTGCTGCTCGGCCTGGTGATCCTCTCGTTCGTCGTCCGCAACCTCAGATCGGCGAAGCCCCGAATCTCGTTCGTGGAGACCGGCGCCACCTACTGGCACATGGTCGACGTCCTGTGGCTCGTGCTTTTCGGGCTGCTCTACCTGATGAGGTGAAATCGTGACGACCTACGTCCGCAACCCGCTGACGCTCGTCTGGGCGGTGCTCTCGGTGGTCACCGTCGCGTCGTGGTTGACCGCACGCGACGGTGGTGCGGCACACGTCGTGAACGCGACGGTCACGGTGGTGGTCCTCCTGATCGCCGCGGTCAAGACCCAGTTGGTGATCTGGCACTTCATGGAGGTCCGACGCTCGCCGACGTGGCTGCAGGTCACCACGATGAGTTGGTTGGTCGTCCTCTTCGGACTACTGCTCGGCATCTACTTCGCGGCGACGTGAACCCTCGCTCCACGCCACCTTCCGTTCATCCGTCCGTCACGCTGGATTTCGCGGGAGTCGATACGTTGCGCCGGTGACTCTCGACGTTTCTGCCCTGAACGGCTACACGGTGCGCGACGACGATGACGACGACCCCGAGCTGATCATCCAGCCCAGCGGCGAGGTCGTCGACACCTGGCGCGAGAACTATCCGTACGACGAGCGGATGAAGCGCGAGGAGTACGAGGAGCAGAAGCGGTTGCTGCAGATCGAACTGCTGAAGCTGCAGAAGTGGAGCCAGACGAACGGCCTGCGACACGTCATCGTGTTCGAGGGCCGCGACGCCGCTGGCAAGGGCGGCACCATCAAGCGGTTCATGGAGCACCTCAACCCGCGCGGCGCCCGCGTCGTCGCACTGGAGAAGCCCACCGAGCGCGAGACCACCCAGTGGTACTTCCAGCGCTACGTCGCGCACCTCCCCGCCGCAGGCGAGATCGTGCTGTTCGACCGCTCCTGGTACAACCGCGCGGGTGTCGAGCGGGTGATGGGCTACTGCTCGCAGAAGCAGCACGCCGAGTTCATCCGGCAGGCGCCCCTCTTCGAGCAGATGCTGGTCAACGACGGTGTCAGCCTCACCAAGCTGTGGTTCTCCGTCACGCAGGCCGAGCAGCGCACCCGCTTCACCATCCGGCAGGTCGACCCGGTCCGGCAGTGGAAGCTCTCGCCCACCGACCTCGCGTCGCTCGACAAGTGGGAGGCCTACACGGCCGCCAAGGAGGACATGTTCGCGTGGACGGACACCGAGATGGCGCCGTGGACCGTGGTCAAGAGCAACGACAAGAAGCGCGCCCGCGTCGAGGCGATGCGCCACGTCCTGTCGCAGTTCGACTATGACGACAAGGACACCGAGCTGGTGACCGGCGCCGATCCGCTGATCGTCGGACCCGCGGCGGAGATCTTCCGCGACTCCGCCGACTGACCGAGCTCAGAGGCGTCCGGTGACCCACCAAGGCAGGGCAAGGCCGTCGATCAACGTCCACCCGGCCA
Organism: Mycobacterium sp.; assembly: GCA_025963385.1. Taxonomy (GTDB): domain Bacteria; phylum Actinomycetota; class Actinomycetes; order Mycobacteriales; family Mycobacteriaceae; genus Mycobacterium. Next base: position 14,247 of record JAOPUT010000102.1, read on the forward strand.
TGCCGCACGCGCCCACAAGGAACAGAGCGGACCCGACGACCGGTCGTCTTCGGATCAACACGGCTGACGCCAGCAGCACCAGCATCGTGGGCACGGCCCACAGGGCGACGAGTGCCCAGCCGTCGCGGTAGGTGCCCAGGATCTTGCTCCAGGTGATGGGCGAGTCGTCACCCGGCTGCTCCTGCTGGTAGCTGGAGACCAGGAGCTGGCCGAGCACCGGCACGACCAGCAGTGCGAGTGACGCGGCGACAGCCTGGACCACGACGACAGCGACGACCATGGGACCGCGGGTGCGTGACTGGACGCCACGATGCGTCGCGCGGGCGTGCACCCAGGTCGCCAGGGTCGCAGGGACGATGATCACCAGCGACAGACTGATGAACTCGTACTCCGACCACGGCGCGAGGCCGCTGAACAACATGATGAGGGCGGCGGTGCTGAGGCCCGCGAGTGCGGACGCCTGTACGGGGTGGGTCCTGGCGATGACGGCGCCCACCGCGGCGGGCAGCATGCACGCGGCTACGCACGTGATTCCGTCAAGGATGAAGAAGGCGCCGACGAGGCCCCAGTCCTTTGTCGTCGGCGGGGAGAGCGATGTCGAGATCAGGAACAGGACCGCAGGAAGGCCAAGGACGCCCAGCGTGACAAGGTTCAGCCGTCGACTGGTCCTCATCACCGGATCCATGTCGGCTCACGTGCTCCCTCCGGGTCCGCCGCGCG
>JAOPUT010000121.1 GCA_025963385.1 Mycobacterium sp.
CTCGGGGCTGCGCTCGGCCTGGGATACGCGAGGACCGCGACTCTCGCATTCACGGCGGCGGGCAACAACTTCGAGCTGGCCATCGCGGTCGCCATCGCCACCTACGGCCCCGCGTCGGGACAGGCGCTGGCCGGCGTCGTCGGCCCACTCATCGAAGTTCCGGTTCTCGTCGCCCTGGTCTACGTGTCGCTGGCTTTGCGGAGGCGCTTCACCCAGGAGGTCCGATGAACCTGCCCGACACGAGGCCGTCGGTGCTGTTCGTGTGCGTCAAGAACGCAGGCAAGTCCCAGATGGCGGCCGCCCTGATGCGCAAGGCCGCCGGTGCTCTCGTCGACGTGTACTCAGCAGGCACCATGCCGGGGACGCGGATCAACGCCCTCTCGGCGGAGGTACTCGCCGAAGTTGGCGTCGACATCTCCACCGAGACACCAAAGCCCATCGATGCGCTGCTCTTGCGGGATGTCGACGTGGTGGTGATCCTCGGCCGCGAGGCACGCCTCGACCCCGTGCCCGGGACACTCGTCGAGACCTGGGACACCGACGAGCCATCCGATCGGGGCATCGAGGGCGTCGAACGCATGCGGTTGATCCGCGACGACATCGATCAGCGGGTGAGCCGACTGCTCCAGCAGCTTGCTCCTACCGACCGGACCGGGCCGCCCAGCGAAGGACCGACCGGCCGGTAAGCGCGCACTCATCAGTGCTCTGCAAACCAATTCGACGCAAACGACAAATGTGCTGCCAGCCGTCATCTACTCTTCGGTGCATCATTTGCCGCAAACGATCGGATAGCCACGATGACCGCAGAGAACGTGGTGGACCCGGTCGCGGCCGACGACGCGACCAGGGACGGGGGCTACGAGCCGGAACTCAAGCGGACGCTCGGATCCTTCCAGGTGTTCGCGATCTCCTTCGCCTTCATCTCGGTCGCGGTCGCCATCTTCGCCACCTATGACGATCTACTGAACACCGCTGGGCCAGTGGGCATCTGGTTGTTCGCCATCGCGGCAGTCGGCCAAACCTTGGTGGCCCTGGTCGTCGCACAGTTCGCCGCGCGCATCGCGCTCAGCGGTTCGTCGTACCAGTGGGCCTCCCGGCTCGCCAACCCGAAGGTCGGGTGGTTGTTCGGTTGGCTCTCGTTCTGGTATCTGGCGACCGGCGTGGTCGGCATGGACAACGCACTGGCCAGCCAAGCCTTCATGCCGCTGTTGGGCATCCCCGAAAGCGAACAGACCGCGCGACTGCTCACCGTGGCGATCATGATCGTCCAAGCCATCCTGGTCATCGTGTCCACACGGCTACTGGGGTGGGTCACCTCGAGTGCGGTCGGCGTCGAACTCGCCATCGTCGTGGTGCTGGTGATCGCACTGATCGGTGTCGTGTGGTTCACCGGCAGCGGCCACGTCGAGAACCTCACGTCGCGGGGTATCACCGCAGGCGCCCCGAACTACTACGCCGTCGGCGGCGGGCTGATGGCGGGCATGATCGTCGGCCTGACTACCCTGGTCGGTTTCGACTCGGCGGCGAACCTCGCGGAGGAGGCCAAGGACCCGTTCCGCAGCGTGCCGCGCGCCATCGTCGCCTCGGTGGTCGCGGCAGGGGTGCTGGGACTGCTGTTCCTCATCGCGCTCACCGTGGCGATCAAGGACGTCGCGACGGTGAGCAGCGATGGCTCGCCGGTCGCCGCGATCATTCGCAGCCAGCTCGGACCCGTCGCCGAACGAATCCTGCTGGTGGGCATCGTCTTCGCGATGTTCGGCGCAGGCATGGTGGTGATGACCGCGGCGTCCCGACAGGCCTTCGCGATGGCGCGCGACCGCCGCTTCCCAGCGCACGGACTGATGCGCCGCGTCAGCCCGCGCACCCAGACGCCGGTCCCCGCGACGATCCTGATCCTGCTCGTCGGCGTGGTGCTGATGGTCGCGCTTCCCGGTGCGGCGCTGATGCAGCTGATCGTCGGAGGAACGATCCTGCCCGCACTCATCTATGGCGCCACGGTCGTGCTCTACCTCGCGGTGCGCAAGAAACTGGAGCGCAAGGAGGGCGGGTTCAGTCTCGGGCGCTTCGAACTGCCCGTGGCCTTCGCCGCGCTGATCTGGGTCGTTGCGGCGCTGTTCGTGCTCGTCACGCCCGCAAGCAACGTCGTGCCCGCGCTCGTCGTGGTCGGACTGGTCGTGGTCGGTGGCCTCTACTTCGGCTACATGATGATCTTCGACCGCGAGGCCCTCGACACCGAGCCGGGCGACGACGTCGCGTCGAGATGACCTTCACCGCTGCCGGACCCGGTGCCTTGACGGGGCGAGTCGTCCGCCAAGGCGACGCCGACTACCTCGATGCGAAGGCAGGCTGGAATCTGCTCTTCGCGCATGATCCTGCCGTCGTCGTGTTCGCCCTGGAAACCCGGGACGTCGTGAACGCCCTGGTCTGGGCGCGGCAGCGCGAGGTGCCCGTCCGGATCCGCAGCGGAGGACACTGCCTCGAGGGCTGGTCCAACGTCGACGGAGGCATCGTGATCGACGTCAGCCAAATGAAGTCGGTCGTCATCGACCCGGAATCGCATACGGCGACCGTCGGCGCCGGGCTCGATCAACTCGAAGCCGTCACCGCGCTCGGCGAGGCGGGCTACCTGGTGCCCACCGGCACCGAGGGAACCGTCGGCCTGGTCGGCGCGACCCTCGGTGGCGGCTTTGGGCTGTTGACCCGCTCGTTCGGCATGGCATCGGACAACCTGCTCGCGGCCGAAGTCGTCGTTCCCGCGGATCATCTTGGGGCGCAAGCAATCACCGTCGACGAGACCAACCATGTGGATCTGCTCTGGGCGTTGCGGGGGGCTGGCAACGGCAACTTCGGAATCGTCACCTCACTGACCTATCGGATTCACCCACTGAGGGCAACGGTCTACGTGACGGCGAGCTGGGCCGGCCTGGACGGCCTGGCAGCGGTATTCGAGGCGTGGCAGGGCTCGGCCCCGTTCACCGATCAGCGCCTGACCACCCAGCTCGAGATCGGCCGCGACGAGATCCAGATGATCGGTGTGCTCGCCGGCGGGTCCGAGTCCGAGGCGGCGCGGCTGCTGTCGCCGATCCTGTCGGTCGGCCATCCCGACGTGTCGATCGCGGCCGGGAGCTGGGCCGAGACGTACGCCGGATTCCAGATTCCGACGGCGGACGAGCCGGCGAACTGGAAGTTCTTCTCGCAGTTCATCTCCGAGCCATTCCCCGCCGAGGCCATCGCGGTGATCGGCTCGTTCATGGCAGCGGCGCCCACCTCGGGCTGCAACTACTTCACCAACGCCTTGGGCGGTGCCGTCGTGGCCAGTGAACCGGTAGGGGGTTCGGTGTTCGCTCACCGCGGTGCCCTGTTCTACGCCGAACCCGGCGCCGGGTGGGGCGTCCGTGGTGGCGAACCGGCGGCAGCCGACCCGCTCACCCCGGTCTGCGAGAAGTGGGTGGCCGACTTCGCCGACGCGTTGGCGCCCTTCGTGAACGGTGCGTACGTCAACGTCCCGAACGCCGCCATGCCCGAATGGGGGACCGCCTACTGGGGCGCGGGCCTCGACCGCCTGCGCACGATCAAGGCGAAGTACGACCCCGACGACGTCTTCACCTTCGAGCAGAGCGTGCCGTCGATGCATGTCCAACCGTGACGTCGGCGGACGACCTGCACGTCGCGGCCGACGATCAGTGCTTGTCGTTTCCCTTTCCGTTCCCGCGCTTGTGATTTCCACTCCCTGGCCGATCTTCGGCGGTGGTCGGCGCCGGCGTGGTCGTGGGGGTGGTCGTCGAGGTGGTCGTGGGGGTGGTCGAACTCGACAGTGGTGCGGGCGGCAGTGACGTGCTCGTCGTGGCAGGTGTGCTTGCGTCGAAGGGGGAATTGGCCACCAGGAGGACGACCGCAAGGGTCAAGCACCCGACGATCCCCGCCACGGCGGTACGTTTCGCGATGCGGCGCGAGCCAGTGGCCTTGGCGGAACCGTAGGCACCCATCGGGAGCGATTCGGCCACGGGCGCGGTGAGTAGGACGGTCGATGGGCGTTGTGGTGGCGTCGGCGGCGAGGCCGGACCAGGGTTTGCCAAGGACGCGCGCATGGCGCCGGCGCTGGCGAAGCGCCGGCGTGGGTCGCGGGCCATGGCGTGCTCGATGGTGGACGCCAGTGGCGGCGCCACGAACGGGCAGAGGGCCATCAGGGGAACAGGTGTGTCGGCCAGTATCGCGCGGGTCAGCGCCCCGAGATCCTCCTGAGGGAAAGGCCTGCGGCCAGTGAGGGATTCGTATCCCACGCAGCCCACCGCGTACAGATCGTCGGTGGGATCCGCAGGTCTCCCGGCTAGCCGCTCCGGAGTCAGATACGCGAGTGTCCCGACGATCTGACCGGCCTGTGTGTAGCTGTTGGCGGTGGTCTTCGCGATGCCGAAGTCCGCCACCTTGATGGTGCCGTCGGAGGTGAAAAGGATGTTGGCGGGTTTGATGTCGCGGTGCACTATTCCGGCCGCATGGGCGACTGCCAAGGCCGAGAGGACGCTGTCGAGGATGACGTGTACACGTGACTGGTGCACCGGACCGCGGGCGATCTCGTCGGCGAGGGTGTGCCCGGGGAGGCGCTCCATCACGATGTATGGCGTGCCGTGGTGCTCGCCGTAGTCGTGGATCGCGACGACATTGGGATGAGTCAATGCTGCTGCCGAATGTGCCTCGGTCTGGAATCGGCGGCGATTGTCGAGGTCGGCGCTGAAGCCGGGATGCAGCAGCTTGATCGCGACGGCGCGCTGCAAGCGTAGGTCCCAGCCCTCCCGTATTTCGCCCATGCCGCCGCGGCCGAGGACGCCTCGCAATTCATAGCGGGCACCGAGCAGGGGAGGTGTCGCCATACGAGCACGCTAGCCGTCGGGGTTCGGCGCGCGGCACTCCCGGTGCACTTCGCTCACACCACTCCAATCGCGTCCTGGGGACTTCTGGCCCTACCCATCGCGTGTGATGGTCACCAGAATTGGACGACGAATTAACAGTGGGGATGCGGACGGATGCGTCAATGCAGTACAGCGCTCGTCGAAGAGGTCTGCAACGCCCGGCGCCGCGTGCTCGCGGCGCCGCTCTCCTTGCCGCCATCATCTTCGCGCTGATCGCCGCGGGTGCCGTTCTCCTGGCCGTGCCACCGGCGACGGCCGACCCCTCAACCGATGCGGACTTCCTCCGCGAATGGCATGCCGACGGGCTCTACGCGTCGTCGGACCAAGCCGCGATCACCGCGGCCCTCACCGTCGTGAGCTATCTGGACAACGATCCGACCATCGGTGCCATCGATCACCTCGCCGACCTGATCGTCCATGCGACCGATGGTGACGGGAATCATCATCATTACACGTATTACGAAGCCGGAGAACAGATCTCGCTCGCGGTTCGCTACTACGGCCCGCAGCACCTGGCTCTGTTGAACGCGTACACGAACCCCGACCCCGAGCCCCCGACCCGGCTCGAGGGAAGCACTGGAGGCCGATGATGACCGAGCCCATCCCTCACGCAGACGAGGCCGACCTGGCCGAACAGGCCCGGCCCGCCTATGACGATCTCGCCGATATCGATTCGCCCCCGGATGAGGAAGGAGGAGCGTACGAAGTTGATCGAGACGGCGATTCGGAGGCTGACGTCGGCGATGTCGTCGAGCAGCGACAGCCGGTCTGGATCGCTGACGACGAACGCCCCGGCGGCGGCCATTGAATCGATGGTGGCGGCGCTCGCCACCCCAGGCAGCCGCGTACGCTGGAATCATCCGCTGAAGCTTCACATGGGTCCAGATCCTCGCCCGTTTCACCCGCAATACCGAGGACGCCCCCATGGCCATCACCGACGTCGCCCGCTACACGCATCTGAGCCAGACCGATGTCCAGGAGCTGGGTGACGAACTCGACGCCATCCGGCGAGGCATCGAGGATTCGTTGGGCACGCGCGACGCTACCTACATCCGACGCACGATCAGGTGTCAACGATTACTCGGCATCGGCGCCCATCTCATCATCGGCGGGAGCCGGTCGAAGGCCGGCTGGGTTCTCGGCACCGCCGCGCTGGCGTCTGCGAAGAGCGTCGAGAACATGGAGATCGGCCACAACGTGTTGCATGGCCAATGGGATTGGATGAACGACCCCGAGATTCACTCCACCACGTGGGAATGGGACATGGTTGCCGTCTCCTCGCAGTGGAGGAGAGCGCACAACTACCGCCACCACGTGTTCACCAACGTGCTGGGCGAGGACGAGGATCTCGGATTCGGCGTGATGCGAGTGACCCGCGATCAGCCGTGGAGACGCCGCTACCTTTTGCAGCCGCTGCAGAACGTTCTCCTGGCCGTGACGTTCGAATGGGGCATCGCCCTGCACGGCGTCGACCTGGACCGCGACCGAAGCGCGAAGACTGCCCAGGCCTCGGCGCTGTTGGGCAAGGTCGCCCGCCAAACCTTCAAGGACTACGTGCTGTTTCCGGCACTCAGTGGGCCCCGATGGCGCCGAACCCTCGGCGCCAACGTGGTGGCCAACCTGCTGCGCAACCTGTGGGCGTACGTGGTCATATTCTGCGGTCACTTCCCAGATGGCACGCAGAAGTTCACCCCCGACGTACTGCTCCACGAAAGCAGACCCGAGTGGTACCTACGACAAATGTTGGGCGCGGCCAATTTTCAGGCCGGTCCGCTGCTGGCGTTCTCGAGCGGCAACCTGTGCTATCAGATCGAACACCATCTCTTTCCCGACCTGCCGAGCAACCGCCTAGCCGAGATCGCCGGCTTGGTGAGGCCGCTCTTCGAACGGTACGGGCTGCCCTACAACACGGGTTCGCTGACACACCAGTACCTTTCGACGCTGCGGACCATCAACAGACTCGCATTGCCCGACCGACCGCGAACGACCGAAGCGCCAAGCGCAGCAACCGGGGTCGTGCCGCGACGGGGTCGTGGTCGGCGGCGCCACCCCGGGACGGCGGGATCGGCGCGGCGACACTCCAGGACCGCCGAGCCGTCGTTCACACGATCACCGCGGTGATCCCGAGCTCGCCGAGTGACGTCGCGATCCTCTCGCGCAGGGCCTCCTTGGTATTCCGTGCACCGGGCTGGTAACCGACCACGGTCATGCTGACCTTGCCGTCGAGCCTGCCGCACACGACGGTCAGGAGTCCGTGGCGCTCCTCGAGCACGCGACGGGTCACGTGGTGGTCCACACCGCGCATGATCACCAGCTCGGCGGGAGTTCCGTCCAGGCGCGCCACGTCGACGGGAAGGTCCCCGACGTTGGAGCATGACACGGGTTCAGCGGTGAATCCGAAGGCCAGGTCGGCGGTCCGCCGGACGGCGACCTTCGGGATGAACGGTGTCAGCGGCAACAGGGCCAGAGCCTCGTCGGGCTTCTCCCGCATCAGCTTCAGTGCCTCGCGAATGGCCGTGCGAGTACCGGACAGATCGGTCGCGACCGTCATCGGGTCGACTCTGACGTAGGCCAGGTTCACCGCATTGGCCCTGGTGTCCTCCAGGGTGCGGTCGTTGATCGGCACGATCAGCCCGACCGTCCCGTCGCCGGCGAGCTCTCGACCCTGGTGGACCGCCAGTCTGGCGCACAGCGCGGCGAGCAATGCGTGGCTGTTCCCGTTGAGTGCGGCAGCCCTTTCGTCCCAGTGGTCGATCGGGACGATCACGGCCACCGCGGGTGCCACCACCGCGGCGTCGGCGTGAGCACCGGCAGGGAGCGCCTGCGCCGTCGTCGTCGCCCTCGACGGCGTCTTCTGCTGGCTGCGGAGGAACCTGATCGCCGCGATGACGGTGCGCCCGAGCTCGGGGAGGTCGCGCACGGTTTGGCGAAGGTCGGCGATCACGGCCTGGCGTCGGGTCCGCGACCGCGGCGGGGGATAGCCCAGGTCGCGGCGCTGTCCGAGCACCGCCTCGTAGACGGTCAGCAGGGCGCCGCCGCCGTCGGCCACGCAATGCGACCCGACCAGGCTCACCGCCGTCGAACCGTCGGTCATCGGTAGCACGCCCATGTGCCACGACGGACCGAATTCGGGATCGATTGGCTGCAAGGCGCATTCGTCGATCCAGTCGCTGAGGTCGGCGCGGGGGCGCGGTTCCGTCGCCACGCGCAGAGGTGCCGCGGGCCCAGTCGACGCGACCCATCGGTGCCGTCCGAAGGGAAGGATCGACGGCTCGATCAGACGACCCGCCATGCCGAAGCCCATGTCGCGGTGAAAGCGCCGGACGCCCGCCATGGAGATCTCGTGCTCGTATGTCCAGACGATCTGAGTCACTGCCGACTGGCCGGTGGCGCGCAGGCCGAGATAGAGCGCCTGGTCGACGAAGTCGAGCAGATTGTCAGGGCTTTGGTCGGCCCGCACCGGGTCTCCTATCGTCGTGCACATCGGCCACCAATGGACACGTTCGAAGGGACGTAATGGTTCACCTCAGTGGCTGCGACACGGGCCGCTTTTGACGCCTGCGCTGAATTCGGCAACCAAATCTGCTTTGCCGGAGTGACTGGCTTCGCCGCCGAATCTGCACGAATTTTTGGGTGAACGGTTGTGCATTGAAACGTTTCGAGCAAACGATCGACTAGCGGGACTCCACTCTTTGCAATCTGAACGAAACCATTTCACCAACTGAACGGAGCAAACGAAAATCGCCGGTGAGTGGTGCGTGAAGTATGCCAAAGTAATTGATCATGAATTTTGCTGTCGTTGCGATCTTGTGTCGAATCGTCCTCGATTCCAATCGTCGTGAAGCCACTAAGCTGCAGATCAGAGCGATTTCAATTCGTCGAACGCGGGTTACTTCACCGCGCAACTGGGAACAGTCGAAACACGGGGAGGCTCCCGGCGCAGTGGGGTCTCATAGCGAACAGGAAACGGTGAAACATCATGCGGCAAAGTCGCGGTAGAACCTGGCAACCACCATTGGTGAAGATCGTCTTCGCTGGGATGGCAACCGTCGCCATCTCTGCGGTGGGCGCCACCGCAATGGTGCCGACCATGAATACGGCGACCACGAACGTGTTGCCGCTGGCGGCAATCGACCCGTCGAGTGACACCATCGGATTCGCCGATTCCGACCTCTACGGAATGACGCCTGCGCAGATCGACGCGCAACTCGATCAGATGCAGGCACTCGGAGTGAACAACGTCCGGATCATGATTCCGTGGGCGGGCGTCGAGCCGGCCCCGAATACCTACGACTGGAGCACGGTCGACTACATGGTCAACGCCGCGGATTCGCGAGGTATGGGTGTGCTCGGGGTGCTCAACTCGTCTCCGGCGTGGGCGGTCGCGCCCGGCGAGCAGCCGCTGAGCGGAGCGCCGGCCTCGCCTGCCGCGTACGGCGACTTCGCGGGTCTGGTGGCTCAGCGGTACGCAGGCAAGGTCGGCGCCTACGAGATCTGGAACGAGCCCAATGCGTTCTTCTTCTACAGCCCCAAGCCTGATCCAGCGGGATACACCGAGCTGCTGAAGGCCGCATACCCCGAGATCAAGGCGGCCGACCCGAACGCCACGGTCATCGGTGGCGTCACCGGCGCCGTGGTGGACTACGGCGACGTCATCATGAACCCCGTGACGTTCGTCAACGGCATCTATGACGCAGGCGGAGAAGGCTACTTCGACGCCCTGTCGTTCCACCCGTACCTGTACTCGCTGCCGTTTTCCCAGGGCGCGCCCTACCCTCAGTCGCCGCTCACGCAGTTGCAGGACATGCGTGCCGTCATGGTGGCCAACGGCGATGCCGACAAACAGATCTGGGCCAGCGAGTACGGCGAGCCGACCTCGGAGGTCAGCGAGGCAGACCAGGCCGCCTACCTGCAGGACATGCTCACGACGTGGCGAGGCCTCGGCTACACCGGACCCGCGTTCGTGTGGACACTGCAGGACCGCGCGACGGGGAGCACCAATCCCGACGACACGTTCGGCGTGATCCGATCCGACGGGACGCTCAAACCGGCCGCGTACGTCATCCAGCAGCTGGCTGCCCAGTCCACGACCACGCCGGCCATGGCGCGGATGGCGTTGGCCATGCCCGACGCGCAGGAGGCGGCACCCGCGGACCTCGCGGCACTGACCACCCTGGCTCAGGATCCGACACCCGCCGCAACGCCCGAGCCCGCAACGACATTGGACGCCGGGACCGCGGCCGCGGCGGCGACGCTGCAGGAGGCCAACGCCATCGTGATGGCGGCGATGCCGCAGCCCGCTTCCGTGCCTTCGACGTCGCCGGCTGCCATTCCGTCGACCGCAGCCCTGACCGCGCCGGCGGTCCCGGCTCCGACGGCGGCAGCGACGGTCACACCGCAGGGCGTGGAGGCTACGACGGGTCCGCAGCAGGAGCCGTTGGCCTCGACGGCCACACCGGAGCAGGGGTCTGCAACTCCGGCCGCTCCCGCAACCCCGGCCGCCGCGCAGAACCCGGCTACGCCTGCCACGTCCGCGTCGACGTCCGCGCCGGCCGCCGCGCAGAACCCGGCCGCGGACACTCCGAAGGGCTCCACCGCCTCGCCCAAGAAGCCGCGGCAGGCGGACGCTCCCAAGCAGTCGGCCGACAAGCAGCAGCGGTCGGGTGACGACCAGCAGAAGGGGCGACACCGCAAGTAGGAGCGAACGAAGCGCCCGGCAGGCGAGTCAGATGACTCGCCTGCCGCGGCGTGCCCGGGCGCGCATGTCCCACAGATACATTCGGTAACCGAACACCCAGAGTTCCCGCGGGATCACGTGATCGGCGATGCGGAGTCCCTGCAGTAGCAGTCCGAATCGCCGCTGCTGCGCGGCAGACCACGGCAGCGACATGAGATCGCGGAACTCGGCTGGCAGGAAACCCGTCGTCGCGAAGAGGTTGAAGGGACCCGCGAGGAGGCGCAGCGGTGCAGGCAGGAAGGCCAGCGCGGCGACGCCACGAAGGTGTTCACGCACGGGTGGATCGATGCGCAGCTCGTCCAACGACCGCGTCCAGTACTCGTCGAACGCTGCCCTGTCGACTGGCCACATTCCATCGCGAACCTGAAGGGTGGTGCCGAGGCGTCTGGCGTCGTCGTACACCGTGTCCGCCGCGACCTCGTCGAGCGGGCCGTACAGGAACTCGTGCATGTCAACGTAGTACCGGTAGAGGCACGCCGCGACCCAGAGCTGCAGCTCGGGGTCGAAGGCGTTGTAGGACAACGGACTCGACGCGTTCGATCGAACCATCGCGTGCACTCTGTCGACCTCGGCGCGGATCAGCGCGCGGTCCGAGGCGGTGCCCATGGTCGCCGCGGCGAGATACGTGCCCGTGGTGCGCGCGCGTTTGAAGGGATGCTCGTACACGTTCCCGGTCTGCACGGGGCTCTCGAGTACGCCGTATCCCACGCCGGGGGACGCCAGTTGCATGATCACGTTGGCCGCCGGCAACAGCGTGGCCGCCGGGTTGAGAAGGTCGACGACCCGGGTCGGCCGTCGCGGTGGGCCCAGCCTCATGCGGTCGAGTACACCACTCGTGAGACGCTGCCGGGGTGCTTGTGTCGATGCGCCACGGCCGGGCGGTCGGCCTGGCCCTCGGATATCTGGCCGACGTGCTGTGGGCCGACCCCCGGCGCGGGCATCCGGTGGCGGCATTCGGCACCGCCGCGGCGGTGTTCGAACGGCTCACCTATTCGGACCGCCGAAGCGCGGGCGTGGCACACACCGGCGCATTGCTCGGCATGCTCGCCGCGCTGGGGACGACGGTGGATCGCGCCGCTGCGCGCCGGGGTCCCGCGTGGACCGCGGTGGCGACCGCCGCCACCACGTTCATCGTGCTCGGCGGGACGTCCCTGGCGCGCACCGGTGCCGACATGGCCGACCGGCTCGAGGCGGCCGACCTGGACGGGGCGCGCGCCCTGGTGCCGTCCCTGTGCGGCCGCGATCCCGCCTCGCTCGACCATGTGGGCATCGCACGCGCCACGGTGGAGTCGGTCGCCGAGAACACCTCGGATGCACAGGTCGCCCCCCTCTGGTGGGGCGCGGTCGGCGGGGTGGCCGGACTACTGGTCTACCGCGGGGCGAACACGCTTGACGCGATGATCGGTCATCAGTCGCCGCGCTATACGCGGTTCGGTTGGGCCGCAGCACGATTGGACGACGTCGCGAACTACCTCCCGGCCCGGGTGACGGGGATCCTGGTGGCGGCGTGCGCGCCGGTGGTCGGGGGATCGCCGCGCGGCGCACTGGCGGCCTGGCGCCGCGACGCCGCCAGACACCCCAGTCCCAACGCCGGGGTGGTGGAGGCGTCGTTCGCGGGGGCGCTCGGCGTGCGGCTGGGTGGCCCGACGCAATACGCCCACCGCCTGGAGATCCGGCCGACGCTGGGGGACGGCCGCCCACCGGGGCGCGCCGACGTCACGCGATCGGTCCGACTCTCCCGCGTGGTTCAGGCCGCGGCGGCTACAGCGGCGGTGCTCGTCACGACCGCCTTCCGTAGCGGTCGGCGAGCTTCTCCTGCGTGCTGAGCGGCGCAGGTGCGGCGGCCCGCGAATCGGTCTGAGCCTTGTCCCGGCGGCGCTGCTTGATCTCGGCCACGACGAAGTAGCCCACACCGATCGGCGCGATGATCCCGAACGCGATCCACTGGATGCCGTAGGACAGGAAGGGGCCCGCATCGAGATGTGGCAGGCCGATGGTGCCGAGGCCGCCAGGCTGGCCGTCGACGAGCTGGAGGTACGAACCCGCCAACGGCACGCCCGTCACTTCGGCGACCTGTCCGGTGCTTATCGAGTACACCTGCTGCACACCGTCCGCGCGGAACGGGTTCTTGCCCGCGACAACGGGTTCGGAGTCGCGCAGCCGCGCGGTGATGGTCACCGTCCCGGTGGGTGGTGCGGCGAAATCGGGCACTGCAGTGCCCTTGTCGGGCTTGACGTAGCCGCGGTCGACGAGCACGGTGGGGCCGCCGTCGACGTGGAACGGCAGCAGCACCTCGTATGCGGGGTCGCCGTCGATGCTGCGCAATCGGACGAGCACCTGGGCGTCGGGCTGGTACCGGCCGGTGGCGGTGACCTGGCGCCACTGATCGCCGGGAGCCGACGAATCCTGTTGCGGCAGCATCGTCGTCACCGGTACCGGGGCCTGGGACAGCGAATTGGAGATCTGGGTGTTCTCGCGGGAGGTCTTCGTGTTCTTGCCGAGCTGCCACGGCGCCAGCACCGTGAAGCACAGGTAGGCGAAGGCGATCACGACGACGTAGAGCGCCAACCACTGGGGCTTGAACAGGAAGGCGAACCGGCGCATCAGCCTGCGGCCTCCCGCTCGGCGAGTTGCTCGTCGACCCAGGCGTGCAGTCCTGGCAGCGAGGCCTCGATGACGGTGAAGGTCTCCTCGTAGTCCTCGAGGGATCCGTAGTAGGGGTCCTCGACGTCCAGCGGGTGGGCTGACGACCGGGGATCGAACGAGCGCATCATCCGGATCCGCGCCGCGGGCACCCCGAGGTCGCGCAGGATGCGGACGTGGTTGCGGCCCATGGCGATGACCATGTCGGCGGCGGTGTGGTCGTCGTCGACCTGAGCGGCGGTGTGGGCGGTGGGATAGCCGTGCTCGCGCAGCACGTGACCGGTGCGCTCGTGGGCGGGATCACCGACGTGCCAGCTGCCGGTACCCGCACTGGTCACGCGCACGACGTCGGCCAGTCCGCGCTCGGAGATCTGGTGGGCGAACATCTTCTCGGCCATCGGGGACCGGCAGATGTTGCCCGAGCAGACGAACGTCACGTGCAGCGAGCTAGACACCAAGCACCTCCCGCAGGTCGCCGATCGTCGACACGTGCCGGAAGGCGGTCGCGGCGTCGGGTCCGGCGAAGTCCGATGCGCCGTAGCCCCACTCGACGACGACCGTGTCGATGCCGTGTGCGGCGGCGCCCTCGACGTCGTGGGAGCGGTCGCCGACCATGAGCACCCGCTCGGGCAGAGGACCCAGCTGGGCGAGTGCGTGCGCGACGACGTCGGCCTTCGCCGACCGGACGCCGTCGGGGCTGGCTCCGGCGATCACCTCGAAGTGGTCCTCGATGCCGAAGTGCTCGATGATCCGCCTGGCCGTCGGCTCGTTCTTCGACGTGGCGACGGCGAGGCGCACGCCTGCGGCTCGAAGGTCCGTCAGCAGGTCGGGAATCCCGTCGAAGAGGCTGTTCATCGCCCAGCCCCTGGTGGTGTAGTCGGCGCGGTAGGCGGTGAACGCCTCGGTGGCCCGGTCACCGAGCCCCATGGACGTCAGCGTCTGGTGCATCGGAGGTCCGACGACGAGGCCGGCGAGGTCACCGTCGGGCGCAGGAGCACCGATCTCGCCGAGCGCGTGCAGGAAGCTCGCGACGATCCCGGGGGCGGAATCGGTGAGCGTGCCGTCGAGGTCGAATATGACTAGCTGGGGGCTCACCCGTCCATTGTCTACTGTCTTGTTGTGGGCAGTCCGTCCCGGTCACCGGGAGTGCAGGGTCGTGGGGTTCCGCCACGTGCGGATGCGCGCTACCACGAACCCCCGTCGTGGCTGGTAGAGCGCTTGACGGCGGCTCGGCGAGAGCAGGAGGTGTCCCCGTGAGCGCGCGACTCTCCGACGTGATCGACGTGCTGGAGCATGCCTACCCGCCGGCGTTGGCAGCGGAGTGGGACTCGGTGGGGCTGGTGTGTGGGGATCCGTCCGAGGTGGTCGAATCGGTGACGATCGCGGTCGACGCGACCGCCGCCGTGGTCGACGGGACCCCGGACGGCGGACTGCTTCTCGCGCACCACCCGCTGCTGCTGCGCGGGGTCGACACGGTATCCGCCGACACCGCGAAGGGCGCCCTGCTGCACCGCCTGATCCGCGCAGGCAGTGCGCTGTTCACCGCACACACCAACGCCGACTCCGCGTCCCCTGGGGTGTCGGATGCGCTCGCCGAGGCGCTCGGCCTCGTCGTCGATGGCGTGCTCTCGCCGGCCTCCGACGGTAGCCGGCTGGACAAGTGGGTGGTGTTCGTACCGACCGCCGACGCGGAAGCGGTGCGCGAGGCGATGTTCGACGCGGGCGCTGGCCACATCGGCGACTACTCGCACTGCAGTTGGACGGTCGCGGGTGACGGTCAGTTCCTGCCACACGAGGGAGCGACCCCCACGCTCGGCACGGTCGGGGCGGTCGAACACGTCGCGGAGGCCCGCATCGAGGTCGTCGCGCCCCCCGGTTTGCGAAGGACCGTGCTCGGCGCGATGCGGCGCGCGCACCCGTACGAGGAACCCGCGTTCGACGTCTTTGCCCTCGCGCCGCTGCCGTCGGACGTGGGCATCGGCCGCATCTGCGCGCTACCAAACCCGGAAAGCCTGTCGGACTTCGTCTCTCGGGTGACCCGGGGGTTACCGCGGACCTCGTGGGGGGTGCGGGCCGCAGGCGATCCCGACGCGGTGGTGTCACGCGTGGCGGTGTGCGGGGGAGCGGGCGACTCGCTCCTGGACACCGTGGCGGCGGCAGGCGTGGAGGCCTACGTCACGGCGGATCTCAGGCACCACCCGGCCGACGAGCACCTGCGCGCCTCGGGCGTCGCCCTCGTCGACGTCGCCCACTGGGCCAGTGAGTACCCGTGGTGTCATCAGGCTGCGGCACTGCTCGGCAAGCATTTCGGCGATGCGCTCGAGGTGCGCGTGAGCCCGGTCCGCACGGATCCATGGAATCTAGAGAAGGACGCGAAGAGCACATGAAGGCCGAAGAGCGACAACAACGTTCGGTACTCGAATTGGCCGCGATCGACGCTGATCTGAGTCGATTGGACCATCGCGCCAAACATCTCGACGAGCAGCAGCGGCTCGACGTCGTGCAGGAGTCTCATCGCGAGGCGAACGACACGCTCGCTGCCCTCGGCATCGCGTTGGACGATCTCGACGGTCAGATCGCCAAGTTCGAGACCGAGATCGACTCGGTGCGCAAGCGCGAGGAGCGCGATCGCGGGCTGCTCGACGGTGGCACCGTCGACGTCAAGCACGTCGCGGAGCTTCAACACGAGCTGGAGACACTGGAGCGGCGTCAAGGCAGCCTCGAGGACTCGCTGCTCGAGATCATGGAGCGCCGCGAGTCCCTGCAGAAGGATCAGGAGGCGCAGCTCGGCCGAATCGACGAGCTCCAGGGCGAGCTGGCGGCTGCGGTGTCGGCACGCGACGAAGCGCTGGTGCTCATCGATCAGTCGCGCCACCAGGCCGCGTCGCGCCGCGAGGAGTTGGTGGCGTCCCTGGACTCGGCGCTGGTGGCGCTCTACGAGCGTCAGCGGGCAGGCGGCAGCATCGGGGCGGGACGACTGCAGGGCAAGCGGTGCGGCGCCTGCCGCATCGAGATCGACAGGGGAGAGCTGGCGCGTATCTCGGCCGCACCCGAGGACGAGGTGCTGCGCTGCCCCGAGTGCTCGGCGATCCTGGTGCGGGTGAGGGACTTCAGCGAATGAAGGTGATCGTCGAGGCGGACGGCGGCTCGCGCGGCAATCCGGGTCCAGCGGGGTACGGTGCGGTGGTCTGGTCGGGCGACCACGAACGGGTGCTCGCCGAGCGCAAGGCCTCCATCGGCCGCGCCACCAACAACGTAGCCGAGTACCACGGTTTGATCGCGGGCCTTGAGGAGGCCGCCGAGCTGGGCGCCACGGATGTGGCCGCGCAACTCGACTCGAAGCTGGTCGTCGAGCAGATGTCGGGTGGTTGGCGCGTCAAGCATCCCGATCTGATCCCGCTGCGGCAGCGGGCGTTGGAGGTGGCCGCGACCTTCGACAGCATCACCTACACGTGGATCCCGCGAGCCAGCAACGCCCACGCCGACAGGCTGGCCAACGAGGCGATGGACGCGGCCTCCGCCGAACCGGAGACCACGTCGGAAGCCACGGCGGCAGAAGCGGTCTCGCCAGCCGGGTGGACCGGTGCGGTGGGAGCGCCGACGCGCTTCCTGCTGCTGCGTCACGGCCAGACCGAGCTGTCCGTGAACCGTCGCTACTCGGGGCGCGGCAACCCGCCGCTGACCGAACTCGGGCGACGCCAGGCCGACTCCGCAGCACGCTATCTCGGCGAGCGCGGTGGCGTCACCGCCGTCGTCTGCTCACCCCTGCAGCGGGCCTACGACACCGCGGCGGCCGCGGCCAAGGCCCTCGGGCTCGATGTGACCGTCGACGACGATCTCATCGAGACGGACTTTGGCGACTGGGAGGGCCTGACGTTCGGCGAAGCGGCGCAACGGGATCCGGTCGTGCATGCGCAATGGCTGCGCGACACCAGCGTCGCACCCCCCGGCGGCGGGGAGAGCTTCGACGCCGTCGCGCAGCGGGTGCGCCGCGCGCGCAGCAAGATCATCACCGAACACGGCGGTGCGACGGTGCTGGTGGTATCGCACGTGACGCCGATCAAGACCGTCCTGCGACTGGCGCTCGACGCCGGCCAGGGCATCCTGTACCGCCTGCACCTCGACCTGGCCTCGCTGTCCATCGCCGAGTTCTATCCGGACGGCGGCTCGTCGGTGCGGCTCGTCAACCAGACGGCGTACCTCGAGTGAGGCTGGGGATCAGCACCTCGTCGACCAGTGCCTGAACCGTGTGGTCCGACGGAGGTCGCTCCGAGACGAGGGCGCGGAACACCAGATATCCCGGTAGCAGGTCCCAGATCTCGGGGTTGATCGCCGCGGCGTCGATCTCACCGCGGTCCACGGCCTCGCGAAGGACCGCGTCGATCAGCCGATTCCGGTGATACACGAAGTTGTCCTGCATGGCAGTACGCAGCGCCGCGCTGTGGGACATCTCGTTGAGTACCGCCTTCATCGTGGCCGAGTGTTGCTGTGCCTGTTGGCACACCGAGGCGCCGATGGCCAGCAGGTCACCGCGCAGTGATCCGGTGCGGGGTGGGACGGCGGCCTCGCGCGTTCCCTCGATGAAGGCTGCGAGCACCAGATCGGCCTTCGACGGCCACCGCCGGTACATGGTCGCCTTGCTGGCCTTGGCCTCCGTGGCGACGGCCTCCATGGTCAGGCGGTCGTAGCCGTGCCGTTGCAGCAGTCGCAGTGTCACGGACAGCAACTCGACCTCGCGCGCGCTCCAGGGACGGCCCGACGCCGGGGCTGACGAATCGGGCGCCGAATCCGAGGACACGTGCCCACCCTATTCCCACCCGGGGTCAGGTGTGCAGGTGTAGCCGCTCGCCGTGCGGCCCGAAGATCGCCACGGCCTCGACGGGACCGTCCACCGCGCCGAACCAGTGCGGCGTCCACGTCGAGAACTCGACCGCCTCACCGGGTTTGATGGTGAAGTCGCGTTCGCCGAGGATCAGGCGCATGCGGCCCGACAACACGTACATCCAGTCCTGCCCGTCGTGCACCGGTAACTCGCCGGGTGGGGTGCGCCGTCGGGCGCTCACCCGGATCTTGAACGCGTGCAGACCGCCCGCGGGCCCGTCGTGCGTTAGCGGCCAGTACGTCACGCCGTTGCGGGTCTGCGACGCGCCCTTGACCCGCGGATCCTCCGCATCGGGGGCGCGCAACAGGTCGTCGGTGCTCACCGAGAGAGCCGCTGCCAACCGGGGGAGGTGGTCGAGTGCCAGCCTGCGCTTACCCGACTCGAGCCGGCTCAACGTCGAGACGTCGATGTCGGCCCTCGAGGCGACTTCGTCGAGGGTCAGTCCGCGCTGCGTACGCAATTCGCGCAGGCGGCGTCTGACGCGGAGGTCGACGTCATCTGCGGTCTTTGCCTGCATGGCAAAAGATGTTGGCAGATTGCGGCAGGGTCGGCAAGGTGGTCGTCATGGACGCCGATGACTTCGGCCTACCCGTACCCGCCACGAAGGAGAACGACGATGTCCACGCATGATCACCGGGCGACCGACCCGAGCAAGTCTGCCAAGGAGTACTGGGACGCGCACTACGGTGAGCGCGAACGCATTTGGAGTGGCCGCGTCAACGCTCACTTCGCCGAGGTGGTCGCGGAGCTGACACCAGGGCGGGTGCTGGATCTGGGTTGCGGTGAAGGTGGCGACGCCGCGTGGCTGGCCGAGCACGGTTGGCAGGTGACGGCGGTCGACATCTCCGAGACGGCGATCGCACGCGCAACCGAGGAGGCCAGATCCCGGGGAGTCGCGGATCGCATCCGGTTCGAACGTCACGATCTCTCGGACAGCTTCCCCGAGGGCACCTTCGACCTGATCTCCGCGCAGTTCCTGCACTCGACCGTGCGACTGGAGCGCCCGCAGATCCTGCGCAATGCGGCGAACGCCGTGACGCCAGGT
This sequence comes from Mycobacterium sp., assembly GCA_025963385.1. Lineage (GTDB taxonomy): Bacteria > Actinomycetota > Actinomycetes > Mycobacteriales > Mycobacteriaceae > Mycobacterium. The sequence continues at coordinate 19,215 of JAOPUT010000121.1, forward strand.
GGCCATCTCGTCATCGTCGACCACGGCGGGATGCCGCCGTGGTCGACCAAGGTGCCTCACGACCACCCGTTCCCGAGCGCCGAGGAAGTGATCGCCGACCTCGACCTGCCGTCCTCGGAATGGGATCGAGTGCGGGTCGAGGCAATCGACCGGAATGCCACCGGTCCCGACGGTCAGCAGGCGACGATCCAGGACCACGTCATCGTGCTGCGCCGCCGTGCCTAGGGATTGAGCTCAGTGAGCCGCACGCTGTTGCCCGAGGGATCCCGGAAACCGGAATCGATGCCGTACGGCATCTGGTTCGGCGGCTCGGTGAACTCGACGCCGCGGGCCGTGAGCTCCTCGTAGCTGGCCTGCGCGTCGTCGGTGATCAGGAAGACGGTGCCCGCGAAACCCTTGGCCGTCAGGTCGAGTACCTGGGCGCGGGTGTCCGCGTCCATCACCGGCGGACCTGGCACGGCCATCAGCACGATGCTGACGTCGTCCTGCCCCGGCGGCCCGACGGTCAACCACCTGAAGTCGCCCATCTCCTCGGGGAACGACACGTCCTCCCGCACCTCCATCCCGACCTTCTCGGTCCAGAACTCGAGCGCGACTGCCTGATCGTGAACCCACAGGTGGGCACTTCCAATTCTCATCACGGGCCCGACGCTACGGCCGGACTGGGCGATCCGTCTTCTCCCCGTGTGCTCTATCCTTCACGCGACTGTCGGCTGGCGGTCTCGTGTCCCGCGCCAGGATGCAGCTCGGCACCCTCGCGCGCGACGCGGCTGGCGGCAGGCTGGCGCGGTACGCCGCAGGCGGCTTGCCGTACACGCGGGCAAAGCTGGTCGTGAAGGAGCCGACACTCTGCAGGCCGACCATCACGCAGACGTCGGCCACCGACCGGTCGGTGTAGCGGAGCAGCGACGCCGCGCGCTCCAGCCGTCGCGTCTGCAGGTACGCCCGCGGCGACTCACCGAACGTCCTGGTGAACATGCGCGAGAAATGGGCTCGGGACAGACCGGCTGCGGCCGCGAGGTCGTCCACGGTGATGGGGTCCGCGTACCGCGCGTCGACGAGGTCCTTGGCGCGGAGCAGATACCGGGCCGGTGGCAGCCTTGGCATGCGCTTCAGAGTACGGTGATCTGCGCGGACGAGTTGGCCGGGCGGCCGCGGAGTCCAGGTTCGCCTGGCTTCGAGGAAAGTCCGGACTTCACAGAGCAGGGTGATTGCCAACGGCAATCCGAGGTGACTCGCGGGAAAGTGCCACAGAAAGAAAACCGCCGCTCTTACCTTCGGGTACGGGTGGTAAGGGTGAAACGGTGCGGTAAGAGCGCACCAGCACTCCGGGTGACCGGAGTGGCTAGGCAAACCCCACCCGAAGCAAGGCCAAGAAGGCCGCAACCTGGTTGCGGCTGCGCAGACGTTCGAGGGCTGCTCGCCCGAGTCTGCGGGTAGGCCGCTCGAGGCACCCGGTGACGGTGTGTCCAGATGGATGGTCGCCGCCGCGCCGCCAGTCATGGCGGTGTGGAACAGAATCCGGCTTACAGGCCAACTCGTCCGCCC